>JALWTA010000011.1:8568-89201 GCA_027082955.1 Sulfurovum sp. | reverse complement strand
CTTAGTGGTGGGGTTAGAGGGAGGGTCATACCCAGCTCCATTCCGAACCTGGAAGTCAAGCCTCCCATCGCCGATAATACTGCCGGGTCCCCTGGTGGGAATGTAGGTCGCTGCCACTTTGAGTTTTTCCTTCGTTTATCTACTTCTTTTTTCATCATGTCTTTTTACTTTTCAATTTTTTTCTTTGATTTCCTTGATTTTTAATGCTTATTAAAATCTAATTTTTCGCTTATAATATAACACTAAATTGCCATTTATCATTATTAAAAATATAATACCATATTAACTATCTTGGATAACGCTCCATTATTTGTTTATTTAAGTAGAGAATTAGCATTACTGCTCTAAACTATTTACACATGTTTTTGGACAAATTTAGAAAAGGAGTAAAACATGAGAAAAATTCTTGGTATGTCGCTGATTGCTGCGTCTGTTGCATTGGCAGGTGGTGACTATACTTCTACTGCTGATGAGATAGCACATCTTCAGAAGCAGATAGATCGTTTGAAGGTAAAACTGGGAAAGGTTAATGCCCAGTCTGCTAATGACAATATTAAGTGGGGTGTTGACTTCAGAACGGCACTTGACAGTGTGAACTATGATTTGGCGGATGGGAACTCTGCAAGCAAAAATGACTTGATGTCAATGCGTTTATGGCTCAACATGGCATATGCACCAGACAATCATAATGTCTTTAAAGGTCAGCTTTCCATGAACAAAGCATTTGGTGCAGATTTCTATAACCCGCTTGTTGACGGGCATAATCGTGCTATGAGTCTTGGTGGATCATTTGACTGGACAGCTAATGAGGCTTTGACTGACAATTCTGTGAAGGTTAGACAGGCATATTGGCTTTATCTTGGAGATAATGCATTTGGATTAGACATGCCGTGGACATTCTCTATTGGGCGCCGCCCTTCAACAGGCGGATTCCTGGCAAACCTCAGAGAGGATGATCCCGCTCAGTCTCCACTGGGACATATTATCAATGTTGAGTTTGATGGACTTAGCTCCAAGTTGGATCTTTCCAACATTACGGGTATAGCCGGGATGAGTTTTAAGATCTGTATGGGGCAGGGATCCACGAATGCGCAGCCTCTGTTTGAATCGTCTACGCCGTATGCGAATGATGGGAAGCATCTTGCAGATATTCGTTTGGCTGGATTCATCTTTGAACCCTACAATGACGGACAGATTATTACAAAAGCAACATGGTTCAGGGCATTTGATCTACCGGGTATGGAGGTTGTAGGACAATACCCTGACGGTAGGCCTGAACTTGGATTTAGACAATATGGAGATATGGAAGGTGCAGCCTTTTCTGTGTTGATTGACGGACTTACTGAAGAGGGATATTTTGCAGATGCAAAACTTTTTGGTTCGTTTGCGTGGAGCAAAACTCTCCCGGAAGCTGGCAAATCAATGCTAGGATCATCTAACAGTGAAACAGGTACCTCTTATTGGTTTGGTACACAGCTTCCTGTAACTGAAGATGGGAAACTTGGACTTGAGTATAATCACGGTTCACAGTACTGGAGACCGTTTAACTATGCAGAAGATACAATGATCGGCTCCAAACTTGCTGCACGCGGTAATGCATGGGAAGCGTATTTTACCTATCAGTTGACCGATGCGATTTCTGCACAGATAAGATATACAAAGATAAACTATGACTATACGGGTAGTAACGGCTTCTTTGGTAACACAAGCGGTGCTGCAATGAAAATTGACGATGTGAAGCAAGGGGCTGCACAGTGGACACAGCTTGGGGGAACATCCGATCCTGCATCAGCTGCGACTGTCGTAGGCAATTTGATTGCTGGCGGTATGTCCCAGGCACAGGCTGAAGCGACAGCAAAACAGCTTGGTATGGCTGCAGCCTATCTCCCAAGTATTGTTGAGTCTGCACAAGATCTAAGATTTTATATCCGATATAGATTTTAGTGAACACCTCGAAAAAGACAACTGTCTTTTTCGGGTAAGCAAATGAATATACTGCACAGTACTTTCTGTATAAAAACTCTACAAAATCCATAGATTTACAATTAGTTATGATTTTTTTTACGTTTTATTAAAATAATTATAGCTATAATAAACACCTGTACACCGGTATACAACCGGAAGATGGCACTGCACTGCCATAAATTCATTGTAAAGGAAGAGAATGAGATTCATTAAGATATTGGTAACACTTTGTGTTGTGACCATAGGACTGAGTGCCGCAGAGGCAAATCATGTGAGAGTATTTGCATCAGAGAACAGCGATGGGAAGATCACACCGAAAACGATACAGGCAGCCTTTGAGAAAGAGGGGTTTATGGTGGAAGCGAACAATGATATGCTCACACCGTTTAAAAGAGATTTCAAAGTGCTGCATCATAAGGTTTACAATCTTATGATCCTATGGGATAAAGAGACCTTTCGTGCTTTGGGTGTAAAATATCCAAAGATTGCGCTCTTTACACCGCTTAGTATGTCTATCTATACCGAAAAGGATGCAACAACAATTAATGTTTCTTCGCTCTCTCCGGAAGGTATTGCCCAAATGACAGGCATACCTGCCAATGAACCTGCATTGGTGACGCTTGGTAAGAAGATAGAAAAAGCACTGAAGCGTGCCATGCCCAATGGAAAATTCCGAAAAATGCCATACAAGATGATAAAAGCAGAAGGACCATTGGTACATGAGGTCAGTTTTGCTGTTAAAGGAGATTGGGAAGATGCCAAAGATGATCTGGAAATGGCATTTGAGGGAGAACTTGCTCCCAATGGGTTTGTCTCTCCGGCATTTGTTGATTTGAACTATGATCTTGATGAGCATGATATTGATGCATACAAGTTTTTCGATGCTTACTCTATCTGTAAAATCCCAGTAATTTACACTGTTTCACAAAAACATCCTGAAGCTGGGGCTTTGGCACCATGTACCATGTATCTTTACATGAAAAAAGATGAGCATGTGATCCACATGGCATTTCCAACAGTCTATAAATGGTTCAGTGCACTGAATATTCAGGATAAACCGTCACGCGATGTACTGCTCGATGCGCAAAAGAAATTTGAAAATATTTTGAAAAAGATCGGTGCAAAATAAGCGCTCATCTGTCAGATGCTGCGGCTAGTCAAGTGTAATGGCATCTCCTTCTCGGAGTATGCCTAAGGTAAGTGCTTTTGCAAAAATACCGCGATCGTGCTTTAATAGATCTGGAATACGCTTATCAATGGCTGCAAGATGGTTGCAGAGTGTGCAGTTTTGGGTAATTTCGAACGTGCACTCTCCAATGTGCAGATGTGTACCTACAGGAAGGTGGTAAGGGTTGTAGTCCATGAGAATATTTTCTCCGAGATAGCCATAGGGCATTTGAATACCAAATTTTTCTGTGATGGCATAACTCTCAAGCGATGAGATAAGTATACTGCGTTCTGGCATACCGCCATAATGTTTGTCTCCTAAGATCCCTTTTGGGTCTATATGAAGTGTTGTCTGCCGTATTGTTTCCTTGCTCTCTTTGGACGTGAAGAAAAGTGCTTTGACTGTGCCCACATTTTGCATGGATATTATCCTGAATTGAAATAGCGTATTCTACCATAATTTATATAATTGCAGTAAAGCTTTCTTACTCTTCTATATTTTTGATGAAAAAGAGATATTTTTTTGATTATTTATTGGAATATCTAATAATTTGTATCTATTTGGCAAATATCTATACAGAAAGGAAAATATTTATTGTATTGCTTGACATTTTAATTTAATTTCGATTACAATCAAAGACAATAGTGTCTCTGCTCCCCCTAGAGTAACGAGTGCTACGTAATAAAATAAGGAGGTAATATGACTAAGATAAGTAAAGCTTCTGAAACTGAAAGCGTTCAGTCAAGCAGAAGAGACTTTTTTAGGAAATCGGCAGCATTTTCTGTCAGTGCCATGGCGGCTGCAAGCGTAATGGCACCGGTGAAAATAGATGCAAAAGAACTCAAAGGTGATCCTGCGATTCTTGAAGAGCAGCCATGGGCAACAAAACTTGGATATCCGGTGACACATAACCTGTATGGGCAACCATCACCCTATGAGCACCATGTAACAAGAAGAAACACCAAGCTTCTCTCATCTGGAAATTACTATGCATCAATTGCGATGTGTCCAATTCAAGATTTGGAAGGGATTATCACACCAAACGGTCTTTTCTTCAGCCGCTGTCATGGTGGTGTTGCCGAGATTGATCCAAATGAGCATAGACTCATGATCCACGGTTTGGTTGAAAAGCCAATTGTGTTGACGATGGATGAGCTAAAACGTTATCCAAGTGTAAGCCGCATTCACTTCATTGAGTGTCCTGCCAACGGCGGACCAGAGTGGCGTGGACCTCAGTTCCCTGCACTGCAGTTTGCAAAAGGTATGATGAGTTGTGCAGAGTGGACAGGGGTATATGTTAAAGATATCATCAAAGATCTTGGATTGAAGCCAAATGCACGCTGGATGTTGGCAGAAGGCGGGGACAGCTCTCATATGGGAAGAACTGTACCTATCGACAAAGTGCTTGATGATGCAATGATCGTATGGGCACAAAATGGTGAAGCACTTAGACCTGAGCAAGGGTATCCAATCAGACTGCTTGTTCCAGGATGGGAAGGAAACCTTTGTGTCAAGTGGCTTGCAAGACTTGAGTTCGCTTCTGAACCATGGTATGCAAAAGAGGAAACAGCGAAATATACGGCATTGAAAAAGTCCGGTAAAGCAATCCAGCACTTCTATGCGAATGAGGTCAACTCTGTGATTACTTCGCCATGTCCTGAAAAACCGTGGACACACCTTAAAAAAGGTGATATTGTTGAGATTGAAGGGCTTGCGTGGTCTGGTATGGGAACGATTGAAGGTGTCGATATCTCCTTTGATGGTGGTAAGAACTGGGTAGAAGCAAGTCTGAAGGGTCTTGTACTGCCAAAAGCGTGGACACGATTCAGCTATATCTACAAGTATGAAGGAAAACCATTGCTGCTCTCAAGTCGCGCAAGAGATGATGCTGGGCATATTCAGCCTACAGTTAAGCATGAAAGAGATGTAATGGGTGTCGAATCGGTGTACCACAGAAATGGTATTTTCACTTGGGAAGTTACAGCAAAAGGGGAGGTGAACAATGTTCAAGTCTTATCGTAATATGTTGCTGTCAGCAGTCGTTGTAGCGGCTGCATCGACAACATTGTTTGCAGGTAGTGATGCATCACGTACGTATGCAAATGGGAAAAAAGTCATTGATGGGGGTTCAACATACCCGGTTAAAAAAGGTATGACTTCGCTTTACCATGTTAATGAAAAAGCACATAAAACATCTTTTAAGCTCGGAAGATCAGCTACAAAAGATGAGATCAATGCATGGAATATCGATGTAATGCCTGATGGAACCGGACTGCCTGAAGGTCATGGAACAGTAGAAGAAGGTGATGCCCTGTATGATGAAAAGTGTTCTAGTTGTCATGCGGACTTTGGTACAGGTGGTGCAGGTTATCCTGCACTTCAAAAAGGAAACGCCTATGAAGGTCAAAAGTCTTTGACAAACCAGCGTGTTGATGGGAATGATGAAGGTCCTATCAGAGTCTTTGGTACCTACTGGCCGCATGCAAGTACATTGTGGTGGTATATTAAAACGGGTATGCCTCATCCACATCCTATGTCATTGACAGATAATGAAGTTTATGCATTGTGTGCATACATTGTCTCTATCAATGAAATTAAAATAGATGGTGAAGAGCTGGATGATGACTATGAGTTGAACCGTAAGAAGTTCTTGAAAATCGTTATGCCAAACAAAGATGGATTTATACCAAAGATAGATGGCAAAAACGGTGTTGAGAATGCACGTAAATTCTTCAATGACTTCAAGAACTACGGTAACGGTACACGTTGTATGAAAAACTGCTTTAAAGGGAAACCGGTACTTGCACGTATCAGTGGAACAGGTATCAGCGACTACCAACCTCCAATTTCAGAGAAGAAAGAACTGCCTAAGAAAAAGGCAGGCGGTGCAGCAGAGCATCCAGGTAAAAAAGTTTATGATGCTTCTTGTGCAGTCTGTCATGGTACCGATGCGATGGGTGCTCCAATGCTTGGAGACAAAAAAGCATGGGCACCACGTATTAAACAAGGAATGGATACCTTGTATGACCATGCAATTCATGGGCTGAATGGTATGCCTCCAAAAGGTGGAACTTCTCTTCCAGATGCGAAGATCAAAGAAGTTGTAGACTATATGGTTAGCAAAGCGAAATAATTCACATTTGCTTCACAATTTATAGTGTATAATGGTACATGAGGTTTTACCTTGTGTACTGATAATTTAACAAAAAAGGAAACAGTATGAACAGAAGAAATTTTATTGGTTTTGGAGTGTTGGCGATGGCAGCACTGCCAGCGGCATTGAGCGCATTCAGCAGCATTGATTTCAGAGCGACAAAGCCTGCAACATGGAAGGCAAAAACAGTGCAGGATGCTATTAAAGCATTGTATGGTGATATCAAACCGGAAAATAAAGGTGTGACAGTAAAAGCACCAAAAGTTGCAAGTAACGGTGGTGCTGTACCTGTAACTATCAAGTCTGATATTCCAGCTAAAACGGTAGCATTTTTCCAGGATATGGACCCTGAAAGTGCGGTAACTGTATGGAATGTACCTGATGTAGGTATCGTAGATTATTTCCTCAAGATCAAACTGAAGGCAACAGATGCGAATGGTGGTAACGGTGAACTTACTGCGATCGTTGAAGGCAAAGATGGTAAATTCTATGTAGGTAAAACTAAGCTTCAGGTTGCTAAAGGCGGATGTGAAGGGTAATCCTCCGCATATCATTTAAGAGAAAAAGAAAAAAGGAATACACACTATGGGTAATATGAAAATTAAAGCAAAAGAGAAAGACGGTGTTCTTAAGGTAAAAGCGTTGATCAAACATCCAATGTTGACATATGATCAGGCAAAAAAGAAAGGGAAAGAGCCTAACTTCATTACACATATCACTGCAAAAGTAGGTGATACAATTGTATATGATGCATCAACAAGCCAGTTCCTCTCTAAAAACCCTATGATCAAGTTTAAAGCAAAAGCCGGTAAAAAAGGTGATGATCTTACTATTACATGGGTAGATCTTTCCGGAAAAACGGTTACAGAAAGCAAGAAGATCAAGTAAGCTTCTGCTTTTGCATGTCTGCCTTCGGCAGACAGATGGATTAAGTGATCTGAGGATTGTTTAATCTATCTGTGTCACATCGAACCAGTGCGATACTGTTCTGGTCAGTGTCGCCTCTTTTCTGCGTCTGAAGTGTGATTCCATATCGAACTCCTCTTTTCCGTACCCCTCTTTGTACTCATTGATAAAAGCAGCGTAATCACTCTCTTTCATGCCAGTAACCTCATAGGTAACATGGTGCAACAGTCTGCCCTCTTCGTTGATTTCTTCTCGTGTTCTTTCATTGACATTGATGCTGCCATAGCGTTTCTCTTTAGGCAGTGTCATATTCATTTCGAGGTAGACACGCATAGAGGCGAGCATATGTTCAAGCTGTGACGCGGGAAGGTCTTGCGGATTGGCGGTAAAACGGGTTGCCTCTTCTTTGCTGTAGCCCCAACCTCCTTCAATATCCATCTTGGTATCAAAAGCTGCAAGAACCACCTCATGTATGGGGGTGTCATTTGGTATGTGTTGGAATGTTTGCATGGGTTGTTCTCCCTTGTGAAAAATATGGGAGATATTATAGCAGATGAAGTTTGATTACGAAAGAAGCGGCAGGTTAGAGCCCTGCTTCCTGTATTGCCTCTGCCTGTGCATGGGCGATGAGTGGGTCAACAACGAGGTTGAGGTTCCCGTTGTTCATCACATCATCGAGCGCATAGAGTGTCAATCCGATACGGTGGTCGGTGATACGGTTTTGCGGATAGTTGTAGGTTCTGATCTTTTCAGAACGATCCCCGGAACCAACCTGCAGTTTACGCTGTCCGGCAGTCTCATCGAGTTGTTTTTGCAGTTCGGCTTCATAGACACGTGCTTTGAGTACTTTCATGGCTTTATCTCGGTTTTTGTGCTGGGACTTTTCATCCTGAATGGCAACGACGATACCTGTTGGGATGTGTGTCAAACGTACCGCAGAGTCAGTGGTGTTGACTGACTGCCCGCCACATCCGCTGGAGCGGTAGACATCCATTTTGATCTCATTTGGTTTGATGTCAACTTCGACATCGTCAACTTCTGGTATGACCGCTACGGTGATGGCAGAGGTGTGTACACGTCCTTGTGTTTCTGTATCTGGGACACGCTGTACTCGGTGGGTACCGGCTTCGTATTTGAGCTTTGAATAGACACTCTCGCCTTTAATCAGGGCGATAAGCTCTTTGTAACCGCCGGCAGTGCCATCATTTGAGCTGACAATCTCTACTCTCCAGCCCATCTGTTCGGCATAACGCGAATACATTCTAAAGACATCGGCAACGAAAAGGGCACTCTCGTCTCCTCCGGCACCGGCGCGCAGTTCAAGGTAGATATTCTTGTCGTCGTTCTTGTCTTTGGGGATCATGAGTACTTTGATCTCTTCTTCAAGCTTTGGCAGCATGGGTTCAAGTTCGGAGAGTTCCTCTTTTGCCAAGTCTCCAAGCTCAGGATCTCCAAGCAATTCTTTGTTCTCCTCGATGGCTTCTGCCGTCTCAAGATAGATTTTTGCTTTTTCTACAAGTTCTCCAAGCCCAGACTGTTCTTTGCTGAGTTCCGTCATGCGGCCAATGTCACTGGCAATGTCGGGTGAACTTAGCAGTTCGCTGATCTCATTGTATCGGTTGATGAAGGGTTGAAGTTTCTCTTTGAACATAGGCGTTCTTTGTGTTAAATTAATTTAAAAGGAGTTGTAAAGAGGGGGACGAAACTGCTTAGGCAGCTTCGAGTTTGTTGACCATTTTGTGCAGGCGGCTTACTTTTCTGGATGCTGTCTGCTTTTTGATGAATCCTTTGCTGACAAGTGCATGGATCTTTTTGTTAGCGACCTTGAATGCCTCCATCGCAGCTGCTTTATCTCCAGCTTCAACGGCTGCATGTACCGCCTTGACAATATTTTTGAAACGTGTTCTGTAATATCTGTTTCGCTCTGTTCTCTTCGCCGTTTGCAAAATACGCTTTTTTGCTGACTTATGGTGTGCCATAGGATTCCTTTTTGGAGTTGTTGTTATCACTCAATACTTTAGAGAGTGAAAATAGTTCGCGAATAATATCCAAAATAAGATTAAAGAATAATTAATTGAAAAGTTTCTGAAGTTAATGATGTTTGGGTAAAATTAAGCTACGAAATAAAGGATAGGGGGAACATTTTGAGACTTTTTGGTACAGATGGTGTACGGGGTGAAGCCGGGAAAAAGGTAAGTGCGAGCAATACGCTTCGTCTTGCTATGGCAACAGGAATCTACTTCAAGCAGTTTGCGAAGACAAACAAGATATTGGTGGGGAAAGATACAAGACGCAGTGGCTATATGATTGAGAATGCACTGGTGTCTGGATTGACAGCAGTGGGCTTCGATGTTGTCCAGATCGGTCCAATGCCAACACCTGCAATTGCTTTCTTGACAGAAAATATGCGATGTGATGCAGGTATCATGATTTCTGCGAGCCATAATCCGTACTACGACAATGGAATCAAGTTCTTTGATGCAGATGGCAATAAGCTCAACAGGGAAGAAGAGGAGAAGATCGAAGAGATCTATGCAGATGACGAGATGCTTGAGACGGCTCAAGCAACAGGCAAGCATATTGGAAAATCCAAGCGTATCGATGATGTGATCGGACGCTATATCGTGCATATTAAAAACTCATTTCCAAAACGGCTTACCCTGGCGGGAAAACGTATTGTGATTGATTGTGCAAACGGTGCGGGGTATATTGTAGGACCGACCATTCTTCAGGAGCTTGGCGCCGAGGTATTCGTCATTGGCAATACGCCCGATGGCTTTAATATCAATGAAGGGTGCGGTGCCATGCATCCGGAACATCTGGCAAAAGTAGTGCTTGACAAGCGTGCAGACATCGGGATCGCTTTGGATGGTGATGCAGACAGGTTGGTAATGGTAGATGAAAAAGGTGAAGTGGTTGACGGAGATAAACTGATGGCCGTACTTGCTGTACATTTGAAACAGCAGGGAGAGCTTAAGGGTGACGGGATGGTCGCGACAGTCATGAGCAATCAGGGACTTGATGAGTATTTGGCATCGCATGGGCTGAAGTTGTATCGCTCCGATGTTGGGGACAAAAATGTTGTGAAACTCATGCAGGCGAAGGGAATCAACTTCGGTGGGGAGCAAAGCGGGCACATCATTTTCAGTGATTATGCAAAGACAGGAGACGGCATTTCGAGTGCATTGCAGGCATTGGCATATCTAGTTACAGTTGGGCTGCCGGCCAGTGAAGTATTTAACCCGTATGAATCGTATCCACAAAAGCTGGTAAACCTGCTTGTGGAGGAGAAACGTCCTTTTGATGAGATTGAAGGGTTGGATGCGCTGAAGCGTACAGTTGAATCAAAAGGTATGCGTCATCTTTTCCGATATTCAGGAACAGAAAAAAAGATCCGGCTGCTGCTTGAAGGTAAAGATGAAAAAGCGCTCGATGCAATGATGGAGGAGTGCGTAAGTTTCTTTAAAGGTGTGCTGGTTTAATGCGTATATTTGCCGTATTCCTCTTCTCTGCTATTGGTATTTTTATCATTGACCAAAGTATTAAAACACTTTTTTTGGAAGGCTATTACCGTCAGGGAAGTTGTATTGATCTGGTGCTTCATATGAACAAAGGGGTTGCTTTTTCACTGTTTGCCTTTTTGGGAGATGCTTTAAAGTGGGTTCAACTCATACTCATTGGAGGCGTACTGTATTATCTTCTGCATGGAGGATATCTGAGACGATATGCGTTGCCATCGGGGTTGTTGATAGGCGGTGCTATGGGCAACCTATATGACAGGTTTGTGCATGGTGCTGTGGTGGACTATGTCGCATGGCATTGCGGTTTTGATTTTGCAGTGTTCAATTTTGCTGATGTTTCAATTGATGCAGGGATAGTGTTGATGTTGGCAATGGCATATTTTTCCTCGAAAAGTGCTGAACGCTGATGCGTATCGTATGGTGCTACATTGTTACATGTATTGGGCTTTTTGCAGAGATGATCCCTGTGAATATCGTTCCCAAAGTGGCACCACACATGCATATCAGGATACTGGATCAGAAGGAACTTGATTTTGATCGTATCCAGGGCATCCGTTTTTCAGAAATCTCAGATCTAGCGTATGATCCAAAGAGTGCCCGGTTGTATCTGGTGAGTGACGAGGGAAAGCTTTTTGTTTTTAGGACAGGATTGTCGGAGAGGATAGAGAAGTTGATCCCTATTGCTGCTGCCAAGGTGAGAAAGCACAATGGAAAGCAGTTTAAAAAATGGGCACGTGATACTGAAGGGATGACCCTGGATGGCGAGGGTCATCTACTCATCTCTTTTGAAGGGAAAGCCAAAATAGGCAGTTTTTCGCTGGAGAGGGAAAGACTGGGAGAGCGGATCAAGAAATATACACTGCCTTCGGAATTGCGTGATCCAAAATCCTATAGAAGCAAGAACAAATCGCTTGAAGCATTGGCATGGCATCCGAAATATGGTATCTTAACCGTAGCGGAGTGGCCGCTCAAGAAAGACAATAAAAAGTCTCAGACTGTGTATGCGTTGCACGGAAAGAGATGGCACTTTCGTGCAGAACCGGAAGCAAGAAGCGGTGTATCTGCCATCGAGGTGATGGATGACGGGAACCTTCTGGTGCTTGAACGCTCCTACAAAGGGCTTTTTGAACCATTTGTCGTCACGCTCAAGAAAGTTTATCTTGATGCATGCAGCCATGGATGGTGCAAAAGCAGGGTGCTTGTCAAGATGAATACGCATAAGGGGTGGAATATCGATAATTTTGAGGGGTTGGCGCGTGTTGGAAAAGACCGTTATTTGATGGTGAGCGATGACAATGACAATTTTTTTCAAAAAACACTGCTTGTCTATTTTGAGGTAAAGCCGTGATGCGTCTACTGGTATATGTGTGGTTAACTGCTCTTGTAGCGGCATTGCTGTTTTTTTCAGTGCGTGCCTATGGTGAGGCTAAATCATATGAAGATGCGACTGCACAGCAGATTGCAAAGATGAACCCAAAGTCGTTGGCGGAGTACCGCCTGAAAGAGTGGGCAGAGACACTCTCTTTGGGGTATTACAGGAATGGGGAGAAACAGATTTTGCAGCGATTGCAAAAGGTGCGGGAAACGCATAGACGAGAGAGTAAGCATTATGTGCTAAAGGCTTTGTTTGTTTTATTGCTTCTATGTGGAAGTGCATATTTGGTTTCGCTGCGTACCTTTACCTTTATTGGTGCGCTTGGTGCCGCTATGATGCTTTTTTTTGGCTTGATAACACCGATATTGATGGTTACGATACATAAACATATAGATTATTTGGGCGATGTGGTGCTTTCCTTTGAATCAAAAAGCATTATGGGGTCGTTGGTCAAGCTGTATGAGAACGGAGATGTGACGGTTGCCATAGTCGTGTTGCTTTTTTCTGTGTTGATTCCGCTGGTCAAAACGTTTGCTTTGATGTTTGTTGCACTCTTTTTGAGGAACAGGTTCGCCCATGGTATGGTAGCATTTTTCAAAATGATCGGAAAGTGGTCGATGGTCGATGTCTTTGTGGTCGCAACATTTCTTGTCTATTTGACGGCAGACAAAGGTGATGTAAGCCGGGCAGAAGCAGAGTCTGGACTATACTTCTTTTTGACATATGTGATTGTGTCGATGCTGGTAAGCCTGTCAGCAGATAAAATGCTGCACAGGAAGCAAACAGCATAAAAACACTTTAGCACAACCCTTTGGAGTATGTGCAGAGAGCCAAAAGGGTGGTGAAGTAAAACTCAGATAACCATTTCAACATCATCATGATCCTGAAAACACTTGAAGATCCTGTCTCTCTCTTCCTGGCTTTCGACCGTACAGGAGGCGTTGTAGGTTGTGAACTTACCAGTTCTGGAACGGTTGCCTAGTGAGCAAAGGTGTTCCTTCTCTCCCATCACCTCTTTGATGCATGCTTTAAGTTTTTCTTCGTCTCTACCGATGATTTTAAACCCCCAGTTTGTGGGATACTCTATGGTCGGTTTTTCTGTGGTATGGCTGTCAAGAATCATGGCAGACTCCTTGCTATGTTTTTTACTATTATATAACAAACCGTGTAACAGTGATGCAACCGAGGTTGCTTTTATTGGTCTTCTCGGTTAAAATCACCTGACTTTCCACCGCTTTTGTGCTCAAGCTGTACATTTTTGATCACCATACCTTTGTCAATCGCTTTGAGCATATCGTAGATCGTCAGTAAACCGATACTCACTCCGGTAAGTGCCTCCATCTCTACACCGGTTTTACCGGTAAGTTTGGCAGTAACAGTCAGTTTGAAGCCCGGTATTTCGGGAAGTTCTTCAATATCTGTTTTGACGGAGGTAAGCATCAGCGGATGGCACATAGGTATCAGCGTACTGGTTTGCTTGGTACCTTGAATGGCAGCAATGACCGCTGTTTGCAAAACGGGACCTTTTTTTGCCGTATTGGTCATGACAGCATCGTATGCTTCTTGGCTTACCTCTATAATACCGCTGGCAGTGGCGATACGGGTTGTGTCTGTTTTGTCTGAGACATCAACCATTTTTGGTTTGTTCTGTTCATCAAGATGGGTAAGGTTCACGAAGGTATCCTTGTGTTTTTTTGATGCATTTTATCATAATTGTTGACGAAAATAAAACTACTATGACGAAAAAAGATAATATATGACGTAAAAACATCCAAATTTATTTATTTTTAACATCTGATTTAGTAAGATAATGAAAATGATAAAGGAGAGTTATGACATACGCATATTTACGACAGATGCCAAATCACAGCAATTTGTCGCAGCAACAGCGCACGATGCTCTCTTTTGCATTGGCACAGGGACTTCAGATCGAGAAAGAGGTGATCGAGTACAGTACAAAAAGCCGACCGATAGAAGAGCGCAAAGAGTTTGAAAAATTTTTACACTCTTTAAAGGAAGGGGACGGAATAGTCGTAGAACACCTTGCGATCCTCAGCGATGTTGTAGAGGAGGTGGTCAAGGTGATCAACTGTATGCTCAGTCGCGGGATCACACTTTATATTGCCGGATCGGGTACAACGGTAACGAAAACATCACCACTGGTAGATGTTTTCCCTCTGTTGAATGACCTAAGGGAGGCCCAAAAGGCAAAAACAGGTCAGATCGGTCGCCCGAAAGGGAGCCGTTCCTCTTCCAAATTCGATGTGCACCAGGGACGTATTATCGAACTTTTGAAAGAGGGGATGAACGTCAGTGCGATTGCAAGAGAGTTAAATGTAAGTCGCAGTTCGCTGAAGGATTATATTGAATCACGCGGAATAAGAGAGTTGATTAAGGGAGCATGGATGGAGATTGCATCACCACAGCAGATCGGTGGCGCGGACAATACCGTACTTATTTGCCCTTTTGAACAACAGGAGTACAATCAAAAAGAAAGGATATCGTAACATGGAAGCAGCAGTACAGCAAGAGATGAAAAAACCAAAGAAAAACATGGCGAAGGAGTATTTGAAAGGATGGGTGCCTTACCGTATTAAACGTTACTGGATGTATGTGGCAGCAACCATCATATCATTGGGAATGCCGTGGATCACGATTAACGGCAACCATCTGTTCCTGCTCAGTTTTGACCATAAAAAACTGCATCTTGCAGGCGTGGCGTTTGATATGCAGGAGCTCTATCTGATGCCGTTTATGTTGATGCTTCTCTTTTTGGGAATTTTTGCAGTTACGGCAGTAGGCGGGCGTGCATGGTGTGGCTGGGCATGTCCCCAGACGATCTTCCGTGTGGTCTATCGGGATCTTATTGAGACCAAACTGCTTGGATTGAGAAAGCGTATCAAGAACAAGCAGCAGGAGCCGGATATGAGCAAACCGGAGAACAAGGTCAAAAAGCTTATTGCTATTTTGCTCTGGTCTGTACTGGCTGTGATTGCTGCAGCGGATTTCATGTGGTACTTTGTTCCGCCGGAAGATTTCTTTAAATATCTGCAGCATCCAGCGGATCATATGATCATGATTGGATTTGTTGCGGGCGTTGCACTCTTTTTGATTTTGGATGTGGTCTTTATTAAAGAGGATTTCTGTGTCTATATTTGTCCTTACAGCCGTGTACAGTCGGTACTTTATGATGATGATACTCTGATGGCTATCTACGACCCGATCCGTGGTGGAGAGATTTATGAAGGGCATGGTAACGACAGACACAAAGTCTTCAAGAAGCAAAAGGAGCTTAAAGCTGTCAATCCTGAAGCGGAATGTACAACCTGTGAAAGCTGTGTAACTGTCTGTCCAACCCACATCGATATTCGTAAAGGGTTGCAACTTGAGTGCATCAACTGTCTTGAGTGTGTCGATGCCTGTACGCAGGTCATGGGTGCCCTTGGGAAGCCGAGCCTTGTGCAGTGGTCAAGTGTGGTTGAGACAGAAAAGCATGAGAGAAAGACCAAGATATTCAGACCGAAAGTGATTGCCTACTTTACGGTACTGACTATTGTTCTGGTCGCACTCTTTACGATGGGAAGCAAGAAAGAGCATATGCTGCTAAATATTAACAAAACAACCAGACTGTATAAAATACTTGATGATGGCGGAGTGGAAAATGATTATGTATTCCTGTTTGCCAACACAGACAGTAAACGACACACCTATTATTTTGAAGTGGAAGGTGATCTCGGTAAAAAGCTCAAGATCGTAAGACCCAAAGAGAGCTTTTCTATCGCGGCAGGAAAAAAACGTAAAAAAGTCGTTGTATTGAGAACTGATGCAAAATTGGCAGACAGTACACGTAAAGATGTGCCTATCCCTGTAACCATCAAAGCATATGCGGTTGATGACAAGAAGAAGATAGAAGTGATACGACATACTGTATTCGTCTATCCTCGTGCCGACCTTCTGAAGAAGCAGTAAAATGGGTAGATATGACTATGAGCCTGCACTGGAGCAGATAGAGGATTACAGTGCTCCAGCAGGGGTGCAAAAACGGTTGACTGTATGGATTGTTGTGCTGTCTGGACTGTTGGTAGGAGCATTGTATGCTTTTGCCCAGGCACACGGCAGTGTCAGTGATGCTCTGCCGGTAAAAGCGGATATTGTCAAATACTAAAGGAGTCATCATGGCGAGAGTATTGGTGCTTGGAGGCGGATTTGCAGGTGTAGAGGCGGCGATCTCCCTTAGAAAACATGATCTCGATGTGACGCTTGTAAGTGATCGGGACTTTTTCTATATTTACCCAACCTCGATCTGGATACCTACCGGTGATGCGACTATGGAGGATGTCAGCGTGCCTTTGGACAAGCTGGCATTTGCGCATGGATTTAAAGTGATTGTCGATCCTGTTACTGCCTTTGACCCCAAGACAAAACGTACCACGCTTGCAAGCGGTCGTGTGCTGGAGGGGTATGATTATGTCGTTGTGGCGATGGGTCAGGATAAGATCATGCATAAAGGTATGGAACATACACTCTCTATTTGTGGAAAACCAGAAGAGGCAACAGCACTGTATGAGCGTCTGGATGCTTTGGTGCAGAAGGGAAGCGGCAAACTTGCTTTCGGGTTTGGCGGAAACCCCAAAGATACCTCTGCCGTGCGCGGCGGTCCTGCCTTTGAAGTGCTTTTCAATGTGCACAATTACCTCAAGAAAAAGGGAGTGCGCGACAGGTTTGAACTGATCTTCTTCGCTCCTATGGCAAAGCCGGGTCAGAAGATGGGCGAGAAAGCACTGGAAATGATGGACAAAATGTTCAAAATGACAGATGTGAAAACAAAAATCGGCTCTAAAATCACTGAATTTGTTGAAGATGGGATACTTTTTGAAGATGGAGAGAAGATCGTATCGGATCTGACAATGTTCATTGCTGCCGGAACAGGGCATAGTGTCTTGAAAGCGTCTGGACTGCCTCTGAGTGATGCAGGATTTGTCGTGACCAATGAATACAATGAGGTCGAAGGTTTTGACGGCATTTATGCCATTGGGGATTCTGCATCGTTGATAGGACCGAAGTGGCGTGCGAAACAGGGGCATGTCGCTGAAGTGATGGCACGTAATACGGCACACAATATCTGGATGGATATTCAGCACATCGATTCCAAAGAGAGCTATATGGATCATCTAAACATTTTGTGTGTGATGGATACAGGCAACGGAGCAGCCTTTGTCTATCGTGACAGTAAAGGCGGGAAGATGATCCCTATGCCGGTGGTGGGACACTGGATGAAAAAGGGCTGGGGCTGGTACTGCCGCAATAGCAAGCTGGGAAGAATACCAAGAATTCCAGGACTCTAACTTTTATGTGTCATTTAGTAACACTTCATCAATTCTTTTGAATGATGAGATCGTCTCCTTTTAATTAAGAGTAATTTTATCCTAATTAAGCCATACTACGACTATCAAACTTAAATAAAAGGATATTAAATGGCAACAGTAACATTTAAAAACGACATCGTATGTAACCTCGCAGGTAATGAAGTAAACGTTGGAGATACAGCTCCGGTAGTAACAGTGGTAAACTCCAACCCAATGCTCCAGGATGAGCAGGTAGGCGGAGAAGGGAAAGTGCAGCTTGTTATCGCTGTTCCTTCACTTGACACTGGTGTATGTGACGCTGAGACAAGAAGATTTAACCAAGAAGCAGCTGATCTTGAGGGTGTAGAGGTGATCACAGTCTCTATGGACCTTCCTTTTGCAGCAGCAAGATGGTGTGGTGCAGCAGGCATCGAAAACATTAAAGTATGTTCTGACTTTAGAAACAAAGACTTTGGTAATGCATACGGCGTACTGCTTGCAGACGGACCACTTGCAGGTGTACTTGCACGTGTGATCTTTGTGATCGGCAAAGACGGCAAAGTAACGTACAAACAGGTTGTTCCTGAAATTACGCAAGAGCCAAACTACGAAGAGGCGATCGAAGCTGCAAAAGCGGCTGCCAACGCGTAATGCTGTGCCCCTCTTGGGGCATTTTGTTTGTTTCCCTTCTCTCTTTTATTTCGTTACCCTAACTATACTTATCTATTATGACAGCATAATCGTAATTTTGATACAATCCATCATGTTAAATATGCAACGTCTGTCTACTTTTGTACTGTTTTGCTTGTATCTAGCAATCATGGGATGCGCCTCACCTGAAGTTGAGGGGGATCACTATTCACTAAAAGAGTGTCAAAAAGAATTGCTGGCTGCAAAAGATTTTGATGAAAGTGAAAAGATAGACAAGATTGTGGTTGTTAAAAAAGAACGTACTCTGTACCTGTATAGAGATGGTAAAATACAGAGCAGTTTCCCTGTCTCTTTGGGAAAAAATCCAGTAGGACAAAAACGGGAAAAAGGTGATTGCAGAACACCGGAAGGTACCTTTTGGATACACCGAAAGCTCTGTTCTCCCAAATATTACAGGTCTTTGTGCATCTCCTACCCCCGACCTGAGGATATCGCTTCGGCAAAAAAACGGGGTGTTGACCCGGGAGGCGACATTACGATCCATGCCCAGCCTACATGGAATGCTGACGGACATGGTGATGACTATACGCTGGCACACAATTGGACACACGGCTGTGTGGCTGTGACAAACAGTGCCATGAAGCAGTTGTGGTATGCCGTCAGGGAAGGCGTTCCTGTCATTATAAAGTAGAGGATGTACCATTACCCGATATACGCAAAAACAGATTGACAAATTTAACCGGCAAAAGTATATGACGGAACTGGAGAAGATAGGGAAAAATCTTTTTCGCATGTTTCGTGATAATGAGTGTACAGCAAAGCAGTTCGTTGCAAAATTAAAACAGCTCAAAGAGAAACTGGACCAGCGTGAAGATGTGCTGCTTGAGTCCGAATACCATCAGCGGCTTAAAGCGTATGTTGAACGGTTGTATGGTGAGACATGTACCGGTGAGGATTTTGATGACGGCATGCTGGATGATATCAGAGAAGCGGAAATGAGCAATCTGAACCGATTGCAGAAGCTTAAAAACGCAACTTCTTACAAGAAAGAGAAACATAAAAGAAAAGCGCAGCATGAAGATTGGGGTTAATATGATGACATTGAACGCACAGGAGAGAGTATGAAGATGAAATTTTTGGGATTTGCCGGGATTGCGATAGCACTGTTTATTGGAGGGTGCGGTACACCTACCTATTATGGAAAAGTTGACAAGACGCCGTATGACATACGTACATGTCTGCGTCAGCTGGCTAACGGGTCTGAAATCAGGCAGGATATGATCATTGATCGGCTGGTTGCCTACAAATCCAAACGTATTCTTGAAGGCTATAGAGAGGGCAAAAAGGTTTTTGAATCCCGTATGTCTCTTGGAAAGAATGGCGACAAGGGACCAAAAATGGAAGCAGGTGACTACAAAACACCGGAAGGGAACTATCGGATTGTGAGGAAAAAGTGTGATCCAAGACTGTATCGGTCATTGATGGTCTCCTATCCGAACAAAGAAGATCTTGCACGATGCAAAGCGAAAGGGTTGTGCCCCGGCGGATACATTACCATTCACGGACAGCCTAAGTGGAATGCCGATGGCAGGGGAGATGCGTATACATTGGCGCATGACTGGACAGAGGGATGTATGGCAGTACCCAACAAGGCTATGGATAGACTCTGGGCAGGAGTACGCAATGGTGTTCCTATTACAATTCATCCGTAATTACACCGCGCATCAGGAAATTTTAGCTATAGTTTAGAAAGGTTATATTATGATATTGAATAATATTGGACTATAAGGAGCAAAGAATGAAAAAAGCGGCGATCAGTTTAGGCATAGCGCTCTCAACCCTTTTATTGACAGCAGGAGGCAATCTCGCACCTGCATTGCCAGCAGTTGCACCGGTAAAAGCCCCTTGTACAGCAGGGAAAATCTATTTGGACAAGAAGACCGGGTTGATGTGGCAGGATGCACCGTATACCGATGCTGAAGATGGTGCATTTGCTAAGAACCGTTCTTTTGGAAAAGCCGGTTCTATGCCGTATGCTGTACGGTACTGCCAAAATCTGAACTATGCCGGATATAATGACTGGAGACTTCCCACCGCAGATGAATTGATGGCTGTGCATCACTATTTCGGTGAAAATTTCACCTATTCAAGAGATAGAGATTTTTGGACATCTACGCCGGCGGTAGATGGGCGATATTATGTGGTTTATCCTGCAGATGCCTACAGGTATAAACGCAATGGACGGGAATCAAACTATATCCGCTGTGTACGCTGCGCAGAGAAGCAGTAGTACGTTAAAGCAGTATGATCTCCTCTTCGAGGAGAATATTGAACTCTTGCGCCACACGCGCTTTTGCCAGTGCAATGAGTTGCATAGCATCTTCATATACGCCTCCGCCAAGATTCACTAGAAAATTTGCGTGTATCTCACTCCATGCCATGTTGCCGATGCGGTATCCTTTTAGTCCTACGGCTTCGATTAGCCTCCCCGCTGCATCGTTTGGCGGGTTTTTAAATGCCGAACCGGCACTGGGATCATGGGGCTGGTTGGTACGTAAAGAGAGCAGTGTTTGCAGCAGATCCTCTGAAAACCCCTGCTGCATCTTAAACCTGGCAGCCGTTGCAACCCCGCCGAGTTTGGCAAATCTGTACCCGTGTACAATCTCGTTTTTGTCTATCCATTTGCCATCGATCTCTATACTGTGAAGGATGTTGAATATCTCATACGCCTTGACCCCGGCATTCATCGCCAGCATGCCGCCAAGGGTGCCGGGCAGTTTGCTGCAAAACTCAAAACCGCCTATGTTATGCTTCTTCGCATAAGATACGATACGCCCCGTAGGTATCGCCGCACCGATCTCAAGCAGTCCGTTTGCACGCGGTGTGATGTAGGCAAAATCCTTAGAGAGCATCATCAGCGGTGGAGGTGTCGGGGAGATGAGCAGATTGTTCGCCCCGCCGATGAGGTATCTGTCAGAAGGGACGGCATCTCCTTTTTCGATCATGAGCACTTTCTCGGGTTGACCGATCTTGATGCTGCTGTATTTGGAGAAGTCGATGGTTTTAAAAAACAAGGAATGCTCCTTGTTTAGGTAGGAGGTAGAAGGTAGGAGGTAGGAGTTGCGGTATGCATTGCTGTGCAATGCTTTTATTGAATGCGGCGAAAGCCTGTTTTGCTAAGTTTGACATAAATTCATATATTGTTATCATTCCTACTTCCTACTTCCTACTTCCTACTTCGACCGCAGATTGCTATATTCTTTAGGTATCAAATAGTCCTCCGTTTTGATCGGGCACTCCCACATGCCGTGTTCAAAGCCTATTTCGTAGAGTTTGTCGAGGGCTTTGAGTTGCAGAGGGCTGAGTTCTACCGACTCTTCTGAGGCGTACATGTCAAGATATTTCGTAAGCATGGCATCGCTGATGCGTACGAGTTTTTCGTTTTCCAGTTTGGTGCAAAGCTCTTCTTTGCGTGCATTGGCGACTTTGACACCGTCTATGAGGATGTTCTCGATGTCAATGGCACGGTTTAGCGGCAGGCTTCGGCGGATCGCCATACCGCCAAGCGGCAGGGGAAGCCCCTCGCCTGCGAGTTCTACCCAGATATCCCAGATCTCTTTTTCCACTTCTAGGCTCTCGTCAAAGTCGAGGATGGATTCATGGATGAGTACCCCCGCATCGACATCACCATTGACTACTGCCTGTTCGATCTCAAGGAAGTCCATATAGACCGGACGAGCCTCAGGGTAGTAGAGGCGAAAGAGCATGGCATTGGTGGTGTAGCGTCCGGAAAGTGCTACTTTGAAGCGGCGTTTTAGCTTCTCGCCTTTGCGTTTGATGAGTTTTGGACCATACCCCTCTCCGAAGCTAACCGCGGTACGCAGCAGTGCATAGTCATCTTTAATGAGTGGATACATCCCGAAACTGATGGCACTGACATCATAGGTGCCTTTGAGTGCTTCGACATTAAGTGTTTCGATGTCCAGACCGATGTTCTCAAAAGTAAGACCTTTGGTATCGACCCAACCGAATTTGATGGCGTAGTACATAAAGATATCGTCTGCATCGGGAGAGTGGGCGAGTTGAATGGGATTTGGCATCTGTTTAACCTTGTTTTGTAGTAGGTGTATTTTAACATAAGGGGGCATAGAGGATACTAAGTGTTTTTGTAGGAAACGACTTGCTAATTGATCGTTTAAGGGTATATATTTTATTATCAAAATGAGGTTTATATGCTCATGAATAATAAAAAAGTAGTTTGTGAAGCGAACAGCTTTCGGCTATTCACTTCAAAATAATTTGCTATTTTGTTAGCTGGACAAATTTTGGATGATGAATAATTCTTCCTATGAGTTGTTGTACAGCTAAAGGGAAAGATCTTTGCATTTCACTACATGCAGACATTGCCGAGAAGCTTGATTCATAATCATATTTTGACTTGACATTGTAACTTTTTCCATTTGTTGATTTTACTGTTACATCAAATGACCAATATGCATCACCCAATACGGTACTACCGTATATATCATTAAGATTCATGGAAATAGTATTTTTTGCATTAGTATCATACATATTTGCGATAATCAGTTCTTTTTTGAAAGCATCTTGAATATAGGATGCAAAAGTTTGTCCCTGTGGTGTACCAACTGGTGCAGCTAAACGACACATTACTTCTTTTTCATTTTTACCTGAATCTGTAAAGTTTCCTACATTTACTTTCTTGGCTTTAGTAGCTATTCCTTTGAGTGCAAGTAAATTTTCTGTTGATACCGCATATGTTTGTACTTTATTGGCACAGCCACTCAATCCTAAAGTGGCAACAAGTACCATAAATCCCAGCAGGAGATATTTCATTTTCTTTCCTTTTAAATTTTGATGGGAAATTATAATAAAAAAATCAATAACTTATTCTTAAAATATGACAATTTGACATATTTTCAAACTTGTTCCTGAAAATGCTATAGACTGCCACTATGACTAAATAAATTATCTTTATTTAGATAAAATTCACATAGCAAAAAAGGAATAAGGATATGACAATGGCAATGGATGCACAGAAGCAAAAAGCACTGGATATGGCGATCAAACAGATTGACAAAGCGTTTGGCAAAGGGACACTGATGCGTCTTGGGGACAAAGAGTTTGAGCCCATTGAATCTATCTCTACCGGGTCATTGGGGCTTGACATGGCACTGGGTATCGGCGGTATCCCGCAGGGGCGTATTGTGGAGGTGTATGGTCCTGAATCTTCAGGGAAAACGACGCTTGCGCTGCAGACCATTGCGTCAGCACAGAAAAAAGATATGGTGTGTGCCTTTATCGATGCGGAGCATGCGCTTGATGTGGTTTACGCAAAAAACCTTGGGGTAGATACAGACAATCTGCTTGTCTCCCAGCCGGACTTTGGTGAGCAGGCGCTTGATGTACTTGAGACACTGGCGCGTTCGGGTGCGGTAGATCTGATCATTGTTGACTCTGTGGCGGCACTGACACCCAAAACCGAGATTGAAGGCGATATGGGCGATCAGCATGTGGGGTTGCAGGCGCGTTTGATGTCACAGGCGCTGCGTAAGCTGACAGGACTGCTGCACAAGACCAACACTACCGTTATCTTCATCAACCAGATACGTATGAAGATCGGTACGATGGGGTATGGCTCACCGGAGACTACCACAGGAGGGAATGCGCTGAAGTTCTACTGTTCGGTACGTATTGATGTGCGTCGTATAGCAACGCTCAAGCAGGGAGAAAACCAGATCGGTAACCGTGTCAAAGCCAAAGTGGTCAAGAACAAAGTCGCACCACCGTTTAGACAGGCGGAGTTTGACATTATGTTTGGTGAGGGTATCAGCTTTGAGGGTGAACTTATCGACTATGGTGTAAAGCTTGACATCATCGACAAGTCCGGTGCATGGTTCAGCTATGGTGCCGAGAAACTGGGACAAGGGAAAGAGAATGCCAAGCAGACCATCAAAGAGAACCCCGAACTCAAAGCAGAGATAGAACAGAAGATCAAAGAGGCGCTTGGTTTCGGTGAAGGGCTTGCTATGAAGCAGGAAGATATAGAGGGGAGTGATGCGTAAATAAATGCTTAGTCAGGCAATAAAATAAAAAGTGAAAAGTGTCACTTGACACTTTTCTATAAAACTGCTATACTGTCACATATCCAAGTAAACAATACATACAAAGGATCTGTGATGGCACTGAAAATGAAAGAGTTGATGCTCCGCAGCGGTGAGAGTAAATCGACCATACTCTACTACGTCAAGGAAGGACTGCTTCCCGAGCCCTCCAAACCCAAACCCAATGTACACCTGTATGATGAGAGTGCGGTGAAGATCATCAAACTGATCAAATATCTTCAGCACAACTTCTCCTATTCGATCTCGGAGATCAAGGCGATCTTTGCGCAGAACCGTTTTGAAAACACTGAGAGTTTTAAAATGATGGTCAATGCACTGGAGTTGATCTCCGGATCGAAAGAAGATGTCCAGTACAGCAGAGAAGACTTTCTGGAAATAACAGGCATAGACGAAAAAACACTTGAAACCTATCTTGCATCGGGTGTACTGTTTGAGCGTGCCTACGGGTTTGGTTCCAAAGAGGTGGAGATCGTACGCATTTTGACAGAAGCCAAAAATCTTGGACTTGACTTTTCTTTGATCGAAACCTATGTACAGAGTGCCAAAATGTTGGCAAAAAAGGAGTTTGAAAGTGGTGCAGAGATCATGAAAAAACATCCTGGTGCCCACACGCAGCAGTATGCGCTCTTTTTCGATCTCATCCTTACACTGAAACCTTACCTGTTCAATATGCATACGGTGGCTGAGTATCGCAAGCAGTATGCACAGGAAGATAAGGAACAGTCATGAAAGCGCTCTTTTCCATAGCAGGCTTTGCCTCATACATTACTATTATGCTGCTTAATGCCATGACCGACCTTGGACACAAGATCATTTTGCAAAACACTATCTTCAAAGCCTATGAGGGAAGTGAGCTGATCGTACTGACAGCGCTGGTCAATGCTTTGATTTTGCTGCCGTTTATCTTTCTCTTTTCGCCAGCGGGCTTTATCAGCGACAAATACCCCAAGACAAAAGTGATCGAGTATGCTTCGGCATTGGCAATTGTGATCACACTCCTGATCACCTTCTCCTACTATATGGGCTGGTTCTGGGCAGCATTTGGACTGACCTTTATCCTTGCAGCGCAGAGTGCGATCTACTCACCGGCAAAGTATGGTCTTATCAAAGAGATGGTCGGAAACGAAAAGCTGGCACAGGCCAATGCACTGGTGCAGGCGGTAACAGTGGTTGCGATCCTCTCTGGAGCAGTGATCTATTCGGTATTTTTTGAAGCACTGCTGCAAGACAGAAGTACCCACCCGTCGCAGATTTTACACTACATTGCCCCTGTAGGGTTTTTGCTGGTGGCTGCAAGTACCGTAGAGTTTCTGTTTGCGCGCAGACTGGCAAAGATATTCCGTGCCAGAAAGACAGATGAGCAGATGCATTTTGAGGTAGATGAGTATGCATCGCTTCACTACCTGAAAGCCAATCTTGGTGTATTGCAGCGCGAGCAGATCGTATGGTTGAGTATTGTAGGGCTGAGTATCCTGTGGGGGATCTCTCAGGTGCTTGTAGCGATCTTTGGAGAGTATCTTAAAGGGAAACTGGGCATTACCGACACTGTTACGGCGCAGGGGCTTTTGTCGTTGATGGGTGTAGGGATGATTGCCGGGTCGGTCTATGCGGGGCGTGCGAGTCGAAACTACATTGAGACGGGGATCATCCCGCTTGGTGCTGCCGGTGTGACACTTGCGCTCTATCTGATCCCTTCTCTGTCTCATCTTTTTTGGCTGGGAAGTGCACTCTTTGCCTTTGGCTTTTTCAGCGGACTCTTGGTGGTACCGCTCAATGCCATGATACAGTTTGCCACGCCGCTTAAAAGTCTTGGAAAAGTGCTTGCAGGTAACAACTTCATGCAAAATATCGGTATGTTGATCGCACTGCTGCTTACTGCGCTTTTTGGCTACTTTCACGTCTCTTCGACAGGGCTTTTCTATCTTATCGCCGTGATCGCATTTTTGGGCATGGGTTATACGTTGGTGAAGATGCCGCAGTCTTTTGTGCGGTATCTGGTACTGCGCATTATCAGCTTCAAGTACAGCCTTACTGTTGAGGGACTTAAACATATCGATACACGTAAAGGGGTACTGCTTCTTGGTAACCACATCTCTTTTCTGGATTGGGCGATTTTGCAGATGGCATACCCCAAGCAGATACGCTTTGTCATGGAACGCAGCTATTATGAGATATGGTACCTCAAGCCCTTTTTCAAGTTTTTCGGGGTCATCCCCATTTCCAGCAGGGGCAGCAAAAGTGCACTGCATCTGGTGACTGAAGCACTTAATCGGGGAGAGACCGTTGCGCTGTTCCCGGAGGGGCACATCTCACGAAACGGACACCTCGGTACGTTCCAGCGCGGCTTTGAAATGGCGTGTAAGGATGTTGAAGAGGCAACAATCGTTCCGTTTTATCTGCGGGGGCTGTGGGAAGACAACTTCTCTCATGCCTCCAACAAGATGAAGCGCAAACGCAGCAAAGATATCAGTGTGACATTTGGTAAACCGCTTCCCATCCATGCCCGTGCACAGGAGGTGAAAAAGGCGGTCTTTGATCTTTCCATTCTCAGCTGGAAGGCATACGCAGAGCATCTACCGCCGCTGCAAAGTGCATGGCTGAGGACTGCCAAAGAGAGTGGAAGCAGTCTCTGTATTGCGGACTCAACCGGAGTAGAGCTCAATGCACACCGGTTTATTGCAGGGACACTGCTGATGGCGCGAAAGTTGAAGCCAAAACTGGGTCAGTCACAGCATATTGGGCTGATTGTGCCTACGTCTGCGGGCGGTTCTTTGGCAAATATGGCTGTGCTTGTACTTGGCAAAAGCATTGTCAACCTCAACTACTCCAGCGGTACAGAGAGTCTGAAACATGCCCTGAAAACGGCAGATATCGATACCATCGTCGCATCGAGACAGTTTGTAACAAAACTGAAAGCAAAAGGGTTTGACCTTGAAGAGGTGCTCTCACTTGTGCATGTGGTCTATCTGGAGGATATCAAAGAGGAGATAGGAAAGGTCGAGAGTGTGATGATGCTCGCAACGGTAAAAGTGCTGCCGACATCGCTGCTTGAATTGTTCTTTGTTCGCAAAAGTGATACCGAATCGACAGCGGCGATCCTCTTCTCAAGCGGAAGCGAGGGGAATCCCAAAGGGATTGCACTAAGCCATAAAAATATTATGGGTAACATCAAACAGATGATCACACTGATCAATCCGACGGATGAGGATGTGATGCTTGGTACTCTGCCGGTATTTCACTCCTTCGGGCTGACGGTTACAACCCTGCTGCCGCTGATCGAGGGGATACCGGTGGTATGCCATCCGGATCCGACTGACGGGGTAGGCATCGGGAAGATAGCTGCCCGTTATGAGGCAACGATGCTGTTTGCAACAGCGACCTTCCTGCGTCTGTATACACGTAACAGAAAGGTGCATCCGCTGATGTTCAAGAGCCTGCGCCTGATCATTGCCGGTGCAGAGAAGCTCTCTAGTGAGATACGCAGAGAGTTTATGGAGAAGTTCAACAAAGAGATATTTGAAGGGTACGGTGCGACAGAGACCACCCCTGTTGCATCGGTCAACATTCCTGATGTGCTGCTGTTTGATACATGGAAACCGCAGATTGGGAACAAACCCGGAACAGTAGGACTGCCCGTACCCGGAAGCAGTTTCCGCATTGTTGATCCGGAGCGCTTTGAAGAGCTGTCCATAGGAGAGGAGGGGATGATCCTCATCGGGGGTACGCAGATCATGAAGGGCTACCTTAAAGACCCTGAAAAGACTGCTACGGTCATCAAAGAGATCGACGGAATTCGCTGGTATGTTACGGGGGATAAAGGACGCTTGGACGAGGACGGCTTTTTGGCCATTGTCGACCGCTACAGCCGTTTTGCGAAGATTGGCGGCGAGATGGTGAGCCTTGGTATGGTCGAACAGGAGATCGGCAAGCTGCTGCAGCCGGATGAGAAGATCGCCGTCACAGCGGTTCCGGATGCCAAAAAGGGTGAGGCGGTCGTGCTGCTTTTTGAGGGAGAGCGTGAGATCGATGAGGTGCTGGCGCAGGTGGGTACACTGAATCTCAACCCGCTCTTTGTCCCCTCCAAAGCCTACAAGGTCGATGCCATTCCGGTACTGGGTACGGGGAAAGCGGATTTTAAAGGTGCGAAACAGTTGGCAATAGCGCTTGAAAAGAATACATAAAAAGTGTAAAGTGTCACTTTATGCTTTAAGTTTTATTCTGTTATGATAGCACTATCCATACAGAAAGGATCTATCATGCAGATGCACAATATCATCAATGATGTCACAGGACTCAACCCCGTAGAGGTTAATGGCATACTCTACCCCAAAAGCACAACAGAGGTATGCGAGGCTGTAAAGCACTGCGATGCCATCTCCATTGGCGGCGGGCATTACAGTATGGGAAAGCAGACTGCCCATGAGGAGACAGTCCATATAGATCTACGGAACATGAAGGAAGTGGTGCAGTTCGACCCTGTAGGCAAGACAATTACTGTACAGGCAGGCATGACATGGAAGGCAATGCAGGCCTATATAGAGCCTCACGGTCTTTCGGTCAAGGTGATGCAAACCTATGCCAACTTTACAGTAGGGGGAAGCATCAGTGTCAATGTGCACGGCAGATACGTAGGAGCAGGTCCCTTGGCGATTTCGCTGCTTGGTTTGCAGTATGTCGATGCTTTTGGCAATATAAAGTATGCAAGCCCAGAGGAGAATGCGGAAGCGTTTTCAATGCTTGTGGGAGGGTATGGTGCCATAGGTATCATCACTGAAGCTACGCTGAAGCTGACAGACAATACCAATGTGATGCAGCAGAGTGAGAAGATGCCGCTTTCTAAGTATATAGGCAGGCTCAAAGAGATCACCGGCAATACAAAGGCGGTGTTTCACAATGCCGATATCTATCCGCCGCACTATACCAGGGTCAATGCGGTCACCTGGATAGAGACAGACGAGCCCCCTACACATACCGAGCCGCTGCAAAGGGTAAAACATTTTTACGCACTTGAGAAGTATGCGTTGTGGGCGATTGCCAAAACACCTTTTGGCAAATGGCGCAGGGAGTACCTCTACGATCCGCTGATTTTCTCGAAGAAGCGGGTACATACACGCAACTATGAAGCAAGCTACGATGTAGCAGAGCTTGAGCCGTTGAGCCGAAAGCGGTCGACCTATGTGCTTCAGGAGTATTTCATCCCTGTAGCCAATGCCGAACGTTTTGTACAGATGGCAGGAGAGGTGTTTAGAACCTACGGTGCCAATATTATCAATATCTCCATCCGGCACTCCATTGCCGATGAGACGGCACTGCTCTCCTGGAGCAGAGATGAGGTGCTCGCGTTTGTGGTCTACTACCATCAGGGCACCTCCTATGAGGAGCGCCAGGCAGTTTCTGTCTGGACACGCAAAGCGATCGATGCTGCCATTGCCTGTGGGGGTGCGTACTATCTGCCCTATCAGCCGCATGCCACCAAAGCACAGCTGTGCGCGGCATATCCGAACTTCAAACGCTTTGAAACACTGAAAAAAGAGCTTGATCCGTACTATAAATTCAAAAATGCACTCTTTGAAAAGTATATCTATCCCGAGGCATTGGCACCGTCACGTCACCACTATGATGTACTGGCTGATGCACGGTACCGTGACAGACTGTATGATTTTTTGCGGTTTGTGTTCCGTACCGATGAAAAGCGGGTTTTTGCAGCAGTGTGTCAGACCAGAGAGTCATACCGGAGTGAGCAGGAGATCTACACTCAGATACAGAATACCTGTGCGCTTGGTGTCAAAAGTCTGCGCTCTCCCCGTACCCTGTGGAACGTGTATCGTCAACTGCGAACACAAAACCGTGTACTGTTGGAACAGAGCACAGAGATACTTCAGGGGAGGAACGTACACGATATGCTGGTACTTGAACCGACCGATACTGCTAAGCCAAGCAGGCACTACAGGGAGAGTTCCGGTATTGCGCTCTCCTCCATCTTTAGACTTATGGGAACAAAAAAGGCGCATGCGAAGTATCGTATAGGTGCCGGATCACTGCTTACGATGCTTGAAAAGATAGGCGATGCGCAGATGGATGTGGTCACTGTATATGGTGGGTTGCACCACCTGCCAAAGCGGGAGCGAGGACATGTGCATGAAGCGATACGGCGCATTTTGAAGCCCGGAGGGGTTTTCATCATTAGAGAACATGATGTCAAAGAGAGTATGATGTTCGATTTTGTCTCTCTTATCCATTCGGTATTCAATGCCGTGACCAACGAAACATGGGAGACAGAGGAGCATGAGGTACGGGAGTTTGAACCGGTTGAGCAGATCGTGCGGGACATTGAAGCAAAAGGATTTGAAGATATGGAATACCGTCTGAGACAGCAAGGTGATCCGAGTGAGAATATCCTGCTTGGGTTTGTCAAAAAGGAGCATAGATGAAACGGTGGATTGTTGCAGCCCTGCTGCTCTTCTCTATTGCAGTGGGCGCACATATGGCAGAGGCGTACAAGCGTCCGGCCGATCAGACCTATCTGACCTATCCAGAGTGGTTTCTGGTTTTCAGCCCTGAAGAGTATGCGGCGTTTCTTAAAACACATCCGTCGTACGACTTTCCATATTTTGGGCATATCGCACAGTTTTGGCAGGGGTACAAGGCAATGTATGACCAGACTGTCAAGCATCACTACCCGTTCAATACAGGTTACCATATTATGGTAATGGTCATCGGGACGAGTACCACTGTGGAGTACACAATAAAGTCACTTTACGGCAACAGTATCGGGCGTCTTGCCGCATTGACACAGACCCATGGGCGTACCAGTGAACAGGAGTATGGCGCCAAAGTCGCGCAGGAGTATGTTGACTTTATCAAGCAGAAACCGTGGTATCTATTTGATTTTGGCGAAAAGCTCATCGGTATATATACCCAAAATGATTTTTTCGGCCCAGATTTTATCCGCAAGTGTGAACGGAAACTTGCGTTGAGTATTGAGTATGGTATCAAATATATCTATGCAAAGGTCATCGGATTCTTTACCGCTATTGGCTATGAGGCACCCTCTATGCAAACCCGTGTCGTGATGCACAAAGGTACACAAAAAGAGATACGTTTCCTGCCCAGATATGATCCGTTCAAGGATCACATCCTTGCTGTAGCAAAATCGGGGTACGATATTGATGAGATTGCAGGCAACGGTGCCGATATACCGATTCTTTTGAGTGTGGTTAGTAACGATAAAAAGAAAATAGAAGCAAGGCACTGTCTGCTTGAAAGTAGGGTTTTAAGCCAGCCGGGTTACTACCGCTGTCTGTTTGAAAGCAGTATCGGCGGACTGGCACAAACGCTTCGCAACGGAGACTACCGGCTGTATGACGCTTTTCTACCTCCGGACAAGGCGATGAAGCTGGAACATGTGTTTGACTATTGAAAAGAAAAACGATAGTTTATAGCCAGTTGGCTACTTTCTGTGGAATGCAGGGTTACATGCTCTTCTTCCGGCAAACCATCCGTTTTCATAATCGGGGTCTGTTCTGAAAAGTTCGCTTGATTTGGTGTACTCGCCACGGGCTGTTTGACAGCCGTCCTGTTCGCCTTGTTGGAATGAAGGGCTTTTCATGACGGGAGCAGTGCTTCCGCATCCGCTTAAGAGAAAGAACATACCTGCTGTAGCAAAACCAAGGATAAAATGTTGCATACTTGTGCCTTTTTGGTGATCATTTATAAAAGGAGTATAACAAAAAAGAGGTTTCTTAATGATAATTTTCAGATATTGTGAATATAATAAAGTAAATTTTTTGAATATAAGTAAATAAAATAGGATTTTTATGCTGCACCGCTATCTTTTTATACTATGTTTCAGTATTGCACTGCTTTATGCGGCAGATGCAAGCAGTAAAGTATTCCCGTTGAGCAAGAGCCGATTTGCGGTTGTTGATAAAGGTAAAGAGAATATTGTTGATCTCTCTGGGCAGGACTATATTGTTGTCTCCTTGCGTGAGCAGGGTGCGGATGGACTTGCCTATGCGATAGACAGTGACGGTGTTGTGTGGTGGGCAGCGGTGATCTCATCCGGAGCCAAAGGGCATGAGACCCCTTCGGGTATCTTTACCGTTTGGCGCAAAGAGCGTTTCTATATGTCCAAAGCACATCCTGATCCCAACGGGGTGAACAATATGGACTTCTCTTTATGGTTTACCCATCAGGGACATGCCATTCATATGGGTAACAGTGATGCCATGTCGCATGGATGTATTCACGTAGGAGAAAAGGGTGCCGCTACTATGTTTAAATGGGCGCAGAAAGGCAAAACAAAGGTTGTAGTTACCAGAGAACACTACCTGCCGTTTGTCTATTACGACCTGAAAAAAAGCGGTTACAAGGAAAATGCACAAACCCCAGCCTATATCAAAGCCTATTTGCGTACGATGGTACCGGTCAAGCCTCACATGCCGGATGTATACTGATTTTGAGTTTGGGCAAAACGTTCTCATTTAAGTATAGGGTAAATTTTGATAAAATAGGTATCATTTGAATATAACGGGAAAGGAACAGAATGATTTTTATCGATGATATTTCAGCAGCAGAGGTCATGGACAGCAGGGGCAACCCTACAGTACGTGCAACAGTAAGTTTAAGCGACGGTACCGTAGCGAGCGCGATCGTTCCAAGCGGGGCAAGTACCGGCAAGCGCGAAGCACTGGAACTGCGTGATGGCGGAGACCGTTTCATGGGGAAAGGAGTACTTCAGGCATGCGAGAATGTCAACAGTGCCATTAATGATGCGCTGGTGGGGCTCAGTCCGTTCAATCAGGCGGAGATCGACCTGACCATGAAAGAGCTTGACGGTACGAACAACTATGGCAACCTTGGTGCCAATGCGGTGCTGGGTGTCTCTATGGCAGTGGCACGTGCTGCGGCACAGTCTCTCAAGATGCCGCTTTACCGATATCTCGGCGGTGCCAATGCAGTGACCATGCCTGTACCGATGCTCAATATCATCAACGGTGGAGAGCATGCGAACAACTCGGTTGATTTTCAGGAATATATGATCATGCCGATAGGGTTTGACAGATTCTCTGAAGGGCTTCGAGCCTCTTCCGAAGTCTATCATAATCTCAAAAAGATTATCGACGGTATGGGTGAGAGTACAGCCGTGGGTGATGAAGGTGGTTTTGCACCAAATCTAAAGTCCAATGAAGAGCCGATACAGGTGATCATGCAGGCGATCGAAGCGGCAGGCTACAAACCCGGAGAGCAGATCGCTATTGCGCTGGACGTTGCGGCAAGTGAGCTGGTCAATGACGAAGGCAAATATGTGCTCAGTTCAGAGAATAGAGCGTTAAGCAGTTCAGAGATGATTGCCTACTATGCCGAGATGGTTGAGAAGTATCCTATTGTCTCCATAGAAGATGGACTCAGCGAAGATGACTGGGAAGGTTGGAAAGAGCTTACAGAAGTGCTTAGTGACAAAGTGCAGCTCGTCGGAGATGACCTTTTTGTAACCAATGTTGCCATCCTTGCAGAAGGGATCGAGAAAGGTATTGCCAACTCCATCCTGATCAAGCCTAACCAGATCGGTACGATTAGTGAGACCATGCAGACAGTCAGACTTGCACAGCGCAGTGGGTATACCTGTGTCATGAGCCACCGTTCCGGAGAGAGCGAAGATACTTTTATTGCAGACTTTGCCGTAGCACTCAATACCGGCGAGATCAAAACCGGCTCAACTGCAAGAAGTGACAGAATCGCCAAATACAACAGACTGCTTGAGATCGAAGCGGAGCTTGGGCAGTTCGAGTATCTGGGTGCATCAATCTTTGCAAAATAAGGAGTAGTTTGTTGGCAAATTCCCATGAAGTAGCTACCTTGGCAGGGCTTTCAGTCAAGACTCTGCTGGCAGCGACCATTGCGATTTTGCTCTTCGGTATATATGTCGGTGTGTTAATTTACGGAGAGAATTCGCTTACCGTGCTTGGGCATTTGAAAACCGAAAAGGCATCCTTGAAGCAAGAAGCGCGTATCCTAAAGTCCGAAAATCAGCGGCTTCAGAAGGCGTATTTTGAGTTGAAACAATTAGAACCTAAGGAGTAAAAATGAAACGATATGTATGGATCGCGGCGATAGTAGCAACAACGGCAGGGATAAATGCCTCAGACAATCCGTTTGAGTTGAAAGAGAACTTTCAGACGATAGAACAGGAACAAGATTCTCTCCTTAAGGGACTTAAAAAGATCGCTGATGAGCAAGAGGCACTGCAGGATGCTGAAGATGATGCTGCGATCGATGCTGATATCGATGAGGACGAGCCTGCAGCAGATGATACAGAGTCCGCAGATGCAGAAGAGGACAATACTGCAGACGTTGAGGTTGTCAAAGTACCTGAAAAAGCAGCGGAGCAAGAAGCTGCGGATGATGTTCAGGCACAGCAGGAAGCAGACAGTGCCCCTGCCGCTTCCGAGGATGAAGTATCTCAACCGGAAGAGAAACCTGAAGAGACCGTAGAGGTAGACAAACTCAAAGCCCAAGAAGAAGCAGACCGTAAAAAAGCCCAAGAAGAAGCCAAAGCCAAAGCTGCAGCAGAAGCAGCAGCCAAAAAAGCGGAAGCTGAGGCAAAAGCAAAGGCAGAAGCGGAAGCAGCGGCAAAAAAGAAGGCAGAGGAAGAAGCCAAAGCCAAAGCAGCAGCCGAAAAGGCGCGTGCGGAAAAACTGGCAGCAGAGCAGAAAGCTGCCAGAAAACGGGCACAGGAGGCGGAACTTGCCCGCCTGAAAGCCGAAAAAGCAAAGCTTGAAAAAGAAGCAGCGGCAAAAGCGGCAGCAGTCAAACAAGCATCAGGGGTAGATATCAATATTACACAAGAAGAACTGGAAGCAAAACAAAAAGCAGACAAACTGCTTCAGGAAGCCATACGTGAGGTCGATGCTGAGAACTAATCTGTCTGTTTCCTCTCATATCCTTTTTGAAGTATCTTGATCGTAATCATAACGATCAAGATCTCGAAAATACTCGCCAAAATCAATTGATAATAGTGTAAAAGATCCAAAAGCTTCGTTTCATATCCGATGGTAGCAACTGCAATGAGCAGTGTCAGCGGCATGGAGAGGGAAAGCCCGACAAGGAGTGCATCCCGTGAGCCGTTAATATGTTTTAGTGCGATGGCACCTAGCAGCCTGGAACCGATCATCAGTGCTGTGATCAGCAAAGCCCCACTGATGACCCCGTCAATGGCAAGAGAACGAACATCGAATGATGCGCCTACATGTATGAAAAAGAGTGGCACCAAAAACCCGAATCCAAGACTCGACATTTTCGTTTCCAGCGCTTTTTCATGGTGAAAGAATGCGGAGATTGCCATACCTGCGATAAACGATCCCAATGCCAGTTCGAGATCTAGCGCGAGCATGACAGATATCAGAATAAAAAAGAGTGCCATGGCAAGACGGATATCTTGATCAGATGTATCGAATTTGGGTACCAATGTACGCTTCAGTTCAGGGAACCACCAAAAGAGCAGATGCAGCATGCGGTAGAGGATATAGACAGCAATGACAAACAATGCCAAATAGCCTATCTTGACCAGAAGTGACAGGTGCATACCGGTAGTGCTTGCCGCATCGAAAACGGTGAGGATGGCTATAGAGATAATCTCTCCGAGTACACCGGCGGTAAATGCAAGTTTGATCCATGGGGTATTTTTGCCATAGGTTTTGGAAAGGGAAGCTAGCAGTCCAATGGAGATAAGCGGCATAGAAATGATGACAATGGTGTTGAGCCCAAAGAGAAGTCCGGAGATGACCGAAAAAAATGCCATAATGAGAAGAAACAGTATACTGCGTCGCAAGATTATGGGTGAGATGCCGGAAAGCTGTTTAAGATCGACCTCCATGCCCGCCAAGAACATAAGATAGAGGAAGCCAACCTCAGCAATAAGGTCGAAGTATGTATTGTGCCCAATAAGCCCCCAAAAGCCAAAGAGCGCACCAAGAATGATCTCGATTGCGGGGATGGGAAGCCGTAAAAGTTTAGCCGCAAAAGGACTGCCCCAAATAAGTACAGAGAGTGTTAGAATCAAGGTAATGTCAGTGTGTATCACAGCTTACAGCTACCTCATAGCCAAGGGATCTTAACATTGCTCTGTCTTTATCCGGTGCTTCTCCCGCTGTGGTTAGATAGTTACCGATTACGATAGCATTGGCTCCAGCCTGAAACATTTTTGCCTCTTCCCCGCTAAAGAGCAGCTCCCTGCCGCCCGCAACCATCAGCAGACGCTCTTCACCCAGCAGTCTGCGTGCTTTTTTGATGATCTCAACCGCTTCATCCTGATTAATGTTGCGTGTCTTGATGGGCAGTGCAGGGTTTGGATGATAAAAGTTCAGTGGTACAGACTCGGGTTGCAGAGAAACAATGGCATTAAGCAGGGCATCTCTGTCCTCGTCACGCTCTCCCATCCCAAAAATACCGCCGCTGCAGAGTGCCAGTCCGACAGATTTGACGTTCTCGCAGGTTATGTAGCGCTCTTGCCACCCATGTGTTTGGCAGATATCCGGATAGTATCGCTCCGAGGTTTCAAGATTGTGGTTGTAGCTGTCAATGCCGTGCTGCTTGAGGTACAGAAGCTGCTCTTTGGTCGCCGTACCGTTACAGGCGATGAGGTTGAGCCCCTCTACTTCAGCTTTCACCGCCTGTGCTGCACGGGCAACGAAGTCTGTCTTTTTTTCATCGAGCCCTTTACCAGCCGTGACGAGGCAGTAGCCAAGTGCACCGTTGGCTTTGGCCTGTTTTGCCTCTGCTACGATCTGATCGATCGCTTTGTAGCTGTAGCGTTCGATGTCGGCATGGTAACGCACACTCTGTGTGCAGAACTTGCAGTCCTCTTTGCAGGTACCGCTGAGGATGTTGTTGATGGCACAGAGGAATATCGGTCTCATCTATTTCACTTCTTCTTTGTGTTTGCATTTAAAGCACTCGTAGACCTCTTTGCCTCGGAGTGTCTTCTTTCCCATCAGGTAGCCGCATTCAGAACATTTTTTGTCAACCGGTTCAAAGTTGGCAATAAATTTGCACTTGGGGTAGTTGGTACAACCGTAGAATTTACCGCGTCTGCCTTCACGTTCCTGAAGTTTACCACCACATTCAGGGCAGGGTACTTCAAGTGTTTTGGGCGGCGTGAGTGATTTGGCATTTTTACATTTTGGGTATGCCGAACAGGCAAGGAACTTGCCGCGTCTGGAGTTTTTAATGACCATAGGAGAGCCACACTTTTCACACTTCTCATCGGTCTCTTCGGGCTCTTCAGGTTCTGTCCCGTCGGTGTTTTTTGTATATTTACACTTGGGAAAGTTGGAACAGGCGATGAACTCACCGTAGCGGCCTTTTCTCAGCAGCAGTTCCGCACCGCATTTTGGACAGTTCTCTCCAGTCGGTATGGCGACTTTCTGGCTTTTAATACTCTTTTTGCCCTCTTCAATCTTCTGCATGAACGGAGTGTAGAAATCTTTCAATATCTTTTGCCAGTTCGCTTCTCCGCTGGCAACTTTGTCGAGGGTCTCCTCCATCTGTGCGGTAAAGTTGCTGTCGACGATCTCCGGGAAGTGTTTTTCCAACAGTTCAATGACGGTAAAGGCAATTTCGGTCGGATGGATGCGTTTTTTGACCAGTTCAATATATTTTCGCTGCTGCAAAATGGTAATGGTAGGCGCATAGGTACTTGGACGCCCTATGCCGAGACTTTCAAGTTTTTTAATGAGGCTTGCTTCGTTGTAGCGCGCCGGCGGTTCAGTAAAGTGCTGTTCTTTTTTGATCTCATCAAGTGATACGGCAGTACCCTCTTTGAGCTCAGGAAGCAGTTTGTCTTTTTCTGCGTAGCCGGTTACTTTGTAAAAACCGTCAAAGATCAGTTTGCGTCCACTTGCCTTGAAGGTACATTTGTCCCCTTTAAACAGGATCGTTTGCGATTCAAGTACTGCCTCAGTCATCTGGCAGGCAAGAAAACGGTTATAGATGAGTCGATAGAGTTTAAGCTCGTCAGCGGTCAGGAATCCGGCTGCTTTTTGCGGATCGAAATCGACACGTGTGGGGCGGATCGCTTCGTGTGCCTCCTGTGCCCCTTTGGATTTGCTGGCATAAAATTTTGGTTTGTTGGGTAGATATTTGTCGCCATAGGAGGATTGAATGAAGTCGCGTGCCGCAAAAACTGCCTCTTTGGCCAGATTGAGCGAGTCGGTACGCATATAGGTGATGACCCCCATCACTCCTTTGTCAGTTTTGACACCCTCATAAAGTTTTTGGGCAACCATCATGGTCTTTTTGGGAGAGAAGCCAAGCTGTGTTGAGGCTGCTTGCTGAAGGGTTGAGGTCATGAATGGCGGCGGTGTTTTTGTCTTGCGCTGTGTTTTCTCGATAGAGAAGACAACAAACGACTCGCTTTTTGCCGCATTGACGATCTCTTCGGCATCCGCCTCTGTTTTGATGGTCAGTTTTTCAATTTTGAGTCCATTATAGTCATAGATACTTGCATCAATGGTCTTTTCAAATATGCCGTCAATCGTCCAGTACTCTTCAGGTTTGAAGGCTTTGATCTCCCGTTCCCGGTCAACAACAAGTTTCAGTGTGGCACTCTGTACGCGTCCTGCACTCAGCCCCTTTTGGATTTTGCTGGCAAGCAGAGGTGAGAGCTTGTATCCGACAATACGGTCAAGGAGCCTGCGTGTCTGTTGTGCATCAACGGAGTCCATATCGACTTTTCTCGGGTTTTCCAAAGCGTGTTGTATGGCACTTTTGGTAATTTCATGAAAGACAATACGTGGCAGTGCTTCGGGGTCTTTGCCAATCGCCTTTGCAATATGGTAGCCTATGGCTTCTCCCTCGCGGTCCTCATCGGTCGCGATATAGACAGTCTCTGCCTCTTTGGCAAGCTTTTTCAGTTCTTTGACCGTGGCGCTTGCATCACGTGGAATGGAGTATTTGGGTACTAAATCTCCGGTTTTGTCATCAATCGTGATGCCAAATGTGCTTTTGGGAAGGTCTCGAATGTGTCCTTTGGAGGCAATTACTTTGTAGCCTTTGCCAAGGAAGTTGGTAATGGTCCGGGCCTTTGCCGGTGACTCGACGATAATTAGGTTTTTCATAGATACTTACTTTAAATAGAGCAAAATTTTTTGGCATTGTAACACAATTGTACGCAAAATCGAATGGTATTTTGAAAATTTCATGAAGAGCAGCGGGAAAATAAAGCAAGATGGTATCTATATTTTATAGAGGTTTATGTGTTATGATATGCAATAGAAAGCAGGAAGGATAGTGCAATGAAACAGATATATGATACGACGATCCGAGTATTCCGGTATATGTTATTGTGTGTGGGTACCGTGGTGTATGCCTCACCGCTTCTTTACACACATGGTGATATTTTGACCATGGAGGGAAAGGTGCCGCATTATGTCGAAGCACTCGCAGAAGAGAATGGTACTATTGTGTTTACGGGAAAGCTGGATGAGGCACACAAACGCTATCCGGATGCAAAAGTGGTCGATCTTAACGGTTCGACTTTGATGCCGGGCTTTTTTGACCCGCACGGACATCTGTTTATGACCACACTTTCGGTTGCCTATCTAGATCTTAGCGCGCCGCCCATCGGTAAGGTCGACTCCATAGCAAAGCTTCAAGATGTATTGAAAAACTATATCAAGACCCGGCATCCCAAGCCCGGTGAGTGGATCATCGGAATGAATTATGATGATACACTGCTCAAAGAGAAACGCCATCCTACACGCCAAGACCTTGATGCTGTCTCTACTACTAATCCCATTTTTTTGCTGCATATCTCCAGTCATCTTGCTGCAGTAAACTCCAAAGCCATTGCCCAAGCGGGTCTGAGCGATGCGAGCAAAGACCCTAAAGGGGGACATTTTAGAAGAGATGCTCAGGGGCATTTGAGCGGTGTGGTCGAAGAGGGTGCGGGGATGATGCCGTTTATGCAAAAGATTCCGCAGCCAAGTGCCAAAGTTGCTAAAAAGTATTTGCGAAAAACACTCAAAGAGAAGTATGTTAAAGAGGGGATCACCACGGTACAGGAGGCGGGTACTCTCACACCGCCGCTGTGGAAACTGCTGCAGAGTATGGCTGGAGCAAAAGAACTTCCTGTCGATGTGCTCTGTTATCCCAGTGCAGATTTTGCCGGAATGCTCAAGCAGTATGAAAAAGACAAGGTATATCATAACAGACTGCGTATGGGCGGGCTGAAGATCATTCTTGACGGCTCCATTCAGGGATATACGGCATATTTGAGCAAACCCTACTTCTCGCTGCCAAAGTCACTCCAGCCTGAACCTTCGCGCTGTCGTGCAGGGGTCGCGGGAGATCTCTTTTTGGATAGCAATAATACCCATGCACACAAACAACAGCAGTCCGGGTATGTCGGTAAACCGAACTATACGCAGGCAGAGTTGGATGCACTGGTGGCAAAGGCGCTACATCATCGGTGGCATCTGCTGGTACACTGTAACGGTGATGCCGCGGTAGAAATGTATCTGAATGCGATGCAAAAGGCACTGGCAGCTTCACCGCGAAAAGACCATCGCAGTACCATTATCCATGCCCAGGTGATCAGTGAGGCGCAGCTTGACCGTGTGAAGGCACTGGGGATGTACCTCTCGATGTTCCCAGGGCACATCTACTACTGGGGCGACCGTCACGCCAAACTTTTTTTGGGACCAAGACGCGCCCAAAGGCTTGATCCGATGCAAAGTGCGCTCAAACGCGGTATCAACTTGACCATTCACGCAGATGAACCGGTTACTCCTTCGCGTATTCTTGATGTGATTCAGTTTGCTGTCGATCGCACCACAATCGGCGGGAAAGTATTGGGAAAAGAACAGGAAATCAGTGTGTATGATGCGCTTAAGGCAGTGACGATCAATGCGGCAAGACAGCATTTTGAAGAGAAACAAAAGGGCACCCTTGAAGCAGGGAAAATGGCTGATATGGTTATTTTATCGCAAAATCCGCTCAAAGTAGACAAAAAGCACATCCGCAATATCCATGTGCTTGAGACGATCAAGGAGGGTAAAACAATCTACCGCAGAAATGCTGAAAAGTGATAATGTCTTGTTTGCAGTGTCAGTCGTTGTTGGGAAACTGGTCGTATGCATTAAGGGCACTTCCTGGGTTGTAGGAGGTGCTCTTAAGGAAAATAGACTATAATTTTTAATTGACCGACGGTCAGTCATTTTTACATAGAGGGATATATGGCTATTATTGTAGACAAAGCACAAAAACGCCGGGATATTGCGCTCGCTTCCAAAGCACTCATTCTTGAAAAGGGGATTCAGAATTTGACCATTGCCGCCATCGCGAAAAATGCCGGTATAGGTAAAGGGACGTTCTACGAATATTTCAAAAGCAAAGAAGCGTTGCTGTTCGAGTTGGTAGAGATTTTGATGCATGCCCACAATGTACGCATAGAAGCAGAGCTGGAACTTGCTGAGCGAACGGCAGACAAGATCAAAATTTTTGCCGATTTTTTCTATGATGCAAAGAGCAGTGAGCTTCGGGAGCTTTATAAAATGTTTACGGGTATTTCGCTGCTTTCTCCCCAAAAGGAGATGACAGCCTTCCAGACAGAATGTTTTGACTACTATTATACATGGTTTGAAAAAATTATAGAAGAAGGCATCATCTCTCAAGAACTTAAACCGGTGACCCGGCAGATGACCGGCGCAATTTTTGCCACGGCAAAGGGGATGTTCATCATTTCCCAGACAACGGAACGCAACCGTGATCTTAAACATGAGATCCATTCCTATGTAGATACGCTGATGGCACTGTTGGCTTATGAAGGAGAAGAGAGATGAAGCGACTGTTAAGTATGTCTGTCATGTGGATAAGCGTGACGTATGCAGGGGGATTGGGAGTGTTTATCGATCATGCGCAAAAATATAACAAACAGATCAAAGCCAAAGAGATTACCGTCGAGGCAAAAGCGCAGGAGGTCGCATCGGCACAAAGTGCCTACTGGCCTACACTCGATATTGGAGGCAGTTATCAGGATGTGAGCCCAACATCCATTGTAGAGCCGGGGCGTACGGCAACTGCGTATGCAAGGGTACATCTGGAACTCTACGACGGTGGAAGAAAGGCAGCAATGCTAAAGGCAAAAGCATACAGCAAAGAGGCTTCGGTTTTTGAGAAAGAAGCCTTCTCAAAGAGTGTGACGCTGCAGATTGTACGGCATTACTACACCATTAAACAGCTTCAGGCAAATTTGCATGCGCTTCGGGAACGTTCCAGGGAACTGGCGGCACAGATCGTGCGCGTCAAACGTTTTAAGATGACAGGGCTTGCTACTCAGGAAGAGGTAGACAAACTGCAGTCTGTCTATGACAGCAACCATTATCTGATCGAAAGTGTCAAGCTCAATATCCAAACGGCAAGGGAGAACCTGAAGCTGCTTAGCGGTCTGGATGCAACCCGGCTTGGGAACAGTACTTTTGTTGCACCGCACGACGTACATTTTGGGTGGTTCGATACCATTAAGACCATGCAGGCACAGGCAAAAGCGATCGGTGAGAATGCCAAAGCTGTCGATGCGAACTATCTGCCCCAGATCGGTGTGAGTGATACCTATCACCGTTCCAACTTTCAGGAGATAGGAACATTGCCTCCCCAGTTTGGTCCGGGAGGAAGTGCAGCTTTCCTTGTTGATCATCAGAATGAAGTGAAGATATCGCTCAATATGAGGCTTTTTGACAAAGGGCGAATGAAGCATGAGAGTGAAGCGGTACGGCTGCAAAAGCTTGCCCTGCTTAGCAATCTTGAACATGCGAAAAAAGAGCAGTTGATGCAGTTTAAGCTGGCGGATGAAACACTGAGAACGACACGTGCAAAGATGAGAAGTGCCAAAAGCGCATTGAGGGCTGCAGAGAGTACCTATCGAAGCATACGCAAAAAATTTGAAGCCGGACTGGTGGATGATATCGCCTATCTTGATGCATTGGCGGATCAGACACTGGCTGAAGCACGCTACAAAGAGACACTGTATGACTATGAGATCAAAAAGTCACTCTATTATTACTATGCGGGCAAAGACCCAAGGGAGTTTGTGAAATGAAAAAGATTGTATTGAGCCTGTTATTGGCAATAATGAGCCTGAGAGCAGAAGAGATATATGCAACATTCAATGTGGAGGCGGCTCAGCATGCCGATCTGGCATTTACATCCAGCGGGACAGTGGGAAAGGTAAATGTCGATGTGGCTTCGGTTGTGAAAAAAGGAGATATTCTTGCAGAACTGAACAATGCCGATCTGAAAGCGGCGCTGGATATTGCGCAAATAGCCATGAAGTATGCAAAGAGAGATTATGATAGGCAGTTGAAGGTCAAGACGCTGGTGGATGCTTCAAAGTTTGATGCCTATGCTTTCAAATATGAACAGAGCAAAGCGCAGGTAGCCTATCAGCAGGCGTTGCTGGACAAAACACAGATCAAGGCGCCCTTTGACGGTGTTATCTATGCAAAAAGCGTTGAGGTTGGAGATGTGGTTTCTGGTGCAATGATCAGGACGGTCATGAAGATACAGAGTCTAAAAAGAAGAAAACTGGTGTTAGCGGTCGATCAAAAGTACTGGAGAGTGTTAAAGCCTGGTTTGACATTCAAGTACAGTGTGGATGGAGATAAAACCGTTTACACAGGCAAGATTAGCAAAGTGTACCCTTATGCGAACAGTGCCAACAGAAAGATCAGAGCAGAGGTGGAAGCCAAAGGATTTGCGCCCGGTCTTTTCGGAGACGGTGTGATCATCCTCCCTGATGCGAAGTAGGACAGACAGATGTATAAGTTAGCCATAAACAGACCCATTGCGACACTGATGTATGCTTTTACACTGGTGATCTTTGGATGGCTCAGTTTCAAAAGCATGCCCTCGGCACTTTTCCCCAATGTAGATTTTCCAATAGTGACGATCAAGACCATCTACCCAGGTGCGGAAGCAAGTACGGTAGAATCGCAGGTAACCGACAAGATAGAAGAGGCGATTTCGCGCATTGGCGGTGTGGATACTATCACCTCTACAAGCTCCGAGGGCGCATCGGTCGTGATGGTGAAGTTCTTTTTGGAGCGTGATATCAATGAGGCGACTAACGATGTGCGAGACAAAGTCTCTGCCGTTGTCCTTCCAAAAGATGCCAAGACACCCTTGGTAAGCAAACTGGACATCGGCGGGGCACCGGTGGTCAATGTCTTTTTGACCGCCAAAAACGATACACTTAACAACCTCATGCTTTTTGCAGACGAGAAGGTGAAGCCATCGCTGCAAAAGATCAACGGTGTGGGCTCAATCAATATTATCGGTTATCGTGACAGGGAGATCAAGATATTCCCTGATATTAGACAACTGAACAAGTTTGGCATTACGGTACGCGAGCTTAACAGTATCGTTAAGAGAGAGAATGTCAAAATCGGCGGCGGAAAGCTCATTACAAAGAGCAAGGAGTTCATTCTCAAGACCAAAGCGGATGCTTTGAATGTGGAAGCGCTTAAAAATATTATTATCAAAGATGATATCCGTCTTAAAGATGTCGCAAAGGTTGAAGATACGCTCAGTGATCCTGACAGTTATGCCTCTTATAACGGAGTACCGGGTGTCATGCTCGAGGTGCAGAAAATTTCGGGAACCAATACGCTTGATATTGTCAAACGTGTGAAAGAGGCTGTTCCAACTCTTCGGAACATGGCAGGCGACAAATACGGTGTACAGATCCTTCAGGATACCACACCGTTTATTATCCATTCGCTAAAAGATGTGGAGTTTGACCTGATCTATGGTGCTTTCCTGGCAGTCATCATTATTTTTGGCTTTCTGAGAAACTTTACCATTACTGTGGTTTCTGCACTCTCCATCCCCATCTCTATTCTGGGCACGATTGCATTGATGAACTTTATGGGGTTCGATCTGAACAAAATGACACTGATCGGGCTGACGCTCTCGATTGGTATCATCATTGATGATGCTATTGTTGTACTTGAAAATATTTACAAGAAAATGGAAGCGGGAATGGGCAGGTTTGAAGCAGCGGTCGACGGGGTAAAAGAGATGGCATTTGCTATTTTTGCGATCTCTGCAATGTTGCTTGCTGTCTTCATCCCTGTTGCCAATATGAGCGGGATCGTTGGTAAGTTCTTTGAGAGTTTCGCTATGACGGTCGGTTTTGCCGTGGTGATATCCTATACGGTAGCAATGACCTTTATGCCGAGTCTGAGTGCAAGGGTGCTGCATAAAAAAGAGAGCTGGTTCTATTCTGCTACAGAGCCGTTCTTCAAAGCAATGGAGAGGGTGTATGATTTGCTGCTGAAACTGGTATTGCGTTTTAAGGTCAGTACACTGATCCTTGTTTTGGCAGTCTTTGTAGGTTCTTTGAGCCTTTTCCCGAAGATAGGGATGGATTTTATCCCCAAAGAGGACAAAGCGGAATTTGAAATCAAGATGCGTGCACAGCCGGGTATTTCGCTTGCAGAGATGATCAGGGAATCCAAAACCATTGAAGATATGGTCAGAAAAGACAAAAATGTCCTTTTTACTACATTGAGTGTCGGCTACAACTCGGTCAAAGAGAAGAACAAAGCCCTTATCTATGTTAAACTGACTCCCAAGAGCAAAAGAAGCATCAGACAGGAACAGATTATTCAGAATTTCCGGGAAAAGCTTAAACCGTATCAGAAGAAGATGTATATTACGGCAGCGGCTATTCCGAGCATCAAGGGTGCCGGTGTCTCAGTCCCGTATCAGATCGTGTTGAAGTCCGATTCGTTCAATGATCTAAAAGTGGCAAAGAAGAGACTTGTTGCCTATCTTTCCAAGAAAAAAGGCTTTGTCGATATAGACACCAATATGGATGAGGGAAAACCGCAGATCGATATCAATATTCTTAGAGAGAATGCCAACCGTCTCGGGATCTCTGCTTCTCAGATTGCACAGGCGATCTCCATTGCTTTCTCGAGTGATCTGGAGATCTCCTATTTTGAAGAAAAAGGGAAGCAGTACAACATTACACTGCGTTTTGATGATGCACACAGGGTAAGCCTTGATGACCTTAAAAAAATTCAGCTCAGAGCCGCCAATGGGCAACTGGTCTATCTTGACGGTCTGGTCAGATTTGTTAAAACCAAATCGATCGCGGCGATCTACCATTTTGACAGGCAGCGTCAGGTGACGGTCTATGCAGACCTGTTCGGACTGGACCTTGGCGGTGCAGTGAAATACACCAAACAAGGGATAGACAAACTCCTGCCGCCTAGTGTGCATTACAAGTTCACCGGTTTTGCCGATGAGATGGTCAAGACCAACAAGGCATTCGGTGCAGCATTGGGACTTTCTGTTATTTTGATGTTCATTATTTTGGCGATCTTGTATGAGTCGCTCATTCAGCCTGTCATTATTATGGTGGCGTTGCCGTTGAGTATCATCGGGGTCATGGTTGCGCTCCTTCTCACCGGGCAGCACTTCAGCCTTTTTGTGATGATCGGCTTTATGCTGCTTATGGGAATGGTAGGCAAGAATGCAGTGTTGCTGGTGGATTTTGCCAATGAAGCGGTAGCCAGAGGGAAAGATGCAAATGCCGCTTTGCTTGAAGCGGGAGAAAAGCGTCTTCGCCCTATTTTGATGACCACTATCGCGATGATCTTTGCTATGCTGCCTTTGGCATTGAGCAATTCTTTGGGAAGTGAGACCAAAGCACCGATGGCGATCGCAGTCATTGGCGGACTTTTAAGCTCGATGGTATTGACGCTGCTGGTCGTGCCCGTGATCTACCGTATGATCAGCCCGATGGACAGATGGCTTCGAAAGTGGTATGAAGGGAAGATAGAGGAGTGAATGATGCATCTTTTCTGCGGCAGCAAATCGGCGAAATGTTCAAATAGGATGCAGGTAGCATGAAAACGATTGACAAAAATGTGGTGATGCTTGGCTGGGTGAGCTTTTTTACCGATATGGCGTCAGCTATGATCAACCCCATTCTGCCTATTTTTGTTGTGGTGGTACTCCATGAAGGGATGGACAAGCTGGGGATCATCGTTGCCCTTGCTACCTTCGTTTCCTATGCACTGCGTCTGTTCTCAGGATATGTTTCCGACCGCTATGGTATTGTTAAGCCGCTTGTTGTCGGCGGGTATGCGCTTTCTGCCCTGAGCAAGCCACTCATAGGTATGACGCACGGCTATAAAAGTGTAGCCGCACTCAAAGCCTTTGAACGTTTGGGAAAAGGGTTGCGTTCAGCTCCCAAAGATCTGATGATCTCTAAATACAGTAAAGCCAATGCTTCGGGGAAAACCTTTGGCTTTCACAAAACGATGGATATCGCCGGAGAGCTTAGCGGTATATTGATCCTTTTTGGCATTTTGTGGTTCTTCGGTCAAAATGAAACGGTGATCCGGACACTCTTCTATGCGACCTTGCTGCCAGGCATCATTGGGGTTGTCCTTGTTGCATTCTTTGTCAAAGATGTTGCAAAACCCGAAGCAGTATCCAGAGAACATTTCGTGCTGACAGAGAAGGACAAAAAGAGTATTGGGTCGCTTCTGTTCTATTTTCTTTTTCTGCTCTTTATGTTTAGTGACGCTTTTTTTACAATGCAGGCAAAAAATATAGGAATCTCCATAGCGACAATCCCGCTGCTTTTTGCAGTTTCTGCCGGCGTACAGACATTGACCAGTTACGGGTTCGGACTGTTCATTGACAGGTTCGGTGCTGAACGTATGTTGCTGTTTGCGTATTTCTGCGGGATCATTGCTCAGGGGTTGCTCTATCTGCAAGAACCGATCTACACATGGATTGCCTATGCCTTTTTGGGGCTTTTTACTGTAGCTTCTCTCAATGCTAACCGGGCTTTCATCTCCCAGCGTGCCGACAACCGGGGGTCTGTCTATGGTGTTTTTTATGCCGGTGTCGCACTCTTTAGTGCTGTAGGTGCCTATGTGAGCGGTATGATCTGGGAGCACTTGGGTATGCAGAGTGCGTTGCTGTTTTCGCTTACGGGTACAGCGATATTGGCTGGGATCTTTGGGGTTGGTTTGTATGCTTCAAAAGAAGAGCGGTAAGGCTGTTACGCCTTTTGTTTCAGAATGCGCGGCAGTGTGATGCCGGTTTGGCTCTGGTATTTCCCTTTGCGGTCAGAGTAGGTCGTTTCACACTGTTCATCTCCTTGCAAAAAGAGTACCTGTGCGATCCCTTCATTGGCGTAGATCTTTGCTGGAAGCGGGGTAGTATTGGATATCTCGATGGTGATATGCCCTTCAAAGCCCGGTTCAAAAGGGGTGACATTGACGATGATACCGCAGCGTGCATAGGTGCTTTTACCCAAACAGATCGCAAGGGTATCTTTTGGCATTTTGAAGTACTCGATAGTACGTGCCAGTGCAAAGGAGTTTGGCGGCACAATGCAGATATCCCCTTTGAAATCGACCACATTATTTTCGTTGAAATCCTTGGGGTCTACCACTTCTGCATTGATGTTGGTAAAGATCTTGAACTCGTCACTGACACGGATGTCGTACCCGTAAGAGCTTAACCCGTAGCTGACAACTCCCTCTCCGACCAGTCCTTCTACAAAGGGAGAGATCATCTCCTCATTGAGTGATTTTTCACGTATCCATTTGTCTGATTTCAATCCCATGTTTCCTCTTTATTGTCTGATGATTCGTATATCGGCTTCGGTTTTCATTTTTTTAAAATAGTCTTTGAGCGCCTGTTGCTGCTGGTTCTGTCTCCAGCGTGCGGCAACAGCGTTTTTTGCTGTTTCAAACGGCATTTCTCTGCGCCCCTCTTTTGTTTTTACCTTGTAGACGACATAGTGGTCTCCGGCATTGATCGGTGCAGTAAACGCACCGTTGGGGGTCTGCATCAGCATAGAGAGCAGAGCAGGATTAAGATGTGCTGTCTGTTTTGATACATTTTTGTGATGAACGCCGCTGTGTTGTTTGCCGTGGATAAAGGCTTCAATCTTGGCTTTGGTCGGAGCTGTATATTCAACGGCTTTAATGACTGAGGGGAGTATAAATTGTGCTTTATGATTCTGGTAGTAAAGTTTCAGCTCATCCTCTGTCGGCGCTGGCAGGGTTTTGGCGACCTTTTCCTGAAAGAATTTTCTTTTTTTCAATCCGTTCCGGATCGCCTCTCTGTATTTTGTCCATGAAGTCCCTTGCTGTTTGAGTACCTGCTGCATTTTTTTGACACTGATACCGTTTTGTTTTGCAATGCGGTCGATCTCATTGTCAATGTCACTTTCAGGAACCATAATATTTTTCATTGCTGCTTTCTGGAGTCTGTCCTGAATGAGCAGGTCTACAGCCTCTTTGTGAGAGGTCCCCGTCTGCTGTTCTACAGCCCGTATCTCGGCAGTTGTGACAGGCTCTCCCTCGACAATGAGTGCAATGGCATCAACCGGTTTGGCATGGAGAATACCTGTTACTATAAACAAAAGTAAAAATATGGATTGTTTCATTCTCAATCTTCCAATTCTTGTCAAATTTCAAAAATTATAGCATAAGGATGGACAGAGTAAGGTTTTTGGGTATAATAATCTCCCAATATTCCACAAAAGGATAGAACATGCTCAAGGGATTTCTTCTTGTGTGCGCTCTCACAGGCTATTTGCTCGCCTCGGCAGGAAATAACTGTTTGGCATGCCACGGCGGTATCGAGCATATCCGGCAGCCTGATACCGGTATGGCAAAAGCCATTGCCAAAAAAGCGGCAAAGGCAGGGTATGCGCAAAACAGTTGTATTGTCTGCCACGGAGGAAACCCTGAAGCAACAGAAAAATCGGCAGCTCACAGCGGAACGGCAGCCTATTTTGCTGCACACGAAGGTCCCAAAACATTTTATCCGGATCCGGGAAGCCCATGGATCAACCGCAATACCTGCGGGATGTGCCACAAGGAGCAGGTAGCTGCACAGTTTAACAGCCTTATGATGACAGAACAGGGCAAGATTCACGGAGTGCTCTACAGTTTTGGCGGATTGGAAGGCTACAGGCATACCATGGCGAACTACAATACCCAAAACCCTTCCGATCCGCATGCAAGACTGGGGACGGAAGTCTATAAAAAATATATGCAGAAACTGGCAAAACTCAATCCTCAGGTCTATCCGAAGGCTAACAGGCAGATTCCTCCTGCACCGACGGCGGAAGAGGCAACAAAGCATCCCGAATTGGCCGCCTATACCTATTTGCGAAACCAGTGTCTGCGTTGCCATACCGGCAGCAAAGGAAGGCAGAAACGGGGAGATTACCGTGGCATAGGGTGTTCAGCATGCCATATTCCCTACTCCAACAGCGGCTTTTACGAAGGAAAAGACCCGACCATTCCCAAAAACAAACCCGGACACCTGCTTGTACATGAGATACAGGCATCGCGCAATGCGGTGGTACATGTTAATGACATCAATTATACCGGAGTACCGACCAAGACCTGCTCTACCTGCCATAACCGCGGGAAACGCATCGGGGTGAGTTATGAAGGGCTGATGGAAACCAACTACAGTCCGACGTTTGACGATACAGGAAAGGGACAGCCCAAGCTGCATACCAAGCACTATATACACCTTAAAGAGGATGTGCACCGTAAAAAAGGGATGCTCTGTCAGGATTGTCATACAACCCGTGACCTTCACGGTGACGGCTTCATCAGCGGTGCGACACTCGCACCGGTAGAGATTGAGTGTCAGGATTGTCATGGTACGACCAAAAAATATCCGTGGGAACTGCCTCTGGGATATGGAGATGAATTTGCGACCAAGCCGGCATCAGGCAAAGCAAGAGGTGTTGCCAAGACACTGGCGGACTACCTCAAAAAAGGGACACACTATCCGCCTATGGACGGGTATCTTCGGACTGCGCGGGGCAATGCTTACAAAAATGTCGTTCGCAAAGGCAATGATGTTGTGGTGCATCTTGCCAGCGGCAAAGATTTGACGCTTCATCCGCTCAAAAAGCTTAAACAGGAAAAGAAACTTTCTGCACAAGGTCTGCTGGCGATGGATCGTATTGGGATGCATAACGACAGGATGGAGTGCTATACCTGTCATGATACATGGGTGCCTCAGTGTTACGGTTGCCATGTCAAGATCGACTACTCAAAAGGCAAAAAAAGTGTGGACTGGCTGGCGAGTGCACATGCCCATGATATGCATGGACGTACGGCACAGATGCAGGGTACTCTCAAGCAGTATCTTATCGACGGGAAAGTCACTGAAACCCGCAGTTATCTTCGATGGGAGAATCCGCCGCTTGTGCAAAACGGTGAAGGGCGCATTTCTCCTGCGATGCCCGGATGTCAGGTGGTCATTACCGTCATCGGCAAAGACGGGAAGGCAGTACAGCAGAACCATGTCAATATGATGCCAGACTATAAACATCCAGACTCCAAGCGAAAACTGCCCGGTATCGTGATGGCGGCAGTGCACTCACATACGGTACAAAAAAAGGCAAGAGCATGTGAAAGCTGTCATACCAATCCTCAGGCGATGGGGTATGGTATTGAAGGGGGAAAACTCTTTGGAAACCAGACGAAGGACTGGAATGTCGGCTTGAAAACGGCAGATGGGAGAATGATCCCTGACAAATTTGTGACACAAAAACCAAAAATTGACAACTTTGGCATTGACTGGAGCCGTTTTGTAGATGAGAACGGTACCTGGCTGCAAACAGTCGATAATCATTGGAATCTTGCCGCACCGCTCTCCAATGCACAGCGCAGCAAACTTGACCGTCGCGGTGTCTGTCTCTCTTGCCACAAAGAGATCCCAAGCCAAAGCCTGGCAGTCTCTGCCATGACCCATATTGCCCAAATGGCAGGTATCAAAATTGACAGAAAAAAACACAATGAGATTGTGCATAAAACGGTACTAGTAAGTGCATGGGCACAAATAGGTGCAGGTTTGATCCTGCTAGGCGGTATTGTATTCTGGTGGTTTAGAAGAAAACGCAAGTAGAGAGAATAGAGGAGAATGAAGGTGACCAATATCATTTTATGCGGTGGCAGCGGAACAAGGCTTTGGCCGCTTTCTCGTACGCTGATGCCCAAGCAGTTTGTCAAGCTTTTTGGAGACAGATCGCTGTTTCAGCTAACAGTACAGAGAAATGCTGATGTGTGTGACAAAACAGTGATCGTCTCCAACACCGAACAGTACTTTTTGGCGCTTGACCAGATAGAGGAGATGGGCACAAAAGCAGATACCTATATTTTGGAACCTCTGGGACGCAACACCGCACCGGCGATCGCACTTGCCTGTTTTGCCTTGGATGCCAAGGAGAGCGTGCTGGTAACCCCTTCTGATCACCTCATCAAAGATGAAACTGCCTACGCAGATGCTGTGAGGCAGGCAAAAACGTTTGCCCAAAAAGATATGCTGGTGACATTCGGCATCGTCCCTGAGTATGCCGAGACGGGATTTGGCTACATTGAAGCGCAAGGCAACGATGTTGTAAGCTTCCGTGAAAAACCCGATGCAGCAAGCGCGCAGGCGTATGTTGATGCGGGCAACTACTACTGGAACTCCGGTATGTTCTGTTTTAAAGCAGGAGTCTATCTGGAAGCATTAAAGATGCATGCCCCTGATATCTATGAAGCTTCGCATCGCGCTTTTGTCAATGCGAAAAAAGCTGACACCATACGCATTTTACATGAAGATATGGCGCATATTCCCTCTAAGAGCATCGACTATGCCGTTATGGAAAAAGCCAAAAATGTCAAAGTGGTTCCTGCCGATATGGGATGGTCGGATATGGGCAGTTTCGATGCACTTGCCAAGCAGATGCCCAACGATGAAGCAGGCAACCTGATACTCTCCAACAAGGAGACGGCACTCGTCGATGTGGAGGATCTGATCGTCGTCGATACTCCCGATGCGCTGCTTATTGCTAAAAAAGGGAGTTCTCAAAAGGTTAGAGAGGTTGTGCAGAGGCTTAAAAAGGAGGGCTCTACACTGCCCGATGTACATACCACCGGCTACCGTCCGTGGGGCACCTACACGATACTTGATGAAAATGACGGCTACAAGATCAAACGCATCGAGGTCAAGCCAGGCAAACGCCTGAGCCTGCAAAAGCATTACCACCGTAATGAACATTGGGTAGTGCTCAGCGGCAGCGCGACGGTCACGGTAGGGGAGAAGAGCTACATCGTCAATCCGAACGAATCGACCTATATCAAAGCGGGAGAGGTGCACAGGCTGGAGAACCAAGGCAGACTGCCGCTTGTCATCATCGAGGTACAGGTGGGTGAATATACGGGTGAGGATGACATTGTGAGGCTTGAAGATGACTACAAAAGGATATTTGAATGAGTAAAAAAGTTGCGTTGATCACGGGGGTGACAGGACAGGATGGTGCCTACTTGAGTGAACTGCTTTTAAAAAAGGGGTATGTCGTACACGGCATCAAACGCCGAAGCTCGCTTTTTAACACAGACAGGATAGACCACCTCTATCAAGACCCACATGTGGATAACAGAAACTTCATCCTTCATTACGGTGATATGACCGACAGTATGAACTTAACGCGTATCATTCAGGAGACGCAACCTGATGAGATCTACAACCTCGCAGCAATGAGCCATGTGGCGGTCAGTTTCGAAGAGCCCGAATATGTCGCCAATGCAGACGGAACAGGCACACTTCGCATCCTTGAGGCGGTGCGTCTTTTGGGCTTGGAGAAGAGAACAAGGATCTATCAGGCAAGTACCAGCGAGCTTTACGGAAAAGTGCAAGAGGTACCGCAAAATGAAAAGACTCCTTTTTATCCGCGCAGCCCTTATGCGGTGGCGAAGATGTACGCTTACTGGATCACAGTCAATTATCGCGAAGCATACGGGATGTTTGCCTGCAACGGTATCCTCTTCAACCATGAAAGCCCGGTAAGGGGAGAGACCTTCGTTACGAGAAAGATCACGCGTGCGGCGAGCAAAATCGCATTGGGTTTACAGGAGAAGCTTTATCTTGGCAACCTTGATGCCAAACGGGACTGGGGGCATGCCAAAGACTATGTGCGTATGATGTGGATGATCTTACAAGCGGACGAACCCGAAGACTGGGTGATTGCAACAGGCAAAACCACAAGTGTACGTGACTTTGTAAAGATGGCGTTTGGGTATGTCGGTATGGAGCTTGAGTTTAGAGGAGAAGGGGTTGATGAGGTCGGTATTGTAACATCAGTAGATGTTGACAAAGCAAAATCTCTTATTCAAAATTCAAAATTTAACATTCAAGATCTAACAGGAAAGGTTGTTGTCGCTGTCGATCCACGCTACTTCAGACCTACAGAAGTAGATATGCTGATAGGCGATGCGACCAAAGCGAAGGAGAAACTCGGATGGGTGCCGGAGCATACACTTGAAGAGCTTGTACATGAGATGATGCAGAGTGATTTGAAACTTATGAAAAAAGACGAATATCTCAAAGCCGGCGGCTATACGATCATGAACTATTTTGAGTAGCGATAGAGATGAAAAAGCAAAGTAAAATATATGTGGCAGGACATAACGGGTTGGTGGGCAGTGCGATCGTCAAAGCTTTGCAATCCAAAGGTTATGACAACATTGTTACAAGAAGCCATGCGGAGCTTGATCTGACAAATCAACAGGCAGTCGCCGACTTTTTCGCGTCAGAAAAACCGGAGTACGTTTTTCTTGCCGCAGCGAAGGTAGGCGGCATCGTGGCGAACAATATCTATAGAGCGGACTTTATCTACGAAAATCTCCAGATTCAAAACAATGTCATCCATCAAAGCTATCTAAACGGTGTTAAGAAGCTTCTTTTTCTTGGGAGTACCTGCATCTATCCCAAGCATGCACCGCAACCGATGAAAGAGGAGTACCTGCTTACAGGTGAGCTTGAATACACTAACGAACCTTATGCCATAGCTAAAATAGCAGGTATCAAGATGTGCGAATCCTACAATCTTCAGTATGGCACGAACTTTATCAGCGTGATGCCTACCAATCTCTACGGACCTAACGACAATTTCGACTTGGAAACCTCGCATGTGCTTCCAGCACTGATGCGAAAGATGCATCTTGGAAAATGTTTGGAAGAGAATGACTGGGAAACGATACGAAATGATTTGGATAAATATCCAATTGAAGGGATCGATAGTAATATGCCTCAAGCAGTAATTTTAAATATTTTAAACAAATATGGCATTGCTATACAGTCAACCGATGCAAAAAAATCTACCTGCTACCCGCTACCTGCTACTTGCTCCGTCTCGATAGAAATTTGGGGCACAGGTAATCCAAGAAGAGAATTCCTTTGGTCAGAGGATATGGCGGATGCATGCGTATTTGTTATGGAAAATATTGGTTTTAAAGATATTGTCAATAAACAAACCGATGTCCCGACTCAGAACCGTGAAATTCGTAATACCCATATCAATATCGGTACGGGGGATGATATCAGTATCAAAGATCTGGCTTTTATGATCAAAAAGATTATCGGCTATAATGGTGAACTGCATTTTAATTCGGAAAAACCGGACGGCACGTCTGTCAAGTTGACAGATCCTTCGAAATTGCATACATTGGGATGGCGGCACAATATAGAACTTGAAGAGGGAATAGAGAAACTGTATCGATGGTATCTTGAAACAAACATTGCAGTGTGTCATTGAGACAAAGATGACTTTTGGCTATAATGTTTTGTATTATAGTGCTGTATGAAAGAGATAGATGAACGAAAAAAGTATGTTTGAATTTACCATAGAAGCGGGGAAGTCGGAACGCCATTATTGGATGGACTTGTGGCGGTACAGGGAGCTTTTTTACATTTTGGCATGGCGTGATATTGCTGTACGCTACAAACAGACCATCATCGGGGTAGCATGGGCGGTATTGCGTCCCTTGTTGACAATGATCATTTTTGTTGTCGTTTTTGGCAAGATCGCCAAGCTTCCCAGCGAAGGGGTACCATATCCAATTTTCGTTTTTGCTGCCATGCTTCCCTGGACATTTTTTGCAACAGCATTTTCCGATGCCAGTAACAGCCTTATAGGCAACAGCAACCTTATCTCAAAAGTCTATTTCCCCCGACTTATTATTCCGGCAGCATCTGTGATTGTAGCAGGGGTAGATTTTTTGATCTCTTTTGTCATACTGCTCGGTTTGATGGCATGGTACCACTATATGCCGGACTGGCATATTTTAACGCTTCCGCTTTTTTTGCTCATGGCATTTTTTGCGGCACTTGGTACTGGATTGTATGTCGCCGCACTGAATGTAAAGTATCGTGATTTTAGATTTGTCGTGCCTTTCATCGTACAGCTTGGGCTCTATATTTCACCTGTGGGTTTCAGTACGACAATTGTGCCTGAACAGTATCGTATGCTTTATTACCTCAATCCGATGGTAGGGGTAATCGACGGATTCAGGTGGGCGATCAGCGGCGGACGGACAGCATTTGATATGACCGAATTAATCATTTCTGTTGTGATGATAACCTTTCTCTGTATTTTGGGAATTTACCATTTTAGAAAAACCGAAAAAACCTTTGCGGATGTGATTTGATGAAGTTTGGTATAATAGGTGAATGGAAACTGTAACGATTGGTAAAAGGAGTATAGGTGGTTGATATTGACGAAATTAAAGGTGAGGTCGTTGAAAGATTAAAGGGGCTGGATCCTGATAAAATTATTTTGTTTGGCAGCTATGCGTATGGCAAACCGACAGAAGAGAGCGATATCGATCTTTTTTTATTGAAAGAAGACCTAAAGGCAGAAGAGACAAGGGAATATGAGCGGAAAGCAAAAAAAAGTTTGATTGATTTGATGTTCAAATACAAAACGAATGGTATAGATATTTTATCCGCCCCTACTGCGTTTGTTGAAAAAAGCGATGATTATTTCTATAAGGTTGAACTGCTGGAGAAAGGAAAGGTGTGGTATGAACGAGAGTTCAGCTAAGGAGTGGCTGAAAAAAGCATGGCATAATCTTTCCAGTGCGCAACTGCTCTATGATGTCGAGCACTATACAGACATTGTAGCCGTTGAAATACATTATGCTATTGAAAAGTCTTTCAAGGCGTTTTTAGCATACGAAAACAAAAAAATACCCAAAACGCATGATTTGATTGAATTGTATAAATATACTCAAAATTATCTGAAGTTTGACGAGGATGAGATAGAGTTGTTAATTATTGCGACAGAATATCATATCAGAGAATCCTATCCGCAGTTTGACAGAAGTTTGCCTGAACGAGAAGAGATTAAAGAAGTTTTAGTGTTTGCAAATCAGTTTTTTAATAATGTTTTAGAGAAGCTGAATATTGACCATGGAGATATAAAATAGTGAATAATATCGCCATAAAAGTAGAAGGGCTAGGGAAAAAGTACACCATCAAACATGAAAAGCAGGAGCCTTACAAGACGTTTCAGGATGTGTTACTCAATAGTGGGAAAAAGATCATCACTTCCCTTAACCCTTTTAGGGAAAAAACGATCGAAGATGAAACCACCGAGGAGTTCTGGGCACTAAAGGATGTAAACTTCGAGATCAACAAGGGTGACAAAGTAGGTATCATCGGCCGTAACGGTGCGGGGAAATCCACCCTGCTTAAAGTCCTGTCCCGCATCACCGAACCGACGACAGGTAAGATCCACATCAACGGTCGCATCGCCAGTCTTCTGGAAGTAGGTACCGGATTTCACCCTGAGCTTACTGGGCGGGAAAACATCTTTCTCAACGGCGCCATTTTGGGGATGAGCCGAGCCGAGATAAAAGCGAAGTTCGACGAAATTGTCGCTTTTGCTGAGGTAGAAAAATTTCTGGACACTCCGGTTAAACGCTACTCCAGCGGGATGTATGTGCGTTTGGCTTTTTCAGTGGCGGCGCATCTGGAGCCGGAAATTTTAGTGGTGGATGAGGTGTTGGCTGTCGGTGATGCTGAATTTCAAAAAAAGTGTCTTGGCAAAATGGGCGAAGTGAGCGAAGAGGGGCGAACAGTTATATTTGTCAGCCATAATATGAATGCGATTGAGCAGTTGTGTGATACTGCGTTGTTAATGGAGCATGGGGAGCTTAAGGCGTTTGGCTATAATGTGGCGTCATTGATCCGACAATATCTTAATACCGAGAGCAGCGGAGAGAAGAAAGATGCATTTTGGAAAAACCATGACAATGCATTTGACAATGTATATTTTAAACCAACGTTTTTTGCAGTTGTAGATGAAACGAATACCCCTCTTAAAGGAGTGGTAAAGAATAACGAAACACCTTTTATAATACTTGAGGGTGAAGTGAAAAAGATAGACAAATCTTTGGTAGTCGGATATGCTTTGTATGATGAATCCAACACGATGTTATTTTATTCGATGTTTAATGATACCGAAGAGGCATCATGGCCAATAATAAGACAAGGTCCCAACCGACTTAGAACGCAAATTCCGAAGAGATTACTCAATGAGGGGCGATATAGACTTGAAGTTGTTGCTGTTTTGCATAACAAGGAGTGGTTGGTAACACCTATGGAGGATGCTCCGGCAATCTTTTTTGAAATACAAGGGGGATTGAGTAATTCGCCGTTTTGGATGGGGAAAAGAGCAGGGATGTTGGCACCTGTTATAGCATGGGAAAACTTTTGATAGGAAATAGACATGAGAGATAAAGAGAGGAAGTATTTATGAAAGTGGTATTGTTAGCAGGCGGTTACGGTACACGGTTAAGTGAAGAGACAGATATCCGTCCAAAACCGATGGTGGAAATTGGTGGGAAACCGATTCTGTGGCATATCATGAAAATATATTCACACTATGGGTTTAATGAATTTGTTGTATTGTTGGGATACAAAGGATATGTTATTAAAGAGTATTTTGCAAATTATATGCTTCATCAAAGTGATGTTACTATCGATATGGCCAATGGGCAAATGGAAGTTTTGAACAATACGAGCGAACCGTGGAAAGTAACTCTGTTAGATACTGGAATCAATAGTATGACTGGGAGCCGTATTAAAAAAATTCAAAACTATATCGGCAATGAAACGTTTATGTTGACATATGGTGATGGTGTAAGCAATATTAATATACATGAACTATTAAAATTTCATACCATGCATGGGAAAGCAATGACAATGAGTGCTGCTCAGCCAGAGGGTCGTTTTGGGGCGTTGGATATTGATAAAGAAAATCGAGTTGTTAGTTTTAAAGAGAAGCCAAAAGGGGATGGGGCTTGGATTAATGCAGGGTTTTTTGTGTGCGAACCAAAAATATTTGATTATATTGACGAAGGAGATCATGTTGTATTTGAGGATACTCCAATTCAGCATTTAGCGGAGGATGGAGAGATATATACTTTTAAACATCATGGGTTTTGGAAACCAATGGATACGTTGCGTGATAAAATACAACTTCAACAGATGTGGGAATCTGGTCGAGCATTATGGAAGGTTTGGTAACATGAAAACACTCTTCGGAGGCATATATAATGGGAAAACAGTTCTTGTTACCGGGCATACAGGGTTTAAAGGTTCGTGGTTGTCCTATTGGCTTCAGAAGCTTGGGGCAAATGTTATCGGTTATTCTCTAAATATCCCTACCAATCCAAGTCACATTGAATTGCTCGATATGAATATCATATCGATAGAAGGAGATATACGTGATCAACATAAATTAAATAGTGTTTTTGAAAGCTATAAGCCAGATATTGTATTTCATCTGGCGGCACAGCCTCTTGTTCGCTATTCATATATCAATCCGGTAGAAACATATGAGGTTAATGTGATAGGAACACTTAAAGTGTTTGAAGCATGCCGTCAAAGTGAAAGTGTCAGGGCCATTGTCAATATTACAAGTGATAAAGCATATGAGAACAAAGAATGGGTTTGGGGGTATCGGGAAATAGATCCGATGGGAGGGTATGATCCCTATAGTGCATCAAAAGGGTGTGCAGAACTTGTGACCTCAAGTTACAGAAGATCTTATTTTAATATAGAGAAATATGATAAAGATCATCATGTTTTGTTGGCAAGCTGCAGAGCGGGAAATGTGATAGGTGGGGGAGATTGGGGAAAGGATAGACTTATACCGGATATCATGATAGCGGCGAGCAGTGAGAAAAAAGTATCTTTGAGAAACCCCGATGCGATAAGACCATGGCAGCATGTACTTGAGCCATTAAGCGGCTATCTTCATCTTGGATGGAAACTTCTTGAAGGAGAGAGAAGGTTTGCACAAGGGTGGAATTTCGGTCCTTCTGATGATGCCGTCAGAGTGCAAGAAGTAGTTGAATCTGCCCGTTTTTATTGGAGCAAAATTGAATATGAGATAGACGGCGAAGGACATCCTCATGAAGCGAAGATGCTTAAACTGGATTGCTCAAAAGCACACACTCAACTGCGCTGGAGGGATGTGTGGGATTTACAAACCACGATTGAAAAAGTGACAAAATGGTATCAAGCATTTTATGAAAATGCATATGTCAATACATATCATGATTTATGTGCATATATAGAAGCGGCAAAAATGAAAAAAATTTTTTGGGCGGTGAATGTCTGATGACAGTACTTCTCAGTGGAGCAACGGGATTCTTGGGAAGCGCTCTTCTGAAGCGTTTTGTTCATGAAAATATTCAGGTTATTGCGCTCAAACGATCAAGTTCAGATACTGAGCAAATCGCTTCTTTCATATCGGACATTGTTTTATATGATATTGATACTATAGCACTGGAAGATATTTTTGCGGAACATATGATAGATATTGTTGTGCATACTGCAACAGATTATGGCAATGAGAATGAATCCATTCTTCCTTTGATCAGCACAAATCTTCTATTTACGATTGAACTGTATGAGTGTGCACAACGTTATGGCGTACAATGTTTTGTCAATACTGATACACTGTTGCCATGTGAAGTAAGTTCTTATGCCCTTTCTAAAAAACATGCTAGAGAGTGGCTGTATTTTGTTTCACAAAAACTTCGTGTGATCAATATGAAGATAGAATATATGTATGGACCAACACAGCGTAAAGATCAATTTATTCCATGGTTGATAGAGCAGATGAGAGAGAATAGTCCGGTGATAGATTTGACAGAAGGAACCCAAAAACGAGACTTTGTATATATTGATGATGTTGTAGATGCCTATATGCTTGTTATGCAAAATTGTTTGTCTCTTGAAATGTATGAAGAGTTTGAGGTAGGATATGGAGTAGCAAGAGAGTTGAGGCAGATAGTTGTGTTTTTGTTTGAAACGATAAAACAACAAAGCAATATCTCTTCAAAATTGAATTTCGGGGCAATAGCATATAGAAATGGTGAAAATATGCATATGGAAGCAGATATCTCGAAATTAAATCATTTAGGCTGGTATCCAAAAGTAAATATGGAAGAAGGGCTGCAAAGAATGGTGGATATGTAATATGGATAAACAGGAACAGTTAAAGCAGGAGATACTGGAAAAGACCAAAGAGTATTATGCGTTAGTACATAAAAAACAACAGCCTACACCCTTTTTTGCAGGGAAATCCCGTATCAATTATGCCGGTCGTATTTTTGATGAAACTGAAATGCAGTATCTTGTCGACAGTGCATTGGATTTTTGGTTGACTTATGGTGATTACTCCAAAGAGTTTGAAAAGCAGCTTGCCACATATCTCGGTGTGCGGTGGGCATTTTTGGTTAATAGTGGAAGTTCAGCCAATCTTTTGGCATTTTTTGCACTTACATCCCCTCTATTAAAAGAAAGACAGATTAAAAGAGGTGATGAGGTTATTACCGTTGCGGCAGGTTTTCCTACAACAGTAGCACCTATTGTACAGTATGGAGCAGTACCAGTATTTGTTGATATGGAACTAACCCATTTTAATATTGATACTGATCAGTTGGAAGATGCGATAAGCAAAAAGACAAAAGCAGTCATGATTGCACATACGTTAGGCAATCCTTTTAACATTAAAGCTGTAAAAGCGTTTTGTGACAAGTATAACCTCTGGCTTATTGAGGATAATTGTGATTCACTGGGATCAATTTATAATGGGAAATTAACAGGTACATGGGGGGACATTGGTACAAGCAGTTTTTATCCTCCGCATCATATTACTATGGGAGAAGGCGGTGCAGTATACACCGATAATCCGTTACTTAAAAAGATTTTGCTCTCTATGCGAGATTGGGGGCGGGACTGCTGGTGTGACAGCGGTGTAGACAATACCTGTGGCAAACGTTTTGAAATGCATTTTGGTAGTTTGCCGACAGGTTATGACCATAAGTATGTTTACAGCCATTTTGGATTTAATCTTAAAGCCACCGATATGCAAGCAGCAATAGGTGTTGCGCAATTAGAAAAACTACCGATGTTTATAGCTAAAAGACAAGAAAATTTTAATAGACTTTACCATGGTATAAAAGATATTGAGTCGTTTATTTTACCCATGCCTCAGGTGAATTCTGAACCAAGTTGGTTTGGTTTTTTAATGACTTTAAAAGATGGTGTTGGGTTTGATAGAAATGAAATTGTTATGTTTCTGGAAAAAAACCATATCCAAACGAGAAACCTGTTTGCCGGCAATATACTCAAGCATCCATTATTTGAAAAGATGGTTGAAAAACGAGACTATAGAAAAGTAGGTGAACTGGTAAATACGGATAAAATTATGCATGACAGTTTTTGGGTAGGCGTATATCCAGGGATAGATAACAGTGCAATCGACTATATTATTGAAAAACTCCATGTGTTTATGAAGGGTAGGAAATGAAATATCTTATTACAGGCGGGTGCGGTTTTCTCGGTACAAACTTGGCAGATGAGATTTTGAATCGAGGAGAAGATCTGATAATTTTTGATAACCTTTACCGAAACGGCAGTGCCGAAAATTTGGAATGGCTAAAAAAGCGCGGGACATTCAAGTTTATACATGGAGATATCCGAAATACAAATGATGTTGATAATTTAATCAAAGAGAATAGACCTGATGTTGTTTTCCATTTGGCAGGACAGGTTGCTATGACAACTTCTATCACAGACCCGAGGATGGATATGGAGGTTAATGTTATTGGGAGTTTTAACCTGCTTGATGCAGTACGAAAGTACTGTCCCGATACCGCAGTGATCTACTCTTCCACAAATAAGGTTTATGGTGATCTTGAGCGTTATAGCTATGAAGAGACATCTACCAGATACCGCTGTCTTGAAAAACCACATGGTTTTGACGAGAATGTACCTCTTGATTTTCATTCTCCATATGGTACTTCAAAAGGCAGTGCTGATCAGTATATGCTTGACTTTGCCAGGATATATGGGTTGAAGACAGTCGTTTTCAGGCATTCATCCATGTATGGTGGACGGCAGTTTGCAACTTATGATCAAGGATGGATAGGGTGGTTTACACAAAAAGCGATTGAGATACAACAGGGGGTACTTCAGGAGCCATTCACCATTTCAGGTAACGGAAAACAGGTCAGAGATATTGTGTATGCCAGTGATATGATTGCGCTTTATTTGAAAGCAGCAGATAACATCGAATGCATTAAAGGAGAAGTATTTAATGTCGGTGGTGGGATGCAAAACTCTTTTTCTCTTTTAGAGCTATTTGATTTTCTTGAAACGGAGTTGGATATTGTTATGCACTATCGCATGATTCCGGTGCGGGAATCAGATCAGAAAGTCTTTGTTGCAGATATTCGGAAAATCACAGCTATGATTGGATGGGAGCCCAAAGTATCAAAAGAAGAGGGCATAAAAAAAATGATTGCGTGGTTGACCAATGGTAGATAGTCCGCTTGTAAGTATCTTGATCCCTGTATATAATAGGGAACGTTATATTGAACAGTGTGTTCGAAGTGCCATGGCGCAAACGTATAGAAATATAGAAATTATTGTTGTTGACAATCATAGTACAGATAATACATTTTCAATATTATGTGAGTTGCAAAAAGAAGATGATCGTATTTTGATATATCAAAACGAAAAGAATCTTGGTCCTGTTAAAAACTGGAAAAGGTGTCTTCATTATGCAAGTGGGGAGTATGGAAAGATTATTTGGTCAGATGATTATATCGATACACATTATCTTGACAGAACATTACCATTCATGAATAATCCTGGTGTTGGATTTGTCTTTACTCGGGCACATATCTTTGGTGAAAATTTTGCGAATCTTGATGCGTATCAGATAGGAAGAACAGGTATATATAATTCTCAAGCGTATATCAATGCAATTATTGCAAATCGAGATTATCCTGTTTCTCCCGGATGTGCACTCTTTAGACTGAATGATCTAAAAAGGAATCTCTTGACAGAAATTCCAAATAAAGTACATTCTGATTTCTCTATGCATGCTATAGGACCGGATCTATTGCTTTTTCTGCTTACAGCGAGGCAATACCCAAAGTTTGCTTTTGTGAATGAAAGATTGTCTTTCTTCAGGGCACATGAAAGCTCAATTACGATTGCGTCATCTGATGGGAAAATACCTATTCATTATGCGTTGGTGAAAGCATACTTTTTGGAAACATACATGCAGGATAGACGGTTGATTAAAAGGTTAAATATATATTTGCAACGATTATTGTCAGACCGATCAATCGATACAAAAAAATATCATATTAATAGTATAGAAGATTTCTATACTATTAATACAGACGTATCGCGTCCATTCTCTTTTTATTTGAGTAGTATTATGCGAAAAAATCTTGCGTATATTAAACATGTGATCATGATGAAGAAGCAGACAGGAAGGTAGTTTGTATGCAAGGTAAAGATACAAGTTATAGTACAGTCCATTTACTGACAAATGACAAACCCATTCTGGAACAAAAACCAGGATACAAACTAATCCCAAGGCTATTTTTGTCATCAAACTCAGAGCGAAAAGGTGAGGGTGGATTGCGTACTAAAGGCCTTTTCAAAAAATCATATGAAAACAAACCTCTGATCAGTGTGGTGACTGTTGTTTACAATGGTGAAAAGTATTTGGAACAGACAATTCTCAGTGTTTTGGAGCAGGATTATGACAATGTTGAGTATATCATAGTTGATGGAGGATCTACTGATGGCACATTGAATGTCATCCAAAAGTATGAAGATGCCATTGATTATTGGGTGAGTGAACCTGATAGCGGTATTTATAATGCGATGAACAAAGGCGCTAGTTTATGTAGTGGAGATTATGTGGCTTTTTTGAATGCTGATGACTGGTATGCACAAGGGGCTTTACGGAAAGTTGCATATTATGCTAGAGAGGGGAAGGAGTGCATCTGTGGAAATGTTCGCACCATGGATGGGAGTGGAATGTCTTATCGCTTTACAATGACAGTAGACTTTTCTCGTTATGAAACCCATATGCCTGCCGGTCATCCTGCACTCTTTTTAAAGCGTTTTGTGTTACTTCAATATGGTTTTAACGAGTCATACAAAGTTATTGCTGACTATGACCTTCTGATAAGGTTGTTTATAAAAGGGTTTTCATACACTTATATTCCGGGAGTTTTAAGTTACTTTAGAGAAGAAGGTGTGTCCACAACACAAAATCTAGCAAGAGAGCATTTCCGTTTATATTTTAAGCATTTTGGTTTATGGCATGCACTAAAATACACATTTTTATTATTTACCAAACCTGGTATTAGGTTCTCAAATGCTGTGAAAAAAGGTAGAAGACTTCTGAAAAAGGCAGAACATGACATTGAAAGCCGATGAACAGATACTCGTATCAGTCATTCTTACAACCTACAATCGGCGGCACCTTTTACCTAACGCTATTGAATCGGTATTGTCTCAGACCTATCAAAATTTTGAGATCATTATTGTGAATGATTATGGTGAGGATGTATGGGATATCATTCAAAAATATCAAAAAGAGAACATACAGTATCTTAACAATCTTCAGAATTATGGTCCCGCCTATTCCAGAAATATAGCTGTCTCTGCAGCAAAAGGGGAGATTGTTTGTTATTTGGATGATGATGATCGGTTTCTGTCAGAACATCTTGAAACTGTTGTGCATACAATGGTAAAAGAGAGAGTAAATGTTGTTTATACCGATGCTTTTTTTATTGAAGAGAAACAAGAGGGAATAAAGGAAGATAGTACCGATAAGTTTTTCTCCTGTACTAATACAGATTTTTCAAAAGACAGGCTGTTAGTGTTTAATTACATTCCTGTAAATACATTGGCACACAAATATGATGCATTACCGCAGGTGCATGGATTTGACGAAACGCTTGAATCTCATGAAGACTGGGAGTTTTTTTTAAAACTTTCACAGCTGTATGACTTTGTACATATCCATAAGCAAACTGTTGAAATTTATATAAGGACATGGAAAAGAGAGAATAGAACATACCAAGAAAAAAATACTTTTTTTGATGTGTATAGAAAAATATATAGGATGTACCCTTCTAAAAATCTGTCGGTAACGAAAGAGCGTTATCGTAGGTTGTACCATCTTGGTAAGTTTTCACGAAATCCTTGGCATGCAATAACACGGTTTATATATGCGTTTCTATTTTTGGGTATCTGTTTGATGGAGAGAAGTTGTGCAAAAAAATACTAACAAACAACCTTTGGTTTCAATTGCAATGGCAACCTACAATGGTGAAAAGTATTTACAGGAGCAACTGGACTCTATTTATAATCAAACCTACAAAAATATTGAAGTAATCGTAACGGATGACTGTTCTACGGATGGAACAGTAGAGATTTTGGAGCGATACGCTGCATCTCATGGATTGAAATATTATGTAAATGAGTGGAATCTCGGTTTTGTAAAGAACTTTGAAAGGGCACTTTCCCATTGCCATGGAGAGTATATCGCACTTGCCGATCAAGATGATATTTGGCTTTCAGAGAAGCTTGAAACACTTATGGATAAAATCGGATCAAATATGATGATTCACAGTGATTGTGCTGTTATTGACGGAGAAGGGAAAATCATATCTCCGGCATGGAAAAGAGAAAATGGTTATATGATTCATACAAACAACCTTCTATTTAAAAATGTTGTAACAGGATGTACCGTATTGCTGCATAAAACCCTGTTACGCAAAGCATTGCCTTTCCCGGAAGGACTTACCTATCATGACTGGTGGCTTGCACTCTGTGCCGCAGAGGGTAACAAATTGGTCTATACGCGTGACTGTTTGACCTATTACAGGGAACATGCAGCACAGAATACAGGCAGCGGAGATCTGGGGTTTGTTCTAAAAAGAGTATACCGCAATATGAAAAACAGGTATGCAGATATAGATTTTTATCGTGTGGTTGGATATAGAAAACATTTAAAAAACCTTTATTTGCTCAAGCAGAATATGCAATGTGACAAGATAGACAAAGGTGTCGTTGAAGATGCCATACGATACTTTGAGGATTATCTAACAAATAAAGTGCATTTAAAAACATTTTTAATTGGACTTAAATACCATAAAACACTTTACCCGTATAAAAACTATTTGTATTTGAAAAACATACTGATGGATATTGTAGGATAAAAATGCTACCCGCAGCATATGATTGCAACCCTATATGATGTATTCTAGAATTTTTTCTATTAATAAGTTGGAAAATGACAAGATTCCAATAAAAAATTGGACTTATGATTCATGATAGATTGTTTCGTATTACGGTATTATCTGTTTAGTAGTAGATTATCAAAAATGAACCTTTCAGATTGATATTATGTAAAAAGAAAAAATGAACAATGTAAACATATCATAGTATGTATTTTAAACATTATTAGAACAGAGATAACAGAGATGATGAATGCTAAGGTTGCTGTAGTTGTATTGAATTATCGGAATGCACAAGATACTATTGAATGTCTGGAAAGTATTTTAAACAGTAGCTATAACGATTTTATAGTTTATGTTGTCGATAATGCCTCTCCTGATAATTCCATGCATACTATGCAGCAATGGGCACAAAGCAAACAAATTGCTTTTTTGTCTTGTCAAGAAAGTGAAAAAGACCATACAAGAGATCTATCCAAATATGCTTTGGTTTTTATTCAGACTCAGGATAACGGAGGATATGCAGCAGGGAATAATGTGGGTATAAAGTTTGCCTTGAACGATGCTGTGTTCCAGTATATATGGATTCTTAATAATGATACTGTCGTTCCAAAAGATACATTGCAAAATGTGTTGGATTTTGCTACAAAGACAGCATCCGACCTTACTGGCATACCTTTGTTTGAACAGTCCACACAAAGATTGCAGGCGTATTGCGGGCACATTGATAAATATACCGGTAAAAGCAGTTATGTAACGGACAAACGTCAAATTGGTGATCCATTGAACTATATTCATGGTGCCTCAATGTTTATCAAGACAGATACCTTCTCGAAAATAGGTTTATTGCCTGAAGAGTATTTCCTGTATTATGAGGAGGTTGATTTTTGTTTTAATGCAAGAAAGCATGGCTTAAAAATAGGTATCGCAGAAAAAAGCAAGGTTTATCATAAAGAAAAGGGAGCCCAGTATAGCCAGAATAGTGATATCGATATTCTTAAACTTACCAATAGAATCATTTTTTATAAAAAATACTTTTCCTGCTATTTTGGTCTTTATATCGGGGTAGGGATATCTTTGTTGTACAAAGTGTTGACTGGCCGAGCTCTATTGGCAATGCGGACAGTGCAATATTTATTACGAGATGTTAAAAAATGAAAATCCTTTTTTTATCTGAAACCCCTCATGCACAAATAGGGGGCATAGAAAACCATATCACGCATATAGGCAAATCCTTACAGGAAAGAGGGCATAGTGCTGCCTATTTTAGCGCCAAAGCATTGGCTTCACGTACAGTGATGAACAAGCAGGTGGTACCTACAAAAACAATCAAAAAACATCTCAAATCTGTAGCCTCAGATGTCATCCATGTGCATGGGTTCTCCTCTTTTTTTGTCTATCAGTGTTTGTCGATAGTGAAAAAAACAGTGCCGAATGCAAAGGTGGTCTATACACCCCACTATCATCCATTTCAATACCACAATCACCCTTTGCTTGCTGCTGCCTTTTTTCATCTCTTTTTGAAAAGAAGCCTAAAGAATGTTGATGTTCTGATAGCTTTGACAGAAACGGAAAAAGATTTTTTTGCTCAGTATGTTGATAAGGATAAAATCCATATTGTTCCTAATGGTATTCAAGTCAATAACCATATAACGGAGAAAGAAAAACCATTGAAAGATACACTTCTTTTTGTTGGAAGGGACGATCATAACAAACGTTTGGACTTTATTGAAATGCAAAGAGCGTATTTTAGGGAGAAAGGCATTCGATGTCATATTGTTACAGATACAGAAAAAGATGACGATGAGGTCTTTACTTACCATAAAAATATTTCTGATTTACAGTTGCAAGCGCTTTATGAAAAGTGTACTTTGCTAAGCGTACCGTCCAAGTATGAAGCGTTCAGTATTGTTGCACTTGAAGCGATGTCGTACGGCATGCCGATACTTATTTCAGACCGTGTGCAGATTAAATCCTATATCGCGGATACAGGTGAATGTAATCAGGTATTCCGATATGATGACAGCAGAGATTTTCAGGATAAGCTGGAAAAGATATTAAAAAAGGATGCGATTTCATATAAACATTGTTCTCAAAAAAATATTCTATTCGCACAAAAATTCAGTTGGCAAGAGATTGCAAAAAAAGTAGAAACGCTTTATCGTGTGACGGGAGAGATATAATGTCTTTGTCCGTACTCCTCTCTGTATATCATAAAGAGAAAGCAGCATATTTAAAGGAGGCGCTTTCTAGTATTGAAAATCAGACGCTGAAGCCTGACGAGATCGTTCTTGTGAAAGATGGTCCTTTGTCGGAAGAGCTAGATGCATTGATTACACAGTGTGTAGCACATTCAGATATAGCATATCATATTGTTACGCTGCCAAAAAATGTCGGTCTTGGTGAAGCACTGTCGATCGGATTGACACACTGTATCTACGAATGGGTCGCGCGTATGGATACGGATGATATTGCACTTCATGATCGTTTTGAGAAGCAGTTTGCATATCTTGAAAAGCATCCAGATACCGATATTTTGGGTGGCTGGATATGCGAGTTTGACAGCGATGCAAACCGATGTGAGAGAGAAAGACGTGTGCCCTCTTCACATGATGAGATTGTACGTTTTGCAAAACACCGTAATCCGCTGAACCACATGACAGTGGTTTTTCGGAAAGAAGCTGTTTTGGATGCAGGGGGCTATCAAGCGATGAACGGTTTTGAAGATTATTATCTGTGGATGCGTATGCTGCAAAAGGGAAAAAAGTTTGCCAACCTTCCACAGATAGTTGTCAAAGCACGGACAGGACGCAGTATGATTGCCAGAAGACAAGGGTGGCGCTATGCCAAAAGTGAGTGGATACTGGAGAAAGCAGCTTACAAAATAGGATTTTGGTCGGCATCTGATCTTACCAGAAACATATTCACAAGGGTTTTGCCCCGACTGCTTCCAGTATTTATAGTTGAAAGACTGTATAATCTTTTAAGAAAATTGTAAGAAGGAAAAACGAGATGACCCAAAAAGAACAAGTAGGCACCAAAGAAGTGCTTGTGTTGATGATGGTAGCCTATCTATTCAGTATCGCCATACGGATGATCTGGATATATCAGTTTCATGACAATCCGGCGTTTCACTGGAACGGTCAGTTGATGATAAATACCAACGATGGATACTTCTTTGCTTCAGGAGCACAAAAAGAGCTCTTTGGCATGCATGCGGACAATCCCCGTATTCCGCAGATGTGGTCTTATGGTATGGTGGCATTGACGGTTTTGTTGGCCAAGATAACACCGTTTTCTTTAGAGACCATCATGTTGTATCTTCCGGCAGTGATCTCCAGTATGGTTGTTGTCCCGATCATTTTAATAGCGAGGCTTTTCAATCTGACACTGTGGGGATTTCTTGCAGCAGTGCTTGGAGCGGTCACATGGAGCTACTATAACCGTACAATGGTCGGCTACTATGATACCGATATGTTCTCTGCAATGGCGCCTATGTTCATTTTGTATTTTCTGATGAAAAGTACTATGGATGTAACGTTGCGGTCTGCCCTCTATGCTGCACTCGCAATTGCCATCTACCCGTTTCTTTATGATTCCGGTGCCTCTATTGTCAATGCGATGGGAATACTCTATGCCCTCTATCTTTTCTATTACCACCGCCATGAGGAGACGGCATATGCATCGATAATTCTTGTATTTTTTGCACTTATTCCTTTCGGGATACCCGATCCGTATTCCTATATGCTCAAGATTGTTGTTCTGATAGCCGTTTACCGCTATCTCACACAGAAACATCTGTCAGAAAATCAATCCTTGGTTCTAATTGGAATTCTTTTTCTTTTATTTATGTATTTTGGCAATGTGTTTGGACTGATTCTGAGCAAGATCACTTTTTATACGTCAAGCGGAACGGCAGATGAAGGATTGCACTTCTACTCGGTCACACAGACTATCAGAGAAGCGGGGCATATTCCTTTCTCGATCTTTGCTGACAGGATTGCCGGTTCAGAGATTGGATTGTTGGTTGCTATAGCGGGGTATATTGCACTGGTTGCGCGTTATAGAGTATTTATATTGGCATTGCCGCTTGCAGGCATAGGTGCTTTTGCCATATGGGGCGGTTTGAGGTTTACTGTTTATGCTGTGCCGATTGCTGCGCTTTCTGCCGTTTATCTTTTTCATTTTCTATTGCAGTATATCAGTGATAAAAAAGGCATATATATTTTTGGCATGAGTATGTTAACACTCTCGATGCTCTATCCGAATATCACTCACATTATCGGATATCGGGTACCGACTGTAATGAACAAAGCCGAGGTTAGAGATCTTGATATGTTTAGAAAAATTGCAAAGCCCAAGGATTATACGCTTGCATGGTGGGATTACGGATATCCTATCTGGTTCTACTCCAATACCAACACGTTGATTGATGGCGGAAAACATAATAATGATAACTTCATCATTTCCAAGATTATGCAGACAAGCTCTCCTCAGCTTGCAGCCAATCTTGCCCGTTTGTCGGTAGAAACCTATGTATCCAATGGGTATAAAATTGTTGCAGATACACTTTTTAAAAATGATAAGGGGAAACAGATCGATCCTAATCAACTACTGGAAAAGCTAAAATCAGCGGATGCAAAGCTTCCTCCGAAAACAAGGGATATCTATCTTTATCTTCCGTATAGGATGCTCAATATCTTCCCTACAGTTTCACTCTTTGGCAACATAGATTTAACCACAGGGAAGAAAGAGAGAAAATTTGTGTTTGTACCCGCACGGGTTGTAAAAAATGAGAATGGTGAACTCTTGCTTTCCAATGGCGTACGTTTCGATGCCAACAACGGAAGTATCAATTTTGGCAGTGAAAAGCATGTTGCATCCAAACTGGTTGTCGCAAGCATGGATAAGAATGGGAAGATGCAAATTCAGGCACAGCGATATGGCTTTTCCGGTGAGTATACTGCACTCTTCCTGCCACATTACGGACAGCTTATTATCATGGATAACAAAACTTTCAAGTCAATGTATGTGCAGATGTTTCTGCTTGGGATTTACGACGAAACACTCTTTGAACCGGTGGTATTATCCCCTTATACGAGAATTTACCGGTTAAAAAAATAGGCACGAAGAGAGTGTTTATTGTTGTGTAGTGTCTTTTTGGTAAAGATAGGCATAAAGCAGTAAGTAGCAAAGGATGAAACCAAAAGCAATAGCAATATTGGCATTGGACTTGTTTGGAAAGAGTGTAGAAAGTGTAACAAACGGAAGTACAGCAGCAAGAACCAATGCAGAGGTCAGTGGATTGTTGTGCGTGATCTGTCTGTAGATCAACATATGCATATGATAGCTGTCTGGTTGCATTGGAGATTGTTTGTTGTATAGCTTCCGTCCGATAGAAAAGAGTACTTCCCATACAGGGTAGATAAAAACTGCTAAAATATACCAAGGACTGACACTTGCATATTGCCCCGCAAGGAAAATGCCGATAATTGCAACAATGAATCCAAGCATATAGGCACCACCATCACCAAGGAAGATTTTCCCTTTGGGAAAGTTCAGTAATGCAAATCCACCGAGCGCACCTCCTGTAATAAATATTACAGTCAATATTTCCATATCATTCTGCTTGTATGCTGTCATACTAAAAGAAAGCAGGATAATGGCAACCATACCCGCAGCAAGCCCGTTGAAACCATCGATGATATTGATTGCATTCATCATGCCAACAATGGCAAAGGTACTGAAAAAGATACCGAGCCAATAGGGCATAGTAATCCCCAAGCCTAGATAAAGCACAACAGCATGGAGCAGCCAAATGGCACTGAGAGCAGCGACAATTTGGAGGATAAGCCGCATTTTGGGATTGAGCGTATGATGAAAATCTTCGAAGATACCACTGAGAAATGCCAAAAAAATTGGGATGAAGAGTTTCGCTGCCAATGGATATTTGAAGAGTATAAGCATCGCAATCAGAATGGCCATCCCTCCGGCACGAGGTGTGTTGTTGATATGAAATGCCTGAGGCTTGCTGTGACCTGCTTCATCAATAAAGAGTGTATATTTGTGGCTTAGGTAAATGATAATAAATGAAGCGATAAAGGATACGATGAAAGGATAAATGACAGCCGATAACATACGTTTACTTTTTTTATAGGCATTATACATAGATGATATATAATTTGTCTTATCTATTGAGCAAATCTTTTGAGAATTTTTGTAAAAGTTATAAGATTTATATGATATTCACCAGATATAATTGAGATATTCATGATACTACAAAAGGAGAAGAAGATGTTCAAAAAGACAGTTTTGGTGATGGTGCTTGCGGCAACGGCTATGTTTGGTATGAGTCTGAGCAAGCTCAATACGGCAAGCAAAGAGGAGCTGATGCAGATCAACGGTATCGGAGAGAAGAAAGCGGCTGCGATCATTAAGGAGCGTCGTAAAGGAAAGTTCAAGTCGTTTGAGGATCTGCAGCGTGTGGACGGGATCGGTGAACAGATCGCATCCAATGTTAAAAATGATGTAAAGGTTGGTCAGACACCCAAAAAGGTGAAAAAAACAGCATTCAAAAAGAGCCACAAGAAATCCACTGCCAAAAAGAGTACGAAAGAGAAAGAATCTGCAAGCAAGAAAAAAGCAGAGAAGAAAAGCCATAAAACGAGTAAAAAAGCAAGTGATAAAAAAGAGCAGAGCAAATCCAAAAAAGAGAAAGCAAAAAAAGCAGAAAAAGAGCTAAAGAAAAAGAAGGCAAAAAACAAAAAGGCAAAAAACAAAAAGTCTAAAAAGTCCAAAAAGGACAAAAAAGCGGCATAAGTATGCCGCATCTCTCCTCTCTTCCAAGTTTTCTATTTCCGTATTTGGGTATAATTTTGCAAAAAATAAGGTTTTGCAATGTCGACAGTAACACGTTTTGCACCCTCCCCGACAGGGTACCTGCATATTGGCGGACTGAGAACCGCACTTTTCTCATGGCTTTGGGCGAGACACAACGACGGTAAATTTCTGCTGCGTATCGAAGATACCGACCGTGCAAGAAACTCTGAAGAGGCGCTTGAAGCGATCATCAAGGCATTTGACTGGGTAGGCATGAACTATGATGGTGATGTGGTCTATCAGTCCAAACGGTTTGATCTTTACAAACAATACATCGACCAACTGCTTGCAAAGGGTAAGGCATATAAATGCTATATGAGTAAAGGGGAACTTGATGCACTTCGTGAAGCACAGATGGCAAGAGGTGAACGTCCGCGTTATGACGGACGCTACCGTGACTTTGAAGGTACACCGCCAGAAGGTATCGATCCGGTGATCCGTATCAAGGCACCCAAAGAAGGTGTCATCAGTTTTGTGGACGGTGTCAAGGGAGAGATCAATATTGCTGCTGATGAGGTAGATGATTTTATTATTGCCAGAAGTGACGGTACGCCTACCTACAACTTTGTTGTAGCGATCGATGATGCACTGATGGGGCTGACTGATGTGATACGCGGGGATGACCACCTCTACAATACACCTAAGCAGATCGTAGTCTACAATGCACTTGGTTTCAAGCTGCCAAAGTTCTACCATGTCGCCATGATCAACAATGAGCAGGGCAAGAAGCTCAGCAAGCGTGACGGGGCAACAGATGTGATGGAGTATAAGCGTATGGGCTACCTGCCTGAAGCCCTGCTCAATTTCCTTGTACGTCTGGGATGGAGCCACGGCGATCAGGAGATCTTTTCGCTTGAGGAGATGGTCTCTCTTTTTGATCCCAAAGATATCAACAAATCCGCATCAAGCTATAGCCCGGACAAACTGCTCTGGCTCAATGCGCATTACATTAAAAATACACCCAATGCGAAACTGGCTGAACTATTAAAAGAATTTGGTGTGGATATTGCCGAGCATGACCGCCTTGAGATGCTGCTCGATGCAACCAAAGAACGCGGTAAAACACTAGTAGAACTGGCAGAGCAGATCAATCTTGTTTTGAACGCTCCGAGTGAGTATGATGCCAAAGCAGTGAAAAAAGCCTTCAAAGGGGAAGCCAAAGAGATCCTTGTCGACTTTATTGCCATGCTGCAAACATGGGAAAAACCGCTGCATCTGCCAAGTGACTACCATGCAGTGCTTGAAGCACTTGTCGCAGAGAAGGAGATAGGCTTTGGGAAGATCGGTATGCCGCTGCGTGTGGCACTTGTTGGTGCCCTTACCGGTCCCGGAGTCGATGAGATGATGGCGATCATCGGAGTCGATGAAACGATCGAACGGATCGAGAAAGCGGTGGCGACGATAGAAAATTAGTGAGGAGTTAGGAAGTAGGAGGGAGGAGTTTTGGTATGCTTTCTTTTCGGAAAGCTTTATCTGTATTGGAAGCAGAAACTTTCGCTTCCAGATAGGATTTTAAGCTTTATTTTAACCAAAGTATGAAAAGGTTTTAGCCCTTAGCCCTTAGCCCTTAGCCCTTAGCCCTTAGCCCTAAGAATTTCTTCAACCCCCTCTTCGCTCTCCAATCCATTTCATAATGTATATGCTCCAAATACCAGCTAAGCTGTTTTGTTGTGATGCCTCTTTTTTTACTCTCTTTTTTTAGCATATATTGTGGAATACGGGTATGGGTGTGTGCAAACCGTTTTGCCATCTTTTGGATGGTTGTACCGTGTTGATTGTAGCAAAGACGCGCGAAGACAAAAGGAAGACCGGTACGGTCATGCCACACCTGCGCCATGTCGATGCCCGGTTTGCCTTCAAGGTAGTGTTTCAGTGCCGCATCACCAATGAGGACACGCCCCTCAAGTCCGAGTACTTTCGCCAGTTGGTTGGAGGTAGCAGATGCCGGGTCGTGTTGTGATCGTCCCGGGACTACCAGCACACTGTAGACACGTTTGTCTGCAATGATGCCAAGATCGGTGCATGAGGCATTTCTGGAAGCAACGGAAGAGATAAAAGCGGCATGGACTTCACGACGTTGCAGTGCCCGGTTGATTTTGGAAGGGACAGCACGTTTGTATCGAAACCCCATCTTTGCCGAACTGCTTTTAAGATGTTTTTTGAGGTAGACCTGAAAGGGTAGCAAATTGAGGTAGGAGATCGATCCGAACAGTACACCCATGATTGACCTCCTTTTAAGCGCAATTATACCAAACAAGAATTATAATCAGCGCAATTCAACATGAGAGCAGTAAGATGGTAAAAGTAGAATTTTTAGGACCTATCGGCAAAGCGCCGGTAGAGATGGAAGCGAAGACGCTGGCTGATGTGGCAGAAAAGCTTAAAGAAGACGGCACAGTGAAAGAGTGGCTTCCCAAGTGTGCGGTAGCTCTAAACGATACGATGGTGAGTGATCTTAATACACCGTTGAAAGATGGAGACAAGATTTCTGTACTTCCGCCCGTTTGCGGTGGATAAAGCAGTGCTTTATCCACAGTGAAGAGTGAAGAGAGAATAGTGAATAGTGTTGGTATGCATTGCGTTGCAATGCTTTTTATTCAAAAAGAGGATGCAATCAGTGGAATTATATAGAGGGCCGTTGGATGTCAAGGAGATCTTTGGCAGATGGCTGGATGAAGAGGCGGAGTCGAACTATGGGGCATATATTCCTTTCGTTGGAACGATTCGTGCCGAGGATGGTATAGAGGCGTTGAGCTTTGACATTTACGAGCCGGTATTGAGAGCATGGTTTGACGGCTGGCAAGAGAAAGCAAAAGCACGCGGGGCAGTCGTGAAGATGGCACACTCCATTGGAGATGTGCCTGTACACACTTCGTCATATGTCTCTGCGGTATTTTCTCCAAAGCGGCGTGTAGCACTCGAGCTGATCGAGGAGTTTGTCGAGGACTTCAAGGCAAATGCGCCTATTTGGAAGTATGATGTGAAAAACGGTGAACGTATCTATGCCGAAGACCGAAGTACCCCGATGGATGGCAGCGGGCTGCTTGCATAATCTGTCAGGTGAAAATTAAAAGGTAAGAAGTAAAAAAGTTTCCCTTTTAATTTTGAATTTTTAATTGAAAAGGAATATTTCATCATGATGCATTTTGATGAATCGATGGCGCTTATTGATGCGCTTCAGATTACACATTACAAAACAAAAAGACTCTATATTATGGATGCGGTAGGCTATGTGCTTGCCGAAGATATTGTCGCAGACCACAATTCGCCAGAGTTCCCGACCTCTGCAATGGATGGGTATGCGATCATTCATGAAGATCAGGCTATGGGACGGCTTAAGATTGCCAGTATCAACCCGGCAGGCTCGGCACTGCGTGAGAAGGTGATTGGCGGAATCTGTATCAAAACCTTTACCGGTTCACTGATGCCGGAGGGTGCCGATACGCTTATTCCCATTGAAAATGTAGAGGTCGATGGTGAAGAGATCATCATCAAAGAAGAGGTGCCGCAGGGCTTTTCTGTCCGGGAAGTAGGAGAGAACTATGCCAAAGGGCAGAAGCTCATTGAAGCAGGTACGAAGATAGACTTTTCACACATCGGTGTGTTGGCAAGCCTGAATATTGTCCATATAACCGTGTATGAAAAACCGACTGTTTCTGTGCTCTCTACCGGTTCGGAACTGCTTGATCTTGGAGAAGTACAGACCAATGATGCACAGATACGTTCCTCAAACAACTATGTGGTTGAAGCGATTGCCAAAAAGTATGGCGGTCTGCCGATGCAGCTTGGGTGCATCAAAGATGACAAAGAGAGTATTACCGGTGCGATCTCCGATGCGTTGCAAAAGAGTGATATTGTCGTCACAACAGGCGGCGTGAGTGTGGGAGATTTCGACTTTGTCAAAGATGTCATCCGTGAGCTTGGGTGTGACGTAGTCTTTAAGGGGGTACGTGTCAAGCCGGGGCAGCACATTATGGTCGCACGCAAAGGTGACAAGTTTATTGTCGGACTGCCCGGATTTGCCTACTCCGCAACGGTCATGGCACTGGTCTATGTGGTGCCGCTGATTGCCAAACTGCAATGTGCTGCAAATCCATTGAAGATGGTCAAAGCCACACTCAAAGAGCCCTTTAACAAACGTGCCAAAAAAGCAGAGTTTACTGCATGCAACGTCACACTTGTGCATGGTGAGTATTTTGTTGATTTTAAAGGCAAAAAGGTCGGTACATCCGCCATCTTGACCAATATGCTGGGAGATATCGGTCTTCTCTTCACCTCTGAAGAAGAGAGTTCCAAGCAGGTTGGTGATGAAGTGATGGTGATGCTTTTGGACTAAAGTGCCAAAATTGACTCTCTCGCTTTGAGAAACAGTGCAAAATCCGAAGCGGTTTTGCATCCCATTTTGACTGCGTAGCTGAGAAGTTCTTTATTTAGTTTGTAATCCATTTCAAATCCTTTTTCTTTGAAAATTCGGTTCATAACGCTTTAGATGTCAAATAATATGATATTTTTACGTACAATATAAAAAATATGTCAAATTGTCATACTTTTAAGAAAACAATGGTATGATTTGACATATATAATTATGAAAAAGGAGTTTCATATGCTCAATATGACAGAGATTATTGAAAAGCTCAAAGATATCATCTCCGAGACTAAAATAGGCGGCAAAGTATTTGACAAAGATGTTGCCAACGCGCTGGGGATTCCACAGGCAACCTTCGCGACCATGAAAAAACGTAACTCCATTCCCTACGAAGAGATACTGGAGTTTTGTGCACTCAAAAAGATTTCCGCCAACTGGCTCTTCTTCGATCAGGCGGTCGATATGCTCAAAGAGCAGACGGAGAAGTTCTTTCAGGTACGCTACTTTGCCGATATCCGAGCGAGTGCGGGAGGCGGTGCAGAGGTGTTTGACGAGAACTATGAGACCATCAGTGTCGATGAGAAGATCATGCACAATATGGTAGGACTTGGCAATACCCAGCTTGAAGCGATTCACGTTGACGGGGAGTCTATGGAGCCGACACTGCAGGATGGCAGCATTGTTTTTGTAGACCGTACCCAGACCAATATCAATAAAGACGGCATTTTTATCGCGGCTACGACTGCCGGACTCTTTATCAAGCGTATCCGTCAGCGTGCAGATGGGATGGTAGAACTGATCTCAGACAACAAAGCCTACTCTCCGGAAGTGCTTGCGCCTGAAGAGGTGACCATTGTCGGTAAGGTTGTGGGAAATATTGAAAGCCTTTAATTGAGTGAGCAGGTAGTAAGGAGAAAGTAGCAATGGGTTGTAACTATACGACTGTATTGGAAGAGAAAAGTTTTCATTTTGCTACGCGAATTGTAAAATTGAGCCAATATCTTCTGAGGGAGCATAAAGAGTTTGTGCTTTCGCGGCAGATTCTTAGAAGCGGTACAGCTATTGGGGCGCTTATTCGAGAATCCAAATATGCGGAATCGAAGCAGGATTTTCTGCATAAGCAGATGGTCGCTTTAAAAGAAGCCAATGAGTCGGATTATTGGATCGAGTTATTGTATACGTCAAATTTGATTACAAGAAAAATGTATTCCTCCCTAAAAAAAGATATGATAGAATTACTAAAAATGCTGGTAGCCAGTACCAAAACAGTGAAAGAGCATATGATATAAAATTATTGCTCCTTACTCCCTGTTCCCTGCTACCTTGAAAGGAAGGTAATGCCTGACGAACATATGATGATATGTTACTGCCATGACAAAACGCTTGGGCAGATTGTAGACTATATCAAGGCGCACAACATTGAGAGATGGGAAGAGATCGTGGCAGATCTGGAGTATGAATGCGGGGATACATGTGAGAACTGTCATACGGAAGGGTACAATAATGACGGTATGTCACTGGCGATGGCTGTGGGTATGGTGAAGAGAGGGTATATTTAATAGGGAATAGGTGATAGGGAGAAGGGAGTAAGGAGCAATGAAATAGGGAGTGGCTAAGGTTGGTGTAATAGAGCCTGTGCAAAATTTGCTACCCGCTACCCGCTACCCGCTACCCGCTACCCGCTACCCGCTACC
>JALWTA010000011.1:0-8468 GCA_027082955.1 Sulfurovum sp. | reverse complement strand
GCTACCCGCTACCCGCTACCCGCTACCCGCTACCCGCTACCCGCTACCTATTTTATGCTATAGTGATAGGGATGATTATACACAAATATGTAAAAATAGCAAAACTGACATTGATTGTATGGACAAGCCTGTGGCTGCAGGCAGCAGTGCATACCAATGCGTTGATCCATGAACCTTCGCCCTATCTGCAGCAGCATGCACATAATCCTGTCAACTGGTACCCTTGGGGGAAAGAGGCTTTTGAAAAAGCGAAAAAAGAGCATAAACTGATCTTTCTCTCCATTGGGTACAGTACCTGCCACTGGTGCCATGTGATGGAAGAAGAAAGTTTTACCGATAAAAGTGTAGCGGCACTGCTGAACCGTGATTTTGTTTCTATCAAAGTCGATCGTGAGCAGTACCCTCAGATTGACAAAAAGTATCAACGTATCTATCAGGCAGTACACGGCAAACGTGGCGGATGGCCGCTCTCTGTCTTTCTTACCCCGAAGATGGAGCTGCTTGATATCCGTACCTACATCCCCAAAGAGGAGGGTTACGGTTCAGAAGGGCTACTGAAACTGCTGCCGAAGCTGGCTGTATTGCGCAATGATCCACAAGCATTGCAGGCACAGCTTGCACAAGTGCAGCATAGGATGAAACAGCATAGTGATATGAAGCATGTACAGCATAAAGAAGGGATAGAAACGGTATTCCTCTCTTCTGTTGCTGCATCGTTCGATGCCCTAAACGGCGGTTTTGGCACGCACCCGAAATTCCCCGAAGCATCTAAACTTGAAACACTGATGATCCTCTATCGGATTGAGCATAATGCGACAGCGTGGAAGATGACAGAAAAGACGCTCGATGCGATGGCTAAGAGTGGTGTATACGATCAGATTGGTGGTGGCTTTTTCCGTTATACACTCGATGCTGGATGGCAGACTCCCCACTTTGAAAAGATGCTCTACACCAATGCGGAAATGATCCGTGTCTATGCCCAAGCCTATCTGCTAAGCAAAAAGGTAGACTACCGCCGTATTGTCAATGAGAGTATTGCAGCGATGCAGAGACACTTTGGGTATAAGGGGCTCTTTTTCAGTGCTGCTGATGCGGACAGCAATGGAGAGGAGGGTGGCTACTACCTCGAAAATTACGGAGAGATTCGGGCAGCTCTGCTTGGGAAAGGATGGCAGTCGGAGAGTATCGATGACAATCTTGCCTACTATGGCATAGAGGAGGATGGCAATATTGACGGAGAGCTTTCGCTGCCGCATATCACTGCGGCAGCCAAACCGTCGCGCACTAAAGCATTCAAAGCCTATTTGGCATCTCTTAGAGAAACACGTACCTTTCCATTTGTTGACAAAAAGATCAACACAGCATGGAATGCAATGATGATCGACGCGCTGTTTGTCGCTTCTCGTATGGATCGTCGTTATCTGGCAGAGGCAGAAACATCTCTGGATGCGTTATGGAGACGCATGTACAACAAAGGTGTGCTCTATCATCAGGCACTGCCCGATGCCATACCGAAGCAGGAGGGGCTTTTGGAAGATTATGCCTTTTTGACAGAGGCATATATCGGGGCGTATGAGCGTACCTTTAAAGCGGTGTATCTTAAGCGGGCTCTCCTGTTGGCATCTGAAGCGTTGAAGCGATTTTATCAAAGAGGGGTATGGTATCTGGATAGTGAGGGAATTGCCCGAGCCGATTTTGATGACCGTTACTATACCTCTCCGCTCAGCGTGATGCTTCATAGCCTGTTGACACTTTCTGAGATTGGCGGTAAAGCGCAGTGGTATGATCTTGTACAAAAGAGTGCCTCCGCGGCGGTAAAGCCCTCCGAGTCTCCGGCACTTGTATCGCTTTTGGTACGTTTGAAACGTGGGGATGTGCTGGTGCATGCCGACAAAATGCGACTTTTGGAAGCACAAGAGAAGATTGACAGTATAAGGTATCCGTTCGTTTTAAGTCAGCCTGAAGAGAGCAGTGAGTATCTTGCCTGTTCACGCACAAGCTGTTTCGCTCATGCGGCATCGATCGAAGCACTAATCATGAAAATCGATGCATACAAAGATACGGCACAACAAGGAGTACATAGATGGCAGAAGTAGACCTGAGTATCGGCAATATTTTGAAACTGCATACCAAAGCACAGTTGCAGAAAGAGGATCTGTACAGTTTTCTAAAAAAAGAGATGTCGTCGATCACCCCGGAAGAGAGGCTGCAGTATCTCTCTGCAATTTTGAATGACCATCTGGAAGCCTATAGCTTCGACACGGATGACGAGTACAGTGTGGACGGCTATATTGTCAAGCGTTTTTATCCCAAGGGGGAGTTATGCTGAAGATGAATGAGGATCTGGAAGGTGCACTGCAAGCGTATCTGAAGCTTCTGGATGCACAGGAGTATTTTGAGGCACATGAGGTGCTTGAGGAGGCGTGGCATCCGCTGCGGCTTCGCAAAGACCCGCTAGCCAATCTTGTCAAAGGCTTGATTAACGGTGCCGTTGCTTTTGAGCACCTCAAGCGTGCCCGCCCGCAGGCGGCAGACAGAGCAAGGCGGGTACTGGCATCGTATGAACGCCATAAAGGGTGTTGTACTCCTGACATAGTATATGCCGAACTTTTTACACGGGCATGTGAAAAAATAGAGATGTTGAAACTACAGCACGCTGCTGTGTTTGAGGAGATGTGATGTTCTGGTATCATGGGGTGACCAAGCACTCTTATGCCTCGGTAAGAGAGCACCCCAACCGGCTCAGCTGGGAGGATCAGCCCAGTGTATTCAAACAGTATCCGGAAACCTATACCCGTTACCGGTTCGATCTGGAGGATGATGAAGAGCGTTTTTTGTACCACATTGCCGGCATCAATGCCAAAAAGAGTTACCCCAGTGTGGAGTACTATCTTCGGATGAATCCCAGTGCAGGTGCACTTTACCCCAATGAGATCTATCTGCAGATTCGTGGTGTGGCGGGGAAGCCAAACGGCATCTACCATTATGATGTCGCTGCATCAGCAGTGACACTTTTGGTGCAGTTGGCAGGAGATGAAGGACTGGAGCCGTATCTCGGATGCCGTGAACAGATGCAGGGGTATCTTTTTCTGGTCTCCTCTGTCTATTGGCGTTCGGCATGGAAATACAAAAACCGTGCATTTCGCTACTGCCTGCTCGATGCGGGGCACATCCTCGGTGCCATTGAAGCGGCGGCACTGCTCAAACCGCATGCTGCGGTAGTGCGATACGATATCGACAGAGTAATCTTGAATCGTATGTTTGGCTTTGAGGGCAGGGAGTGGTTTACCGCAGCAGCAAGTGTAGCAGTACCTGTACGGGGCAGCAGTGTGACAGCTGTTGAATTTGCGTTGCCGTATGTCGATGCCTCCCGGACATTTGAGCCAAATGAAACCATAGAGCGTGCCTACCGGCAGAGCTGTACGTTAGAGGGGTGTAGACAGATGTTGAAACCGCCCCGTTTTTCCTACCTTCCCGAAAAACTGCAAGAGACCATATTTCAGCGTCGTTCACAGCGTGCATTTGAGCCGGAAGCCATCACCAAAGGGCAGTTTTCCTATCTGATGGAGGTTCTGTCACAGCCTGTACTGAGTGACTGTGATGAGGAGGTGCGGGTCTATGTGGTGGTAAACCGTGTGCTGGATATGCCCTTGGGACTTTACAGGGATGGCGAATATATCAAATATGGGGATTTTCATCACAAGGCAGGCTACCTCTGTCTGGAACAGTACAATCTTGCTGCGCAGGGAGCACTGGCAGTTTTCCTGACAGCACCAGAGGGGAACTATCAGGCACTCTACCAAAAAGCAGGTATCATTGGACACCGGCTCTATATTGCAGCCCAGTATCTTGGGCTTGGATGCTCGGGGATTGGTGCATATTATGATGATGAAGTCAATACATTTCTGGATGATGACGGCATGGTACTCTATGCATTGGCTGTAGGAAAATAGTCTTTTCAGAAAGACTGAAGAGGAACATAAGATAATTAAATATTATTAGAATGCTAATTAAATGTTATAATACGCATCGAAAAAACAGTTTTAAGGATAGAGAATGAGTAGATTACCATGGTGGATGGGCGGTATCCTGATGGCAGGACTGCTGCTGATGACCTTTTCGGTATTTGGTGCGGACAGACCGCTTGGCGCTTCAACCTACGTCCCCTATTTTGCAGGGCTGATTTTTGATCTGGACCCTGAGAAGTACAGCTATCTCCAGCATATTAAAAACCCCGGTGCATGGGAGGGGGTCATGCTGCTGGGTGCACTTCTTGGAGGGTTCGTAACGTCAGTATTTATCACCAAGAGTTTCCGTTTTTCCGTTATTCCTACAGGATGGAAGAAATATAAAAACAAATCGGTGGTCTCAAGACTTGTATGGAGTTTTGTTGCAGGATTTGTGATGATCATCGGTGCTCGTATGGCGGGAGGATGTACCTCCGGGCATTTCCTTTCAGGAGTAAGCCAGATTGCGATCTCATCTATGGTTTTTGGTACAGTTGTGATGGTTTCGCTCATCATCACCGGAAAGTTCTTTTACAGAAAGAAGGAGAAATAAATGCAGATTATCGTCAAAACAGCAGGTGATGATTTTGCATCACGCATGGCACAAATGTTTGAGACCGTGATCCATGAAGGACATGGGTCATTGGTACTTGTGTTTTTGATTGGTGTGATTTTCGGCGGTATTATTCAGTATACCCGTGTGGATAAGTTTGAGAAGATCGCAGGGTTTGCCATGCTCAAAGATACGATTGTACCCAAGATGCTCTTTTTGGCAATTGGACTTTCCAGTATAGGTCTTTACTTTATGATAGAAGCGGGCTATGCTCACTATCATGTCAAACCGATCATGTGGGGCGGGCTGATTATTGGCGGTATCCTTTTTGGAACTTCTATGGCAATTTTCGGAAAGTGCCCGGGAACAGGACCGGTCTCGATTGCCGAAGGGCGTATCGATGTACTGGTGGGTGCCATAGGCGGTCTGCTTGGCGGGCTTGTCTTTACGCTCTATTATGATGATATCTTCAAGCCGATCATGGGTGAGAGTGCCGGGAAGATCACTCTTCCTTCACTTTTCCCGGGGCATGAGCATATGGTTGTGCTGATTTTTGGAATCGTTGTGACGATTGTTGCAATTTTGATACCCAAAAAAGAGCTCTTTGATGAAGCAGATCTCTCCAAACTTCCGGAAGATCAGCGTCCAGACAGACAGTAGACTACACCCTGAACCGATACGACATCTCCTCAAGCGCATTGCGCACCTGCTCGGAGATGTCCCCCTGAAACTCCAGCGCATCCTCTTTGGCGGTACCGCCGGTACCAAGTCGTTTTTTCAGACTTTTTAGCAGTGCCTGCAGATCGGCCTTGGGAAGATGAAAAGGCTTGACGATGGTTACCGTTTTGCCCCTGCGTTTCTCTTTTGCCAAATGGAGGCGGTGTTTTTTGGGCGGTTTTACTTCGGTTTTTTCTTCTTTTACAGGCTTTTTTTTATTGTCCGCTCCCCAGCCCTCTCCAAGCTTGGCACCCATTTCAAACAGATTCTTTTTCATAATGCACTCCAGTTTGTGTCGAATATCAATCCAAGTATCACAAAGAGAAACAGCAGCACGACCATCGTCCAGTAGAGCGTCTCTTCGCTTGGCAGCTTCATTTTTATCCTCCATATTTTGTAAGCATAGTATCAAGTAGATTAAAATCAGGATTGGCTTTTGGAATGGTAGTGAAAATATGTGTAAAATCCATAAAATCCAAAGTTAATATGTCATAATTTGGACAAATTATCATAGAGAGGGTGAAAGTATGATACACACTTTACTGGAACATAAGGCAAGACTGGTTGCAGTCGTTGCTATTGTTGCTTTTCTGTTTCGTTTTGCAGAACCTGTGATGCAGCACGATATTTCTTTGGGTTCTATTGGCAATGCTTTGGAGTTTGCATCACTTATTTCTGCAGCAATGATTGCAATTCTGATCTATTTAAAGCAGAGTATCGAAGCTATTATAGTCAAGCATATTTCGAACAAAAAACATACTGCAGTGTTTGGTCTTGGGGCATTTAGTACGGCGTTGCTGGAAAATGAACGGTTTGGAGCAAACAGGTATATCATCTGCGAAAAAAATGTCCAAAATGAGAAGGTTGAATATTTCCGAAAGTCCGGTATGGGTGTGATCGAAGGGGACGTTATGGAGACCGGATATCTTGACCGATTGAATTTTGAGACGATGGAGTATGCTGTTATATCCACAGGAAATGATCTGCAAAATATTGAACTGGCAGTACGTATTATAGAGCATTGCAAGCAAAAAGGCATTGACAGTACTATTAAGCTGGTTGTGCATATTGTAGACAAAGACTTAAATGCTCTTTTTCATCAAAAAACCATTGTTCCTCAAATGGATGGCAGCCACAAGATCGATATTAAAACCTTTTCTTTTTATGAAGAGATCGCAGCATCTTTTTTTGAAACCAGTTATATTGATGGTATGGACAATACTGTTATGGAGAGTGATGATGAGTACCACATTGTCATTGCCGGGGATGGGCTGTTAGCGCTTAATATGGTGTATGAAGCAGGGAAGATCGCACATTTGCCAAATGAAAACAGACTGCATGTACACCTTGTCGATAAAGATGCACAGAGGTTTAAACAAAAAATTCTTAAAAGCTATGGAGGCATAAAGCATGTATTGACACTGCATGCCCATAATATGGATGCAAAAACACCTGAGTATTTTGATGGAGATGAACATAGTGTATGGAAATGTGACAACCTGACACATGTGATCGTCTGTTATGACGATGAGACACGCAATGCGGACATCGTTACAAATCTTCTGGACAAAACCTATTTGACCGAGGCTGTCGACGGAACATTGCATACACGCATTAGTTTTGCACTATATCATGCTCACAGTCTGTCACAAAAAATTGATGCAGATCGAGAGCATCTATACTATATTCACAGTTTTGGAGATGAAAGGTCTATATGTACGAGAGAGAGGCTGCTTGAAGAGAAAACAGACCTGATCGCAAAATTGATACACAAAGGATATGCCGAGGAGTATAACCCGGACTTTCTTTATGACTTGAATGACAAAGCGGTACGGGAAAGTATAGAGAAGAAGTGGTACGATGCCTCAAGGCTAAGTGACAAGCTCTCAAATAAAGCACAAAGCAAGCATATCGGTATGAAGCTTAAAGCTTTAGGGTTGACCTATACACCTTCCTCGAAACCTGCGGAGGAGCTGTTGGTGATAAATCGGAAACTGTTGAACGAGAAGCTTGACAAGGAACGTGAAACGCTTGGTGTGGATGATCGGTTTTTGTATGAGTATTCCAAACAGCTTCCTAAACTGTGGGATGATAAATCATCCATCGAAGTTGACTATTTCCCCAAAGCGTATAGCACGATGTTCGAAAAGCTGATCAGGGCTGAGCATAACAGGTGGAATGCATTTCACTATCTAAATGGATGGAAATACAGCTCTGTCAAGTCCAAGCCCAAAAAAGAGCATGATTGTCTAAAGCCGCTGAAGGCGTTTGACAAACCTGAACAGCAGCTGACGGTAATCTATGACATCTATGCGATTATGTATATGCCAAACTATTTGGCAAATGCAGGATTTGAGATTAGGTATTTGGATTAGACAGGTGGCAAAAAATGAATCATGCAAAAACATTCAGGCTGTTTATCAGTTCTACGTTCAGTGACTTTAAAAAGGAGCGTGAAGTATTACAAGCTGATGTATTTCCTGTGATCAAAGAATATGCATTAAGTAAAGGATATACATTTCAGCCCATTGATCTTAGATGGGGAGTAAGTGAAGAAGCACAGCTTGATCAAAAAACCATAGAACTCTGTCTCAATGAAGTAAGAAACTGTAAAAGTTACCCTTACCCTAATTTTCTTCTGATGTTAGGTGACAGGTATGGTTGGGTTCCTTTGCCATATGCTATTGAAGAGAATGAATTTAATTCCTTAAAAGATAATATCCTTTTAGATGAAGAAGTAATGATAGAATATAAAGGGTCATTAGATGTAAAAAAATGGAAAATATTAAAGCGTTTTATTGAAATTTATGACAACTATACAATAGTTACTTTTAAAGAGAATGGTAATGGCAAAATTGATTTTCATTTATTAAAAAAGACTAATAAGAAGAAACTTTTATGTTGGTATCAGTTAGATAAAAATCAATTACCTGCCTCTTATATTTTGAAACCTAGAAAAAATGAATACAAAGTGTATGATATTTGGGTAGAAGAAGAAAACACGGTACGTAAACTATTGCAGGAAACTGCCAAAAATGTTTTTGGCGAAAAAAGCAAAGAATATAAAAAACTCAACTTTCGCACATAAACCCAAGCTCTTTTTGCGTGTAGGCTCTGAGTAGCGCGATAATTTGAAGTATATCTTTATTCTCCTTGACAATATTTTCAATCTGAGCGATGTTTGTGAGTAT
>JALWTA010000010.1 GCA_027082955.1 Sulfurovum sp. | reverse complement strand
CCGCCCATCACCGCAAAAGTAAGTGATGCCAATAACATCAACACAATACCGCGGTCAAGATTTTGAATCGTCTGTTTCATTTTTAACTTTTAACTTTTATTTTATCCGCGGAAGTGTAGCATATTTGGGTAAAATCCCTCCTACTTTGTCCTGACTGCACGGATATCCCCAAAGAGGATGAGATCTTTCAGCAGTGCCTGCTGTGTAATACCGTCTTTGCCTACGGCAAGCTCCAGCCTTCCCTCTTTGCTCATAAAAATCTTTTGATGGATCACAACGGTAGCATACCAGTCGGCATCTGCACAGAGATCTTCTCTATAGGCAGGTAAAGCGGTATTGCTCGGTACAATGACTGTGACTTTCCCATGCTGTTTTTCTGCGCCTACTGCATGAAACGTATAGGTACCTGCACGGTGTTTGTCAATGATAAGATGATCAAGATTGAAATAGAGTGTCAACAGGTCATCCTGTGAAAAAAAATCCAATACTTTTTTCTCTTTGTTCTCTATCTTGCCTTGTTGGTACTTGATATATGATTTGTACACTTTATGGTGTTCCTGGTCGATCACATAGCGTTTGACAACCTTGGTGCTACCATATTGACGGACCACTTCATAGCGTCTGCTGATCAGTTTACCATCGCGGATAATCCCCTCTGAGTGGTGATGTTCTCTGCGTCCGCCGCTGAGGGTCTTGGCTAGACCTGTTGCTGCAAGTGCTATGTCTATAGCATAAGTATTCTTTTGCTTTTTCAGTACCGCATTTGCCGTACCTATCGTACCAAATATCCCATAGCTTACATCGTACGCTGCCCGAATAGTACGGGTCTGTTCTCCCTCCCCAGCAAGCACCATCACCATTAAGCCCATAAGCGCTATAATTGACTTCATCATTATTGTACCTCCCATTCCGGGCATTTGGTACTATTGTACACTACATTCGTGGATAAAAAGAAGAGGAAACATGGCAGTTACAGAAACAAACACCACTTTAACACAGGAAGGTCTAAACGCCATCAATGCATTTGACAGCACGATTGTCGGTACCATTCAGGCACAACTGGCACCTGTGTATGAAACATACCCGGTATTGACTACCATGATATGGGGTATTCCTCTTGCAAATCTCATTGCTGCGACACTGCTCTTTTTTCTGATTTTGGGACTTCGAAAGGTCTTTACAAAAATCGTACTGGCTTTTTTGCAAAAGCTGAGCAAACGTACAGAAACCTATTATGATGACAGGGTGATCTCCGCACTCAAACAGCCTATGCGGTTTGTGTTCATTATTGTTGCGATCCATGTCTTTTTTCTTTTGACATTCAAAGAGACCGATTTTATCAGACATATTATCGACTCATTAGTAGTCTATACGCTCTTCTGGGCAATCCTTGACATCATAGAGGCACTTAGAGAACTGGCGTATGCAGCCACAGCAAAGTTTAACCCGGATCTCTCAAAAGAGATGGGAAACTTTATTTTGACGCTGGTCAAAATTCTCATTGCAGGTATCGGACTGGCAGCCATTTTAACGGTATGGGGCATCAATGTCACCGCACTGATCGCCTCCCTTGGGCTGGGAGGTCTTGCCTTCGCACTGGCGGCAAAAGATACCGCCTCCAACCTCTTTGGCTCTTTTGCCCTGCTGGCAGACAAGTCTATCCGCATCGGTGAATGGGTCAAGGTAGGCGGTGTGGAAGGTGTAGTAGAGGATGTGGGAATGCGTACGACCAAGATACGCTCATTCCAAAAAACGCTCATCACCGTACCCAACCAGCTTGTCGCCAACCAGCCCATCGAAAACTTCTCCCGCAGGGGTATCCGCCGTATCAAGCTGCACATCGGGCTTACCTACGGCACCACCTCCGAGCAGATCCTCAAGATCAAACAGGATATCGAGAGTATGCTAAGAAACCATGAGGGTATTAGCCAGAAAGAGTCACTACTGGTCTACTTTGACAACTTCGGGGCATCGTCGCTCGATATTTTCATCTACACCTTTACGGCAACGGCAAACTGGGCGAAGTACCTTGAGATACGGGAAGACATCCATGTAAAGATCATGCAGATCGTCGAAACAAACGGCAGCGGGTTCGCCTTCCCTTCACAGAGTATCTATGTAGAATCTATACCAAGTATACAGGGAGCAGGGAGCAGGGAGCAGGCTGCATCGCAACAAATCATCTGAGGTCAGACCCGAACTATGCTATAATACCGCCAAATATTTCTATTTCAAATATAACCTAACCTGAAAGACACAACTACCATGCAAGAAAACACCTTAAAAAAAGTTGCCATACTCGGACGTCCCAATGTCGGGAAGAGTTCCCTTTTCAACCGTCTGGCACGCCAACGTGATGCCATCACCTCCGATATGAGCGGTACCACACGCGATGTGAAAAAACGCATCGTGACCATCAGCGAAAACCGTGATTTTGAAGTGCTCGATACCGGAGGTATCGACTACACTTCCGAACTCTTTTCCAAAGTGGCAGACTTTTCCATGAAAGCAGCCAAAGAGGCAGACATCATTGTCTATATGGTCGATGGCAAGACCATACCTGACGAAGAGGACAAGAAACTCTTTTATGACCTGCAGCAGCTTGGCAAACCGCTTGCGCTTGTAGTGAACAAGATCGACAACGACAAAGAGTTTGAAAACCGATTTTTTGACTTTTACGAATTTGGTGCCCAAGCGACCTTTCCCATGTCTGTCAGCCATAACCGTTACTTCAACGACTTTTATGCATGGCTGGAGCAGTACATCCCGGCACGCGAAGAGAAGCCTGAACTGCAGCTTGAAGCCGATGAGGAGGCTGATCCTTTCGGAGAGTTCATTAGTGACATCAATGACACAGAAGAGCCTGAAGACAAAGAGATCAATGTTGCCATCATCGGACGGGTCAATACAGGCAAAAGCTCCCTGCTAAACGCTCTGCTTGGCGAGGAGCGTTCTATCGTCTCCAATGTTGCAGGAACCACCATCGACCCGATTGATGAATCAATAGAATATAACGACTACACGATCACCTTTGTCGATACGGCGGGTATTAGAAGACGCGGGAAGATCGTCGGCATCGAAAAGTATGCGCTTGGTCGTACCGAAGCGATGCTTGAAAAAGCCGACATCGCCCTGCTGATGATCGATGCTACTGAAGGTGTGCTTGAGCTTGATGAGCGTATCGCGGGACTGATAGAGAAGTTCAAGCTCGGAGCCCTCATTGTGGTGAACAAGTGGGATATCCGCGGTGAGAAGAGCTATGAGGAGATGGTGGATGATATTCGTGACGAGCTGAAATTCCTCCACTACGCACCACTCATTACCATCTCGGCAAAGACCGGCATGCGGGTGCACAAGATACTCGACCAGATCACTGCCATTTACGAGCGCTACAAACAGCGTATCCCTACCTCGAAACTCAATGACACATTGAGAGATGCCATCATGCGCCACCATGTCCCAAGCCATAACGGTGCAGTTGTCAAGATCAAGTTCGCCACACAGTACGAGACCAAACCGCCCAAGATCGCACTCATTGTCAACCGACCAAACTTCCTACACTTCAGTTACATCCGCTACCTCTCCAACTTCATTCGTAGCCGGTTCGATTTTGAAGGGGTGCCGCTGGATATTGTTGCACGTAAACGCGGGGAGCGGTTTGAGGAGGAGTGAGAAGGTAGAAGGTAGAAGGTAGAAGGTAGAAATTTTTCATACTTTTCATAAAAGAATCCTTCAAATTCTGTTTTAATTTTTAATTTTTAATTTTTAATTCCTCATTTCTAATTCCTAATTCCTAATTCTCCTGCTATAATTTCACAAATTACAGCAGGAGAGACCATGCGCGTACTCACAGGAATACAGGCTTCAGGCAAACTTCATATCGGCAACTACTTCGGTGCGATGAAACCGATGGTGCAGCTGCAGGAGGAGCATGAGCTCTTTACCTTCATTGCAAACTACCACTCACTGACAAGCTCTACAGATGCGGAAACACTCAGACAGTACACCCTCGATGCAGCAGTAGATTATCTTTCTGTAGGCATCGATCCGAATAAGACCACCTTCTGGGTACAGAGTCATGTACCGCAGGTACTTGAGCTCTACTGGATACTCTCCAAATTTACTCCTATGGGGCTGCTGGAACGTGCGCACTCCTACAAAGACAAAGTTGCCAAAGGCATACCCGCCTCACATGCACTCTTCAGCTACCCGGTACTTATGGCAGCGGATATCCTGCTTTATGATGTCCAGAAAGTACCGGTAGGCAAAGACCAGATACAGCACCTTGAGATCACCCGTGACATTGCTGTGAAGTTCAACAACGAGTATGGCGAGCTCTTTGTCCTACCTGAAGCAATGGTCAATGAAGAGGTCGCGACTATTCCGGGTATTGACGGGCAGAAGATGAGCAAGAGCTACGGTAATGCGATCGATCTCTTTATGGAAAGTGAAAAAGCACTTCAAAAACGCTGCAACAAGATCATCTCCTCCTCTACCCCGCTGGGTGAACCGCTGGAGTGGGAAGGATGCCACATCTACAACCTTGCAGCACTCTTCCTCGATGAAGAGGGTAAAAAAGAGCTGCAGGAACGCTACAAAAGCGGTAAAGAGGGATACGGACACTTTAAAAAGTACCTCAAAGAACTTATCTGGGAAGAGTTGGCAGAGGCCAGAGAACGCCGTGCCTACTATCTTGAACATATGAATGAAGTAGAAGAGATCCTTGCCGAAGGTGCCAAAAGGGCAGGCAGGATCGCTGATGCAAAAATGCAGAAGGTTAGAGAAGCCGTCGGACTTCTCTAAGATCTAGTTGCCGAGAATATTATCCAGCTCGGCACCGATATTATCTCCATTTCCTTTCTTTTTACTCGCGCTTTCATCTCCAAGAATACTGTCAAGTTCTGATCCAATATTATCTCCGTTCTGTTCCTGCTGAGGTGCTACATCTTGTAAAGATGCCGCTGTATCAGGCGTACTCTCTTTCTGTTCACTGTACTGTTCCAGCTTATCGACATATGCTTTTTTATCGTCAGTCTTTATGGCCGTGTCCATATCATCTTTGACAAGTTCAGACTTGACCTGTACCACATTTTTCTTTTTTTCTTTGGTCGGATCTACCTTTACATCCACATCGTTGCCGTAGGATTCAAGACTGTTCAGATATGCTTTTGTCTCTTCCTGTTTTGTTTTTTTCTTTTCGACTGTCACCGGTACATTGTAAACATCATCCGATCCGTCATTGATCATATTATACTTCACAACCAGTGCAATCACCAGTAAAAAGAGCAGCACGACCAGGGAGACGACCATGTTCTCAATTATTTTTCTCATGGCAATGCCTTTCTAGTTGGTTACGGTTGTGAACCCGAGTATCTTCCACATCTGGAATCCACCACGATAGTACAGCAGCTTCTCAGGCGGATACCCCAGGTTCATCAATGCCTTGATAAAGCGTGACGACTTCCCGCACCACAAACCGTGACAATAGACCGCTATGGTTCTTGCTCCCGACGCATCAAGTGTGCCGTCAGCGCGTCTTTTTGCACCCAGCACTTTCAAAATCCGTTCCATTTTTGCATGGTCGTTGATGGTTGAAAAAGGAATGTTGACCGCACCGGGAATTGATTCATCATGGTAGTAAGAGCGTGATCGTACATCAACCAACACACCCTTTTTCTTATTGACTTTGTCACGCAAAAACTTCAACAGTTCAATCTCACCGATGGTCTGAATGCGTGAATCCATTTTGATCGGCTGAATATCATGTCCGGGTCGGTAGGTTTTGGCATACTCCCCAGTCAGCTTGTTCTTCGTATCCTGAATACGGTGTATCTTGACCGCTTTGCCTTTGTGGTAAACATATATGTAAGAGATCTCCGGCGTGATCTTTACTTTGTCATATTTTCCGGCAAACAGCAATGCCACTGTACCAATTAACAATATAAACAGTTTCATCTATTGCTCCTTTTGTGGGACGATAGTACTCAGACCGAGCAGTTGCCATGACTGCATACCGCCTCTATAGTATTTTAGTTTTTCTGCCGGATACCCGAGTTTTCGCAACGCATGGATCGCAGTCGGAGATTGCCCGCACCATGCACCGTTACAGTAAAGTAAAAGCGTTTTGGCGCCGCTAAAATCGTATTTCCCTCCCGATGTACGTTTCACCCCGAGAGACTTCAGTACCGCTTCACGCTCCGGTGTATCTGTCAAGAAAATCTTAAAGGGAATATTGCGCGCAGAAGGAATCGCTGCCTTATAATACCAATTTGGCAGCCGTGCATCGATAAATACACCCTTTTTATGCTTAATAAAATCAAGCAGTTCCAATTCTCCAAACGTTTCAACACCGGGTGCGGCATGGAACGGTTGAATGAAAAACGGCGGTGACGGTCTGGAGGTCAGTGCATACGTATTGGTCAGATAGCTTCCGGGTTTTTGTTCCCGCTGTATCCTGTAAGTTTTGCCGTTTGCCTCTACATACACATACGGCATCCCCTTGACAATTTCGACTACGTCGGCATGCAGGGCATAGCTGGTGAGGGCTACGGCACATACGATTTTCATTTTCATAAATACCCCTTTTGTAAAATTTAAAAGCCATTAACAGAGGTATATGTGTATGTACATACATCTACACCTATACTTATTGGCAGAGTGGCCATCCTGCACACGATAGAGCAGGATCCATCTCTTTCCGTACTCCGCTTACGCGAAGGTAGGCTTTTTCAATACAGTATAACTGTATACTCACATTCTAAATCTATTTTCCTTATGTAATCATTAGTTTTGTTATTATTTACAGATAAATTTTACAATTATGAAAATATTATAATTTTTTATATAATGCTTACAGAGAAGCCCATATAGGCAGTTACAGCGTTATAGAGGAAAAATTGCTTTCAAGGGAGAGTGCGGCTCGTACCTGATCTGCATCGATACTACCTGTAGTATATAAAGAGAGTGTCACATCACCTTTGTTACGATGCCCCTTTGTCTCCGCCAAACGCAACAGTTGCTTGGCAATGGCATCACCGGTATGAATCAGAGTAAGTCTGCGTTCCATGATCTTTTCAATAAGATGTGAAACAAGAGGATAGTGTGTACATCCAAGTACAATGGTATCTACACCGGCATTTCGCATGGGTACGAGCCACTGTTCCAGCATCTTTTTTGTCTCAGGATGCTCTGTCTTCCCCTCTTCTATCTGGGAAACAAGCCCCGGGCATGCCTGTTCATATAGTGTGATCTTTGCTGCTTTTGCATGAGTGTCGACCAACTGCTGATATTTGGCTCCCTGAAGTGTCGCAGGTGTGGCAAGCACACCTACTTTGCCGCTTTTGGTCTGTGTTATTGCAGGTTTTATCCCGGGTTCTGTACCGATCACGATCAAATCCGGATAACGTGCCCTGATACTCTCTACCGCAGCAGATGTAGCAGTATTGCATGCAATGACCAACGCATCAATCTGGTGTACATGAATGAAATAATCCGTAATTTGAAGGGAATAGCGCAAAATCTCTTCACTGCTCTTCTCACCGTAAGGAGCATGCTTGGTGTCTGCAATATAAAAAAGTGAGGCACCTTGCAGTACATTAAGGATAGAACGGACAACGGTCAATCCGCCCAAACCGGAATCAAACACTCCGACACGGAGTGTTTGGATGGAAGATGGAAAATGGATGATGGATGATGACTTCATGCAGGTTTACTCTTTGCCGATTTAATAATTACAGTCAAAAGGCGAATAATTGAATCAAGTTCATTTTGGAGTGTTTTCATTTTCATATTAACAGTATCTGCAGAGAGATATTGAGTCTCAATAAGCAACCTGAGCCAATACCGTGTTTCTTTAGCCTCTTTTAATGAAATTGAAAGCTTAGAAATAAAATCTTTTCTGCTTTGGGCATCTTGAGCTTCAGTTACATTTGCTCCAATAGAAGTTCCTGCACGCAAAAGCTGATCAGAAAGCGTAAATTCTCTCTTCTCTTTTTTTAGATAGTTGGCAAGTTTTACAATGCGAACAGCAAAACAAAATGAAAGGTCAACAATCTCATTCTGCTTCGCCATCACTATCCCTCAATCTTCAATTATCAATCATCAATCGTCAATCCGCGAAGCGCTACGCCCCTTCATTCATCATAGAGAGGAACTCTTCATTGCTTTTGGTTTTCATCATTTTAGAGTAGAGGAACTTGAGCCCTTCTACCTCTTCCATGTTCTGCATTGCATTGCGCAGTGCCCATACCTTCTGGAGGGTTTCAGGTGAGACCATTAGCTCCTCTTTACGGGTACCTGACTTGGTCACATCGATCGCGGGGTAGATACGGCGTTCTGCCACATGGCGGCTGAGGACCACTTCAGAGTTTCCTGTTCCTTTGAACTCTTCGAAGATCACCTCATCCATACGCGAACCGGTGTCGATCAAAGCAGTAGCGATGATGGTCAGGCTACCGCCCTCTTCGATGTTACGTGCAGCACCGAAGAAGCGTTTTGGCTTGTGCAGTGCATTGGCATCAACACCACCGGAAAGTACTTTTCCAGAACTTGGTGTTACGGTGTTGTAGGCACGTGCCAGACGGGTGATGGAGTCAAGCAAAATGATCACATCTTTGCCCATCTCGACACGTCTTTTGGCTTTCTCAATCACCATTTCAGCTGTACGTACATGGTTTTGTGCCGGCAGGTCGAACGTAGAGGCATATACTTCTCCCTTGACCGAACGCTGCATATCAGTCACCTCTTCAGGACGTTCATCGACCAGCAGTACCATCAAAGATGCATCGGGGTTATTATGTGTCACACCGTGTGCAAGCTCTTTAAGCAGTTCGGTCTTACCGGTTCTTGGCGGTGCAACGATAAGTGCACGCTGCCCTTTTCCGATAGGTGCGAAAAGGTCGAGCACACGCCCCGTCATCTTCATAGGGTTGTACTCCATTTTCAGCTGTTCTGAGGCGTAGAGCGGTGTAAGGTTGTCAAAGAGCGGACGCTGTTTGGATTTGTCAGGCGGCAGATAGTTGATCGCCTCGATCTTAAGCAGCGCATAGTACTTTTCCTGATCTTTTGGCGGACGTACCTGACCTGTCACGATATCACCGTTTCTAAGTGCAAAACGCTTTACCTGCGTGCCGCTGACATAGGTGTCGTTGCTGGAGTTTGCGAAGTTGCCATCGATAGAACGGAGGAAACCGTAACCATCGTTCATAATTTCCAAAATACCTGTATAGAGGATGAAACCGCCCTGAGAGACCTGAGATTTCAAAATTTCAAAAATGAGGTCTTTTCTCTGAAATTCGTTGGGGTTCTCTACACCGACCTCTTTGGCGATAGTAACAAGCTGGTCAAGGGGTTTTTGCTGAAGGTCTTCTATTTTATAGCCCTGAACGGGTACGTGGGTTCTGTTTTTTTTACCGGCATTACCGTTGGATTTTTTATTGTCGCTCATGATTCCTCTTGTTCGAAATATGAATAGTTATGGAGATGATAGTAGTACGTATTACTGCTATGTAGTAGGCGCATTATAGTCCTTTTTGCCTGAAATGTCAAATTTTATGGAAGAAAGACTATAATCACCTAACTATTTCAAAAAGGGATCAGTATGTCCGTAGAATCACACATCAAAAAAGTACTCCGTACCGTAGAACAGAACAGCCCCGGGCAGGATGAGTTCTATCAGGCAGCACATGAGGTGCTCTACTCCCTTGTCCCGCTTCTGAAGGATGACGAACGCTACGATACCTTCAACATCCTCGAGCGTATCACGATTCCCGAACGCACTATCATCTTCAAAGTAAGCTGGGTCGATGACAACGGGATCATCCAGACCAATATCGGCTATCGTGTCCAGTTCAACTCTGCCATCGGTCCCTACAAAGGCGGGTTGCGGTTCCACCCTACGGTCAATCTGGGTATTGTCAAATTCCTTGGCTTTGAGCAGATCTTTAAAAATGCACTGACAGGGCTGCAGATCGGCGGTGCAAAAGGGGGAAGCAATTTCGATCCCAAAGGCAAAAGCGACAATGAGATCATGCGTTTTTGTCAAGCCTTTATGACCGAACTCTACCAGCACATCGGCGAGACCAAAGATGTACCCGCAGGTGACATCGGTGTCGGTGCACGGGAGATCGGCTATCTGTTTGGGCAGTACAAAAAAATTACCCGGCAGTTTGAAGGTGTTTTGACAGGCAAAAACATTAACTGGGGCGGCTCAAATGCCAGAAAAGAGGCAACCGGATATGGTGCTGTCTATTTTGCAGAAAACATACTGAACAAATATGGTGAGAGTCTGGAAGGAAAACGTTGCTGTGTGTCAGGTGCAGGTAATGTTGCCATCTATACCATTGAAAAACTCTATGAAATGGGAGCAACGCCTATTACATGCAGTGATTCAAAAGGCACTATTTATCATGCAAATGGTATCGATATCAACTCACTCAAAGCGATCAAAGAGATCAACCATCAGTCTCTCGAAGCCTATGCACAAGTACACACAGATGCTGTCTATACACCTGTCAATCACTACCCGGATGGCAGACACATGGTATGGGATGTCCCCTGTGATATTGCACTCCCTTGTGCCACACAGAATGAACTCAATATAAAAGATGCCAAGAAACTGGTAGAGAACGGCTGCATTCTTGTCAATGAAGGGGCGAACATGCCGTGTACTCCCGATGCGGTCGACTACTTCAAACAAAAAGGTGTATGGTTTGGTCCGGGCAAAGCCGCCAATGCCGGCGGTGTCGCGACCAGCCAGCTGGAGATGAGCCAAAATGCTTCTATGGCGAAATGGACATTTGAAGAGGTAGACATCAAACTGCGTCAGATCATGAAGAATATCTTTGAGACCTGCTACAGCACCTCTGTCGAGTTCGACTGCGAGGGTGATCTTGTCTCCGGAGCGAACATCGCTGGCTTCAGGAAAGTGGCAGACTCGATGATCGATCAGGGATCGGTGTGAAAAATTAAAAATTAAAAATTAAAAATTAGAAGTTAGAAGTTTTTATTAGTGTAGTGCGTAGTAGAGTAGCGGTGGATACAGTGTAACACCGGTAAGGAATGCCCATTGGGGGATGCGCCATGAGAGCATGGCAGCAAGGTCGTCTGGAATGCTTCGTTTAAGATAGATACTTCGAATAAGTTCCAGTTTGTAGAAAATGTCAAATACTTTCATTGCGATAATGATGATCATCGATGCATTCAGTACGCCTGTATCCATGACGACATAGAGAATAAAATAGAATGTCGGGTGGATCAGAAAGAAGAGAAAAATGCTTTTATGGTACCACTTGTAGAGGCGTGCGGTTACGTCTGCAAGTGTGGGTGCGTACTGCATCATCGCTTCAAAAAGCTCCAGTATCAACAATATCAAACTGACTGTCAAGGCATATTCCATGCCGGATTTTACCCAACTTTGGATAAAATGGCTTACTATTCTACTTGAGTTCTCTTGAAAATTATCGGTTTCACTCGACAGCTCTGGCAGTCGCAAACGGCAAAGCCGCCCTACGGATTGGGTGCTCCTTTGTCGCCATCGAGTGAAACCTCAGTCACTGATTATTCAAAGGATTCGCTTATAAAGGAAATGCTTTTGGCTCAGATCGCATGTACCCACTGCAACTTGAAATTTGACGAATCGGTCATGATCACAGAAGAGGCACCGCATGGCGAAACACACTATTTTTGCTGCAAGGGGTGTCAGGGGGTCTATCATTTGCTTGAGAGCGAGGGACTGGGTACCTTCTACGACAAACTTGGCGACACAACGCTGCAGCCTGCCACACCACACAGTGATGACCTTGAAAAGTTCGATCTGGAGGGCTTTAAGAACAAATATATCAAAATCCATGATGACGGGCTCTACGAGATCAACCTCATCATCGAAGGAATCCACTGTTCTGCCTGTGTCTGGCTGAACGAAAAGGTGCTGCACAAAACCGAAGGGGTAATCGAAGCAAGCATCAACTACAGTACCAACAAAGCCAAGGTGGTGTGGGATCCGGAGGAGATAGCCCTCTCCAAGATCATCGAAACCATCCGATCCATCGGCTACAACGCCTACCCCTACGACCCGGCACTGCAGGAAGAACGGGCAGTCAAGACACGAAAAGAGTACTACTCCCGTATTCTTGTAGCGATATTTGGCTCCATGAACATCATGTGGATCGCCATTGCCCACTATGCAGGCTACTTTGGCGGTATGGAGCAGCGTTTCAAAAACATTCTCAATGTCGCCGAGTTCATTCTCGCCACACCGGTACTTTTTTACAGCGGATGGGTCTTCTTCAGGGGTGCCTACTACGGCTATAAAAACAAAATTGTCAATATGGACACCCTTGTCGCCTCCGGTGCACTCTCTGCCTACCTCTACTCTATCTATGCGATGTTGACACAGCAAGGAGAGGTCTATTTCGACTCCGTTACGATGATCATTACGTTTGTACTGGTGGGTAAATATCTTGAAGTATTGAGCAAAAAACATGCCGTCGATACCCTCGATGCCATCATGGGAAGTACCCCTACCGAAGTGACGGTCGTCAAAGACAAAACAAAAGCCCTTGTGAGTGTTGAAAATGTACAGCTTGGCGATATTATCGAGCTCAAACCCGGTGAAAAGGTGGTTATCGACGGTCTGCTGACCCACGGTGAAGGCTCGTTCGATGAGAGTTCCCTCACCGGTGAGAGCGAACCGGTACTCAAACACCCGGGCGACACGATCCTCAGCGGTTCCATCTGTCTCGATTCGGTCGTTCGCTACGAAGCGACCAAAGAGGCATCTGACTCTCTGCTGCACACCATTGTCAACCTGCTTGAGGAGTCGATCACCAAAAAGCCGCGTATCGAACAGCTTGCAGACAGAGTCTCCGGATATTTTTCTACCGTTATCCTGCTGATCGCACTGCTGACCTTCGGCGGATGGTGGCTCTTTTCCAGCTCGTTTGAGCAGGCATTGATCATCGGCATCTCCGTCATCGTCATCGCCTGCCCCTGTGCACTTGGTCTTGCCACACCCATGGCGACGCTTGTGGGCATTTCGGTGGCTGCCAAACACAACATTCTTTTTAAAGAGGCTGGCTTTCTGGAGACCATGGCAAAGAGTGATTTTCTTGCCCTCGACAAGACCGGTACCATTACAGAAGGACGTCCTTCCGTTGTCCATGAGGAGACCTACAAAACCTATGACAAACACCTGCTCTATGCACTGGTTTCTACCTCTACCCACCCTGTTGCCGAAGGGATACGCCGATACCTTGAAAAAGAGGAAGCCTCCTTCACGCCTCTGACACTGGAGAAGATCAAGACCATTCAGGCAAAAGGTATTGAAGCGCAGTATGGCGACACACATCTTGCCGGAGGCAATGCCCTGATGATGGAGGCTATGGGTATCTCCTGCGATGACAGTACGGAACATACACTCTTCTACTTTGCTATTGACGGCAGAAAGGTTGCAAGGTTTGAACTGAGTGATACCATAAGAGAGGGAGCCAAAGAGGCGATTGCCCAGATCAGACAGATGGGAGTACGGGTGGTGATGCTTACAGGCGACCACGAAACAAGTGCCAACAGGGTTGCCCAAGCCGTAGGTATCGATGAGGTAAACGCTCACCTGCTTCCACAGGATAAAGCCCGTTTCATTGAAGAGGCACAGGAAGCCGGGCACATCACCGTCATGGCAGGAGACGGCATCAACGATGCTGTCGCATTGGCACAGTCCAACATCGCCATTGCCATGGGAAGCGGTGCCGATGTCGCCATCTCTGTCAGTGATGTCGTCCTCATGGACGAGCAGCCCCAAAGCATCTATGATGCCTACCGCATCTCCAAACGTACCTACCGCGCGGTCAAAGAGAACCTCAGCTTCTCACTGCTCTACAACACCGTTGCCGTCCCGCTTGCCATGGCAGGCTTCGTCACACCGCTTGTTGCCGCACTCTCGATGAGCCTCAGCTCCCTCATCGTTGTCGGAAACTCTATGCGGATACGGATGTTGAAAAAGTAGGAAGTAGGAAGTAGGAAGTAGGAAGTAGGAAGTAGGAAGTAGGAAGTAGGAAGTAGGAACCGTAACGTATGTTTACGTTTGTGTCAAGGAAATGTGGTAAAATATACAAAAATTTTGGAAAAGAGAAAATGATGCAATATTATCTACCTTCTACTTACTACCTACTACCTACTAACTCTTTTTACGGTGTTCCCCATGTCTGAAAACATCATCATCGTTATGATCGGCATCTCTACCCTGCTTGGCGCTACCGGTCTTGCCGCCCTGCTTTGGGGTGTCAAGACGGGGCAGTTCGATGACAAATCCAAGTTCATCGATGCTGCACGCTTTGACAACGAAGAGGAGCTTCGTGATGCGGCAATGATGGAAGAGAAGAAAAAAGCGCGTAAACAAAAACAGCAGGATAAGAAAAAAAACTATATGCCGGCTGATTAATACAAAGAGGTTTTGCAATGAAACGTATTGTTCTTATTTTCTCTTTGCTGACCCTTACTGTATGGTCAGACACCATTGGGCTCAATATCAACAACCGTGACATAGAAGCAGAAGCCAGTTTCAATCTCACTTCTGCTATCGGATATGGGGATGGTATCGACTATTTTCTTGGTGTGGACTATCTGCATACAGACAATGACAGTCTTGTAAAAGCTGCTTTTGGTGCATCAAGTACCCTCTCAGGTGCAGAAAGTTTAACACTCGCTTTTGGTCTTGAAGCTGCATTCTCCGACAACTTTGCTGCACTTCCCTTGTTTGGGCAAGCGGCTTTAAGACTTCCATTCGATGAGCCCATCCCCGCTACATCTCTTGTCGCACGTGTCGATTATGCCCCTTCAGCCCTTTCCTTCATCGATGCGGACAGCTATCTTGAATACCGCTTTGAAGCAGATATAGAAGTGATTCCAAACATTCATCTCTATGGGGGTTATCGTAACATCGATACCCAATACAATATCTATGACCATACACTTAATGACAGTTGGTATGGCGGTTTGAAGATAGGTTTTTAAAATCATTTGTTATACTTTCACAGCTAAAGGGTAATCAGGGGGTAAGATTTCAATGCCGATCAACAAATCCATTTTTCGCGAATATGATATTAGAGGTATTTTTGACAAAGAGCTCAATGCACAAAGCGTCAAACTCATCGGATACCACCTTGGTCAAAAAGTAGGCGGCAGCAAAATCGTCGCCATCGGCTACGATGCGCGTTCGCACTCTCCCATCCTGCGTGATTACCTCACATCCGGACTCAATGCCGCCGGATGCACAGTGCTTGATATGGGTATGGTCGCAACCCCCGTCAACTATTTTGCCAACTACCAATCCATCAAAACCCTCATCGTCAATCCTCCATCATCAATCCTCCATCCGGAAGCATCTCCAGATGCTTCCATCATGATCACCGGCTCTCATAACCCGCCCCAGTACAATGGTTTTAAAATCACCATCGACAGAGCACCATTCTTTGGGGCAGATATCTATGCGCTGGGTGATGCCATCATTGCCGATGCCGCCAGAGAGGTAGAGGACAATACAGAGAGAATCAACATTGATGTCAAAACCCCTTACATCGACTTTATGGTCAAAGAGTTTGCAGCACTCAAAGGCTTGAACAAAAAAATCATCATTGACTGTGGAAACGGTGTGGCGGGTACCGTCATTAACACTATTTTTGACAAACTCGGATTTGACTACAAAGGGCTCTACTGTGACCCGGACGGCACCTTCCCAAACCACCATCCAGACCCTTCTGAAGAGAAAAACCTTGCAGATGTGAAAGCTGTTTTGGAGCAAGAGGGAGACATTGCCTTTGCCTATGACGGGGATGCCGACCGTATCGCTGTACTGACCCACCGCTACAATATCAAAGGGGACCAGATGGCACTGCTCTTTGCGCTTGGCATGGAGAACCCAACCGTTGTCGGCGAAGTCAAGTGCTCTCAGGTAATGTACGACGAACTTGAACGCCGCGGTGCCAAAGCGATCATGTACAAAACAGGTCACTCCAACCTCAAAGTCAAAATGAAAGAGACCGGTGCGGATCTCGCCTGTGAAGTGAGCGGTCACATCTTCTTCAAACACCGCTACTTCGGTTACGATGATGCCATCTATGCCACCCTGCGTATGCTGGAACTGGTGGCACAGGGCATCGACCTTGACAAAGAACTCGATGCCCTTCCTCAAGTCTTTTCAACCGAAGAGATCAAGGTTGAGACAACTGAAGAGGAGAAGTTCGCCATCATCGACAAGGTCAAAGAGCTGCTTGAAACCCCTCCGGCAGATTTCCCTGTTATCAAAAGTATCATCGATGTAGACGGTGTTCGCATCAACTTTGAAAAGGGCTGGGGACTGGTACGTGCATCCAACACCACCCCGGTACTGGTCACACGGTTTGAATCAACCGATGCTACCTTGGCAAAAATGTATGAAGAGAAGGTCAATAAGCTTATTGAAACTGCAAAGCAGTTAGTGCTAAGTATGTAGCGAGTAGATAGGTAGAAAGGTCAAATATATCTATGAAATGTGAAAAACTCGATGTCTGGGAAAGAGCTTGCCGTTTAAGTGTAGAAATATATACCTACTTTAAAGAGAACAAGGATTTTTCATTTAAAGATCAAATTACACGCAGTTCTTTGTCTATTGCAAGTAATATTGCCGAAGGAATGGAAAAAGAATCTTTTAAAGAAAATATCCGTTTTCTTGAAATCTCAAAAGGTTCCACAGCAGAACTGATCACCCAGATCTATATTGGCATTGAAATTTATTATATTGAAAAAGATATAGGCTTTCTATGGATTAAAGAAGCCAACGAACTTCTCAAAATGCTTAACGGTTTAAAAAGAAACCTTATTACAAAGGCAAACCCATAATGTCAAATTTCTACCCACTACCCACTACCCGCTACCCACTAACTCCCAAAGGAGTCTATTCATGATAAACAAACTCTATTTCCCCTGCTCTGACAACAAAACCAAACAGCATGCATTCGAAGCGATCAAAGCAGAGCAAAAGCACATAGGCTATTATGGTTTACCTGAGCAAGATACCTCTGCCATTACGAACTATTGTCAAAAAATACCAGAAACCGTAGAGAACATTGTCGTTATAGGTATTGGAGGAAGCTCTTTGGGAGCAAAAGCGGTCTATGAGTTCATTCGCCCTGTCAGAACACTTACACGCAGACTCTTTTTCTTTGAAAGTACCGACCCGGTCAATTTAACTGCACTGCTTCATGATATTGTGCTGGATAAAACTCATTTCCTGGTCATCTCCAAATCAGGTACCACTGTCGAGACATTTGCCATCTACAAGTACATCTACTCACTCCATAATGATCCGCAATCCTATACGTTTATTACCGATCCCGGTTCACCACTTGAACGGTATGCACACACGATTCGTGCCGATGTCCTCCACCTGCCTGCGAATGTAGGTGGACGCTTCTCGGTTCTTTCTACTGTAGGATTACTGCCGCTCGCATTATGCGGTATCGATATCCATACGCTGCTCAAAGGTGCACAGAGCATTAAAGAGAGCTTCTTCAATGCCGGTTATATGCAGGAAACACTGCTCAACAAAGCCGCTTACTATGCCAAACATCATGCACAATATCACATTAATTGCCTCTTTGCCTATTCCGAGTCACTCAAATATTTCTGTGAATGGTACGTACAGCTTTGGGGGGAAAGTCTCGGCAAGCACCAGCGCCATTCAGCATTCCATGTCGGTTTGACCCCTATCGGGCTGATCGGTCCCAAAGATCAGCACTCTTTCCTGCAGCTTATCATGGAAGGTACCAGAGACAAGTCGGTCACATTCATCAAAATCGAAGATTTCAATGACCATACCATGATCTCCGATATCAGCCTTCCCAACCTTGAAATACTCGATGCTCTCAACGGTCTCCCTTTCGAAACACTCATCAATATGCAGTGCGATTCTGTCATGGAAGCACTGCTGAATGAAAAGGACATCCCTGTTGATGTGATCACCATTCCCAATACCGGCGAATATACTGCCGGCGCACTGATATTCTACTATGAACTGCTCACCTCTCTCGTAGGGGAACTCATTGATGTCAACACCTATGACCAACCCGGTGTGGAAGCAGGGAAGATCATTTTAAAAGAGAAGCTCGCTGCACAAAAGGGCTAACGCAACCCTAATAACAAATACGCTAAAATATCAGGATTATCTTTAAAGGATGTTTCTTGATCAAAAAGTGTCTATTTCCCGCTGCCGGATACGGTACGCGCTTCCTTCCCGCTACCAAAGCGACCCCAAAAGAGATGCTGCCTGTACTGACCAAACCGCTCATCCAATACGGTGTCGAAGAGGCACTCGATGCCGGTATCACAACCATGGCTATCGTCACAGGACGCGGCAAGCGTGCCATTGAGGATCATTTCGATATCTCTTACGAGCTCGAACACCAGATCAAAGGCACCAGTAAAGAACCGCTGCTTGACGAGATCCGTGCACTGATCAGCCAATGCACCTTCTCCTACACTAGACAGACCGAAATGAAAGGACTCGGGCATGCCATCCTGACCGGAGAAACCCTCATTGGCAATGAACCTTTTGCTGTACTGCTGGCAGACGACCTGTGCGACAACGCTCCCCATGACCCTATACTGAAACAGATGGTCAAGGTGTATGAGAAGTACGAGTGTTCCATCGTCGCCATAGAAGAGGTACCACCAGCACAGACAGACCGCTACGGTATCATTGCAGGACATCTCATTGACAACAGTGACGATACGTACCGTGTCACTGACATGATTGAAAAACCTGCCCCCAATGAAGCGCCTACCAATATGGCGATCATTGGACGCTATATCCTGACACCGGATATCTTCGAGATCCTCAAACGCACAGCACCGGGGAAAGGCGGAGAGATCCAGATTACCGATGCCTTGCTGCAACAGGCAAAAGAGGGTAAGGTCATTGCATACAAATTCAAAGGCAGACGTTTTGACTGCGGTTCTGTCGAAGGTTTTGTCAAAGCAACCAACTATTTTTTTAACAAGGGGGACAAGTAAATGAAGTTTTTAGTAACCGGCGGTGCCGGATTTATCGGATCGGCTGTCATTCGCCACCTCATCGAGAATACCGATCACGAAGTGGTCAATGTGGACAAACTCACCTATGCAGGAAATCTCCAATCACTTGAGTCTGTCAGCGATTCTCCACGATACAGTTTTGAGCAGGTCGATATCTGTGATGCTTCAGAGATCGCACGTGTCTACAGAGAACATCAGCCTGACATTGTCATGCACCTTGCGGCAGAGTCCCATGTAGACCGTTCCATCGACGGCCCAGGAGAGTTCATCAAGACCAATATTTTCGGTACCTACACCCTGCTGGATGAGGGACGCAAATATTACAACACCCTCGATGAGGCAAAACAGAAGAGATTCCGTTTTCACCACATCTCAACCGATGAGGTCTATGGCGACCTTGAAGGTACAGACGATCTTTTTACCGAAACAACCCCTTACGCACCAAGTTCCCCATACTCTGCCTCAAAAGCAAGTTCAGACCACCTTGTACGCGCATGGCAGCGTACCTACGGTTTCCCCACACTGGTAACCAACTGCTCCAACAACTACGGGCCGTACCATTTCCCAGAAAAGCTCATCCCGCTTGTTATTCTCAATGCCCTTGAAGGCAAACCCCTGCCTATTTACGGCAAAGGAGACCAGATCCGCGACTGGCTCTACGTTGAGGATCATGCCAGAGCACTCGTACTCGTCGCCACAACCGGAGAGATAGGCGAAACCTACAACATCGGCGGGCACAACGAAAAACAGAATATCGAAGTGGTCAAGACCATCTGCCAGATCCTTGACAAAAAGATCCCCATTTCTGCCAATTCAAAATTCAACACTCAAAATTCAACATTGCGCAGCTATTCGGAGCTTATCACATTTGTCAAAGACCGCCCGGGACACGATGTACGCTACGCTATCGATGCATCGAAGATCGAACGGGAGCTTGGATGGAAACCGCAGGAGACCTTCGAAACCGGTCTGGAAAAGACCGTACAGTGGTACCTCGACAATGAGGCATGGTGGAGAGCCGTACAGGACGGCAGCTACCAAAGAGAACGATTAGGAGACAGTGTATGAAAGGCATCATTTTAGCAGGCGGGTCAGGCACACGGCTCTACCCTATCACCAAAGGGGTCAGCAAACAGCTGGTTCCCATCTATGACAAACCGATGATCTACTATCCGCTTTCGGTCCTGATGCTTGCAGGCATTACGGAAGTGCTCATCATCTCCACACCGACAGACCTGCCGCGTTTTGAGCAGCTGCTAGGAGACGGAAGTGATATCGGTATGCAGTTCAGCTACGTCGTACAGCCAAGCCCGGACGGGCTGGCACAGGCGTTCATTCTTGGTGAAGAGTTCATCGGTGATGACGATGTAGCACTGGTACTGGGTGACAACATTTTCTACGGACACGGTCTGACACAGATGCTTGCAACTTCTGTTAGCAACGCCACAGAACACAATGCTGCTACCGTCTTTGGCTACTATGTCAAAGATCCGGAGCGCTACGGGGTTGCCGAGTTCGATGAGGAAGGTAACGTCATCTCCATTGAAGAGAAGCCGGAAAACCCAAAAAGCAACTATGCTGTGGTGGGGCTCTACTTCTACCCCAACGATGTGGTCAAAAAAGCCAAAGAGGTCAAGCCAAGCGACCGTGGTGAACTGGAGATCACCACCCTCAACCAGATGTATCTTGAAGAAAAACGTCTGAAGGTCAAGCTGATGGGCAGAGGCTACGCGTGGCTCGATACCGGCACCCACGAAAGCCTGCTTGAAGCCTCCAACTTCATCCAGACCATCGAAAACCGTCAGGGGCTCAAAGTCGCCTGTATCGAAGAGATCGCTTACGAAATGGGTTACATCAACAAAGAGAAGCTCATAGAACTGGCTCAACCACTAAAGAAGAACCAGTACGGCCAATACCTGCTCAGACGCGCTGAACAGAAAATCATTTAGGAAGGATTGTTATGGATCACAAAATCGCTGTCATAGGGTTAGGGTATGTCGGACTACCACTCGCGCATGCTTTTAGCACAAAGTACAAAGTAGTCGGATTCGATATTGCACAATGGCGTATAGACGAGCTTAGAAGCGGTCATGACCGTACCTTGGAACTGAATGACGAACAGGTTAACGAAGCGATTGCCAACGGTATGGAGTTCACTAATCAACTCGAAGATATAGCTGATTGCAATACTTACATCGTAACCGTTCCAACACCCATCGATGAGCATAAACGTCCTGATCTCACCCCTCTGCTCAAAGCAAGTGAGTCTATTGGGAAAGTACTGAAAAAAGGGGACATTGTCATTTACGAGTCTACCGTTTATCCGGGAGCGACAGAAGAGGACTGTGTTCCTATCCTCGAAAAAACAAGTGGACTGACATTCAACAAAGACTTTTTCTGCGGCTACTCTCCTGAGCGCATCAACCCCGGGGACAAAGAGCACACCGTTACCAAAATTTTGAAAGTCACTTCTGGTTCTACACCTGAAATCGGGAAGATCGTTAATGATCTGTATGCCTCCATTATTACTGCAGGTACCCACCTGGCACCTTCCATCAAGGTTGCCGAGGCGGCAAAGGTAATTGAAAATTCACAGCGTGACATTAACATTGCTTTTGTCAATGAACTTGCCATCATCTTCAACAAACTCGGCATCGACACCGAAGCGGTACTCCAAGCTGCCGGTACCAAATGGAACTTCCTCCCTTTCCGACCGGGTCTTGTGGGTGGACACTGTATAGGTGTGGATCCCTATTATCTCACTCATAAAGCCCAAGAAGTAGGTCACAATCCCGAGATCATTTTAGCGGGAAGAAGACTCAATGACAATATGGGTATCTATGTCGCCAATCAGGTTGTGAAACTGATGATCAAAAAAGGGCATAAAATTGAGGGTGCCAATGTGCTGGTGCTTGGAATTACTTTTAAAGAGAACTGCCCGGATATTCGCAATTCAAGAGTGATCGATGTCATAAGAGAGCTTCAAGAGTTTGGTACCAATGTCAGCGTCTATGATCCATGGGCGGATAAAGAAGAGGTAAAAAGAGAATACAATATCGACTTATTGGGGTCATTGAACAGGCAGTATGATGCTATCGTTTTGGCAGTCGCACATGATGCGTTTAGCGATTTGGATATTGATAATCTGAAAGCTGACGAAAAAGCGGTTGCTTACGATATCAAGTCCAAATTGAAAAAGAGCGACGGAAAATTGTAGTGCCGTAGACACCATTGCAAATTTTGCTATAATGGCTAAAAAAGGATGATATATGAGAACCATAAAGCTGGAAATCGAAGATTCTAAATTGGATATTGTATTAAATATTATCCAAAATCTAAAAGATGATGTAGTCAAAAAGTATGAAGTCATCAATGAAGATAAAGATCAAAAAGATTTTATTGAAATTTCTCAAAAATCATTCAAGAAAATATGGGACAACCAAGAGGATAGCGTATATGACCGATATCTTCAAGTATGATATTGTCATTGTCAAATTTCCATTTGCCAGTAGTCTAAAATACAAAGCACGTCCTGCTGTAGTCATTTCTTCTCCTACATACAATGAAGATGGCAGAGATACCTTGTTGATTTTGGCTATATCAAGCAATGTAGACAATAAACTGGAGTTCGAATTGGAAGTAAGTGAATGGCAGACTTGCGGTTTATTGAAACCTTCTATTTTCAAGGCTGCCATAGCAACCATTGAAAAAAGTCATGTACTTACAAAAGTGGGAAGCTTATCTGAGGTTGATCAGAAAAACCTGGAAAATCTCATACATAAAATATGCTAAAACAAGGAAAATCATGACAACATTTGAACGACTATTAGAAAAATTCGATACAGAACAAAAAACATGGCTGATTACCGGCAATGCCGGTTTCATCGGATCCAACCTTACAGAGTTTCTACTCAACCACAACCAAAAAGTGGTTGGTCTGGATAACTTTTCTACCGGCTATCAGCACAACATCGATGATGTTCTGGCAAGTGTTGGCGAAAAGAATGCAAAGAACTTTACTTTCATAGAGGGAGATATAGCAGACTTTGAAACTTGCAAGCGAGCTTGTGAAAGTGTAGATATAGTGTTGCATCAGGCTGCACTCGGCTCGGTTCCCCGTTCCATCGATGATCCTATTACTTCAAACCGTTCCAACATCACAGGATTTCTCAACATGATCACTGCCGCCAAAGATGCCGGTATCAAACGGTTTGTCTATGCCAGTTCAAGTTCTGTATATGGGGATTCAAAAGAGCTTCCCAAAGTCGAGGAACGTACAGGAAACGTACTCTCTCCCTATGCCGCGATGAAAGCGACCAACGAACTTTATGGTTCCGTCTTTCACAAAGTCTACGGTATGGAGACACTTGGACTGCGTTACTTCAATGTATTTGGAAGACGACAAGACCCTAACGGTGCTTATGCAGCGGTCATCCCAAAATGGGTGGCATCCATGCTCAAAGGTGAAGATGTTTTCATCAACGGCGATGGAGAAACCAGTCGTGACTTCACTTATATAGACAACGTTATCCAAATGAATGTCCTTGCCGGACTGACAGAGAACCCTGAAGCATTCGGGGAAGCCTTCAATGTAGCAGTTGGTGGCAGAAATACCCTTAATGAACTATTCAATCTTATTAAGGATCAACTGAATAAATCAGCACAGAAGCATCAACTATCAACTATCAACCAACAACCAATCTACAGAGACTTCCGCCCGGGCGATATTCGCCACTCAAATGCCGACATCTCCAAAGCCAAGAAGATAGTTGGCTATGAACCGACACATGATATCTATCAGGGGATGGAAGAAGCGATAGAGTGGTATATTGAAAATATTGGAGAAAACAATGTTCAAAAATAAAACACTACTAATTACTGGGGGAACAGGTTCATTCGGAAACGCTGTTCTGCGACGTTTTTTAAATACAGATATTAAAGAGATTCGCATCTTTTCACGCGATGAAAAGAAACAGGATGATATGCGTAAACAGTACAACAATCCTAAGCTTAAATTTTACCTGGGTGATGTACGTGATCCAAACTCTATCAAAGATGCTATGCGTGGCGTGGACTTTGTTTTTCATGCTGCAGCACTCAAGCAGGTGCCATCATGCGAATTTTATCCTATGCAGGCTGTCAAAACCAATGTCGTGGGAACTGAAAATGTGCTTTATGAAGCTATAGATGCCGGTGTAAAGAAAATCATAGTTCTCAGCACAGACAAAGCGGTCTATCCAATAAATGCTATGGGGATCAGTAAAGCTATGATGGAGCGTGTAGCTGTAGCAAAATCACGTAATCTGAATGATGATGAAACCATGATCGCTGTAACCCGCTATGGCAATGTTATGGCATCCCGTGGTTCGGTGATTCCTCTCTTCATTGATCAGATCCGACAAGGTAAAGCAATCACCATTACCGATCCTGCCATGACACGCTTTATGATGAGTCTTGACCAAGCAGTAGAATTGGTTCTCTTTGCCTTTGAAAACGGTAGAAATGGAGATATATTTGTTCAAAAAGCTCCAGCTGCAACTATAGAGTTACTGGCAAATACCTTGACAAAGATGCTAGGTAAACCTGAACACCCAATCAAAATTATAGGGACACGGCATGGAGAAAAACTATATGAAGCACTTTTGACTCGAGAAGAGATGGTTCATGCAGAGGATATGGGAGATTATTACCGTATTCCTGCGGATACTAGAGATTTAAATTATGCAAAATTCTTTGAAGAGGGCGAAGAGGTTGTTACACAGGCGGACGAGTACCACTCGCATAATACATATCAACTAAATGAAGATGAACTCAAAGAAATGCTTTTAAATCTTTTAGAGATACAAGATGATCTAAGAGAATTTGGAGTGATCTCGTGAAAAGGGTCATGACAATAGTCGGAACGCGACCCGAGATCATTAAACTTAGCCGTGTAATCTCTGAGCTAGAGAAGTTTACAGAACACATTTTGGTACATACAGGACAAAATTACGATTATGAGTTAAATGAAGTTTTTTTTAACGATATGGGCATCAAAAAGCCTGACTACTTCTTAAATGCAGCAGCGGAAAATGCTGCTGAAACCATTGCTAACGTTATCAGCACGTCAGACAGACTTTTTGATGAACTCAAACCTGATGCCGTACTGCTTTATGGTGATACAAACTCCTGTCTTTCTGTTATCTCTGCGAAACGTCGTAAGATCCCTGTCTTTCACATGGAAGCAGGGAACAGATGCTTTGATCAACGAGTACCGGAGGAGATCAATCGTAAAATTGTTGATCAACTCAGTGATATTAACATGACCCTAACCGAACATGCGCGCCGATACCTCATTGCCGAAGGGATCAGACCTGAAACAATCATCAAAACAGGTTCATCCATGCTTGAAGTCTTGAACTATCATAGGGAGGATATCAATAATTCAGACGTATTGGAACGCCTTGGTCTGTCACCCAAAGATTTTTTCATCGTCAGTACTCACCGAGAAGAAAATGTTGACTCAGAACAAAATTTCAATGATCTGCTGGAATCACTCAACAAAATTGCAGAGAAGTACGGCAAACGCATCATAGTTTCAACACATCCCAGAACACGAAAAAAACTTGAAACCATAGGTATAAAAGAGTTCAATCCGTTAATAGAATTTATGAAACCACTTGGCTTTTTTGATTATATTGCTCTGCAAAAAAATGCCTATTGTGCCATCTCAGACAGCGGGACTATCACAGAAGAGTCTTCCATATTGAATTTTCCAGCCATTACTATTCGTCAGGCACACGAACGCCCTGAAGGCATGGACGAAGGGACGTTGATCATGTCCGGTCTCAAAAGTAATGATATCTTGAATGCGATTGATATTGTCACACAACAGTGGGAAGAAAATAAAAATGCGGTACATATAGTAGAAGATTACAAAAGTGACAATGTATCAAAAAAAGTTGTCAGAATTATTGTCAGCTACATTGACTATATCAATCGCACGGTTTGGAGACAGTACCAATGAAGAAAAAAATTGTCATTCTAGGCTCACAAGGTATGGCTGGACACATTATGGCAGAAATACTTGATAACACAAATACGTATGACATATTTGGTGTAGCACGTAAAAAAGGAAAGTATGTTGATACTGTTTTGGATGTAACTGACTTTAATGCACTTGAAAAGTATCTTGAAAATCTTAACCCCCATTATGTTGTTAACTGTGTAGGTGCTTTGGTCTCCCAGTCAAAAGAGGATCTTTCTTCAGCAATTTTGCTTAACAGTTATTTGCCCAACTTTTTATCCGGATTAGGCAATGAACTTGACTATAAGCTAATCCATATCAGTACAGATTGTGTCTTCTCGGGTCAAAAAGGACAATATACAGAAACATCCTATAGGGATGGAGATGACAATTATGCAAGAACAAAAGCACTAGGCGAAATTGTCAATGATAAAGACCTGACTATTAGAACTTCCATCATCGGTCCAGAGCTCAAAAACAATGGTACAGGTTTGCTTGATTGGTTTTTAAAACAAAAAGATACAGTTAATGGCTATACGCAAGCCTATTGGTCCGGAGTTACGACACTAGAACTAGCAAAAGCCACTGTAGAATTCATTAAACAGGATATTGTCGGACTATATCATTTATGCCCACATGAAAAGATTTCCAAATTTGAACTTCTAAAACTCTTTGCAAAAGTATGGGGGAAACAGATCACCGTAGTACCTTATGATGATTACAAAGTAGACAAAAGTCTTATTTGTACACGCAAGGAGTTAAACTATCTTGTTCCCGATTACGAACAGATGTTAGTCGAACTGAAAGAATGGATGGACAAACATCCTGAGTATTATGACCATTATGGGAACAACTAAATGCAAAGGAAAACCATAATCTACATGGGAGGATTTGAGCTGCCCGATAAAAATGCTGCCGCACAAAGGGTTTTGGCAAATGCAAAGATTTTGAGAGATCTTGGCTATCATGTCGTACTGATAGGCATTGATAAAACTTTGTCTGAAAATACACACATTAAACAGACTAAATCAACTGTTAGGGATTTTGAGACATGGTCTGTTCCCTACCCGGGCAGCCACAAAGCATGGTTTCGCTATATCACTACCGCCAAACCTTTAGAGTATGTCGTTTCCAAATTTTACAATAAAGACCTCCATAGCATCATCTGCTACAACTACCCTGCACTTGCCCAATATAACATAAGAAAACTATGCCATCGCTACAATGCTTTATATATTCCGGATGCAACAGAATGGTATGAAAGCAACGGAGGAGGATTGCTTTTCAATACTGTAAAATGGCTTGATACAAGCCTGCGCATGCGCTATATACATCTTAAAGCCGATGGAATTATTACCACAAGCAGATTTTTAACCGAGTTTTATTCAAAACATCACCGCGCCATTGTCGAACTGCCAACCCTCTATGATGTTGATACCTTAGACCTCCTTCCTTCACAAGAAGAACAAACAGAGACAGTCAAGCTAATGTATGCAGGCAGCGCGTTCAATCTAAATCGGATTGACAAGAAGAGGACAACCATCAAAGACAGACTGGACAAGATCATTGTGATGTTACATAATGTGCATCAACAAAAAACAAACTTTACATTTGACGTTTTCGGTCTGACCAAAGAGAATTATCTATCTGTTTTTCCGGAACATTCAAATATCCTTCAAAAGCTCGCCCATCTAGTCACCTTTCATGGGAGACAGCCTCATTCAGTTATCATTGAAAATATACAAAAAAGTGACTTTACTATTTTTCTAAGAAACATTGAAAGAGTTATCGAAGCAGGGTTCCCCAGCAAATTTTCAGAATCTATTTCCTATGGAACACCTGTCATATCAAATATGATAAGCAATATAGAAAAATATGCAGTTGAAGGTAAAAACAGTTTCATTATCAGTCTTGATGATGAAGCGGAACAAGTAAATAAAATGGTTAAAATATTAAACCTCAGCAGGGAAGAAAGGGTTGCAATGAAGCGTTATTGCCTACAAAACAAAATCTTTGATTATAGACGATATATTAAGGAAGTAGATGGTTTTTTACACAAAATGGAGAAAAGATTATGAAAATATTTAGATTATTAAAAATCTTTACTGTTCCATATAAACGACTTATGGCAGAGTTATATCCGGTAAAATATGCGAAATCTTTGGGTGTGGTAATGAAAGGTCACGTTACCATCTACGGAAGCAGCTATAAAATGTTCAGTGCCGAACCGTATCTTGTAACGCTTGGAGACAATGTTTATATAAGTTTAGATGCAAAATTTATTTGTCATGATGGAGCAGTTTTGCCTTTTCGAAAAGATATACCCGATCTTGATATTACCAAGAGAATTACTGTCGGAAATAATGTTTTTATCGGACTTGGCGCCTTGATTTTGCCAGGAGTTACTATTGGAAATAATTGTGTAGTAGGTGCTTATTCCGTTGTTACCAAGGATGTACCGGATGGAAGTATTGTTGCCGGGAATCCTGCGAAAATTGTAAAAACAATCAGTGACTATCTTGAAAAAGCCCAACAAGAATCCATACACATAGGGCATTTAACCGGTCAAGCAAAAGTCAAAAAATACAAAGAGATATTTGGGGTCAATACACATTGAAAGCAACTACAACAGACTTTTTACCTTTAATAGCTGTAATGCTATATATTCTTATCGGTGTAGTATTGAGTTTTTGGGGACCTATTACCTATACAGATTATGAAAAATTACCGGTTGCAGCATATATGCTGGCCTTTCTTTTGCTCTTTTCCATTGGTTATACTCTAGGACTTGTTGAATTAAACAACCGTGCCATAAATATACATCGGCAAGATCAACGTTCAAAGCTTCAAACGATCATCTTTTGGGTCAAAATCAGTATTGTCATTATTGCTATCGTTCAACTTGTCAACTTGATACTCTCCCTTTACGATGGAACACTAAATCTCTCAATATCCAAAATGGGAGAAGCATATATTAATTTATACAAAGACTATGAAAGAGGCAAAGGAAATGTAAGAGTTGCTTTCCTTATACAGACACTAACCTATGTTCCTTATCTTGCAACATTGATTTTAGGCGCTTTCTATTTTAAGAAACTACCAAAAGCATATAGATATATGGTAATATTTTCATATGTCTCGATCATTTTACTCGAAACCATTGGACATGGGAAGCAAAAACAGTTGGGAGACATTCTTGTTTTTCTAAGCATCGTTTTTTTGCTAAGAAGTGACCTTACCGATCCTGTAAAAAGGAAAAAGTTGCTTAAAAAACTTTTTCTCTTTGGCATTCTCGGCATTGCCCTTCTTGTTACCGTACTCTACTTTAGATATTCTGCTTTAAACATTGACAGATCCAACATTAATGATGTAGTGCATCCTCTCATGAAGTACGATACAGACAGTATCATATTTTCTATTTTTGGAGACAAATTTGGTTTCGCACTTGCTGCCTTTAGCGGCTACCTTTCCCAAGGATACTACGGATTGTCACTTTGTATGCAAGAACCTTTCGAGTGGACCTATTTTATGGGGAACTCCTATTCGGTAACAGTCTTTATGAACAGGTTTTTAGGCGTGCCTGTCGATTTTCACGATACCTATCCTTACAGAACAGGACTGCACACAGCATGGGATGACAGCAAATGGTCTACTGTTTTTTCCTGGTTTGCGGGAGATTTTACATTTATCGGCACTCTGTTTGTATTTGCTCTCATAGCATTTTTTTATGCAAAAGTATGGAAAGAAGCCTACCGTTATCATAACCCTGTCTCAATCATCTTGTTTGCCAATCTGACAATCGGACTGCTATATATTCCTGCCAATAACCAGCTGCTTCATACTCCCGGAAGTGTCATTGCAATGTTCTTTTTCTTCTTTGTATGGCTCTTTACTCATAGAAAATTCAACTTTTACAAAACAGTTTAATCATGAAAAAAAGAACACTATTTACGACAGGACTTTTTATTATACTGATGATCATCATTGGTAAAGCGATCGCTTTTGGAAAAGATGTAGTTATCTCCTCCTATTTTGGTGCAGGTTCCGATACAGATGCTTTTTTCATAGCCCTCAACATCACAGGCATACTATTTACGGCTTTTTACGCTACAGTCTCTTTGGTTTTTTTACCTCTCTATAACGAAGAAAAAATCAAGCATGGTTTGCAAAACAGTAGTCTATTTAGCAGCAATATCATCAATCTATATCTGCTTATTTCCTTACTGATTATGATTCTTGGGGTCTATTTTGCACCAAAAATTGTTCACATAATCAATTCATCCACTGATTCTCAAAATATTGGCTTAACTATTTCTCTTTTACGTATTATGACTCTCTCATTTGTTTTTTCTATTTTTATCAGTTTTATGACATCCATACAACTAAGCAATGAACAATACATAACACCACATTTAGTACCCATAATCAATAATTCTATTGTAGTTATCGCAATTACACTCTTTGCTTCAAATTATGGTATCTATGTACCTGCCGTTGCAGGTGTTGTTGCATGGGCATTACAAGTTCCTTTACACAAATGGATTGTAAGGAAACATTTTGCATACTCTTTTTATTTAAATCTAAAAGATAAAAATATTAAAAAAATGGGGTTACTTTTCTTCCCTGCATTTTTGGGTGTTTTTATCGACCAAACCAACATCATGGTAGATACGATCCTGGCATCAGGGCTACAGGAGGGAAGTGTTTCTGCACTCAACTATTCAAACAGACTGATCAGTTTTGCAAGCGGTATATTTGTGATGGCTATTATGAGTATTGTATATCCTATGTTTTCAAAACATATTGTTAATGGCGAAAATGACAAACTAAATCTATCAATACAAAAAAGCATACGTTTACTCTTGCTGATCATGCTACCTGTTACTGCCATAACACTCGTTTACAATCACGAAATTGTTTCCATTGTATTTCAACGCGGAAAATTTGATACATCAGCAGCAACATTAACCTCTTCTGTCTTTTTCTTTTACAGCATAGGTATTGTTTTTTTAGGATTGCGAGAACTGTTCAACAAGGTCTTTTATGCTCAAAAAAATACCAAAACCCCTTTGCTTATCAGCACTGTTGCAGTCAGTGTTAACATTTTACTTAGCATCATGTTTGTCCGATATTTAGGTGTTGAAGGATTGGCATTGGCATCTTCTATTTCTTTAATTGTTTATGTTTTCATGCAAGTTGTTATTTTACACAAGAAAATCGGTAAAGATTTCTATGATGGCATATCTGTATTTTTAGCAAAAAATATTTTTGCAGTTTCGATAGCTCTATATGCCATGCACAATTACCAAAAATACAGTTATTTTCATAATTTGTATTTGGACTTTTTTACAGGAGCGTTATTGGGTATAATATGCTTTTTCTTGCTTTTATTGCTTCTGAAGAATGAAGAAGTGAGCATCTTTAAAGTAATGATGATTGAAAAAATCAAGCGCAGGTTCATATGAAAAAAAATTTCGAAATAGAAGTACTTAGAGCATACGCAATTACTCTTGTAGTCTTTGACCATTTGCCAAACTTGTTCCCGGAAATAAGTACCTATACAGCTTATTATTGGCTAGGCGGAGGAGTAGATTTATTTTTTTGCATATCCGGTTATCTAATCGCCGGTATACTATTGAAAGCTTACGATCGAGAAGACTCTTTTAGTGCGTTTTATATACCTTTTTTTATCAAACGTATCTATAGATTATGGCCTGCAGCAATCTTTTGGTCTCTTTTTGCTATTGTGTGTAGTATATTCTTTAATGAAAGCCATTATTTCGGTACTATACAGGGAAATGTAAATACTGCGATAGCAGGTCTCTTTCAAGTCGTTAATTTCAATCTTGTTTCTTGTCAATATTTTCATTTTACCCATTGTGAACCTACAGGGCTTCGTGTATATTGGAGTCTTTCACTTGAAGAGCAGTTTTATTTCCTCTTTCCTCTGCTTTTATTCTTTTTTGGCAAACGGAAGATTGCTTTAATTTCTTTAATTTTGGTTTTGTCTCAGATTTTTTTACATAGACCTTGGCCATCACCTCTTTGGTTCTTTAGAACAGATGCTATTGCTCTTGGTATCCTCATTGCATATTTGCACCATATCAATTTTTTTGCACATATGCAACTTACATTTTTGAAAACCAGTAAATATAAACCTTTTATCATGATAATGCTCTTCGCTCTATTAGTACTGGTAGCCAAAGAGGAAGTTGTTTGGTTTTATCATGGACTGGTTGTTATCGTTTCAGGTATTTTAGTGCTATTGGCATCTTTTAACAATGGGGTGATAATGCAAGATGGCATATGGCGCAAAACACTTTCGGTACTAGGTTCAAGATCCTATTCTTTATATTTAACCCATATGTTAGGAATCTATTTTATCCGCGAACTGTTTTTCAGATATGCCGGACTTTCACCCTCCCATACAGAGCATCATTTAATGTTTTTAATTCCATATATCATCGTAGTCATCCTTTTTACAGAATTTTCCTATAGATTTATAGAAGAGCCCCTAAGAAACAAAGGTAGACAGATATCAAAATCACTGCATACCAAGTTAAGCGGGAGAGATACGTATGAAACCTAAACTAATCCGCATCACAACTGTACCTATATCTCTCAAAGTACTATTGACAGATCAACTCAAATTTATGAACCAATACTTTGAAGTTGTAGGGGTGTCCAGCGCGGGAGAAGAACTTACAGAGGTAGAGAAAAGGGAGGGTATCAGAACCGTTTCACTTGAGATGAGCAGAGAGATCACACCCATGCGTGATGTCATCTCTTTAGTCAAAATGGTCTTTTTGCTCCTAAAAGAAAAGCCTGACATTGTGCATACACATACACCCAAAGCTGGCATTGTGGGTATGATGGCTGCATGGATTTGTCGTGTGCCTCATAGACTTCATACCGTTGCGGGGCTTCCCGTTATGGAAGCAACTGGAAAGAAGAAGCAGTTGCTGCTGCTTGTCGAAAAACTCACCTACTTCTTTGCAACCAGAGTCTACCCGAATTCACTTGGGTTACAAAGCTATATACTGGAGCAAAGACTTGCCAAGAAAGAGAAGCTAAAGGTGATTGGTCATGGCAGCAGTAATGGTATCGATACAGTCTATTTTGACAAAACCAATGAGGTAGTAGAGCAAGCAGACAAGATCAAAAACAAATACAATCTTCACAATACATTTGTTTTCTGTTTTGTGGGCAGGGTTGTAAAAGACAAAGGGGTCAATGAACTTTTAGGTGCTTTTCAAAAGCTCTCCGAAGAGTATGACCATATTAGATTGCTAATAGTTGGAAGTTTTGAAGAAACACTTGATCCCATCTCCACACAGGCACATAGTATTTTGAAAACCAATAAACAGATTTTTCATGTAGGATTTCAGAATGATATAAGACCATATTTGGCGGCCAGTGACTGTTTTGTACTGCCTACCTACAGGGAGGGATTTCCCAATGTTGTACTTCAGGCATGCAGCATGCAACTGCCTTGTATCGTTACCAACATTAATGGATGCGATGAGATCATCGAGCACAATGTCAATGGTTTGATTGTCGAACCTAAAAACATAGAGATGTTATACAATGCTATGAGAAAATTTTTAGAAGATGTAACCTTATCAAAAGTTTTAAGTTCCAATACAAGAAAAAGTGTAATTGAAAAATATGATAGAAAAGCGTTTTTTCAAAGTTTATTAAAAGAATATCAAGAGGTTTTGGAAAATGATAAAAAGAATATTTGATACGATTCTGTCATTGATATTGATTATTTTATTTTTTCCTGTATATTTAATAGTTTCGTTGTTGATTTGGCGGAAGATGGGAAGACCAATACTCTTTACACAGGAACGCCCCGGAAAAGATGGAAAAATTTTCAAGATATACAAGTTTCGAACTATGACAAATGAGACAGATCAAAATGGCAAGCTGTTGCCTGATGAGAAACGACTTGTTGGGATAGGAAAGTTCATACGAAGCACTAGTTTGGATGAACTCCCACAACTTTTTAATGTCTTGAAAGGGGATATGAGTTTCGTGGGGCCAAGACCTTTGCTTGTAGAGTACCTGCCGCTTTACAACGAACGGCAGAAGAAACGCCACGATGTCAAACCAGGGATAACTGGATGGGCACAGGTCAACGGGCGCAATGCCATCAGTTGGGAGCAGAAGTTCGAGTATGATGTATGGTATGTTGAGAATCAATCTTTTTTGCTCGATATGAAGATATTATGGCTTACGTTTTTAAAGGTTGTCAAAAGAAGTGATATAAGTTCGAGTGGTAGTGTTACTATGGAGAAGTTTACTGGAAACTGAAAAGTATGCTATAATAATGTACAGAAAAATGTAAAGGATATTCTATGCAGGTAGTAAGTTTAACAGAAGCAAGAAATAATCTCAAAGCAGTGTTTGATAGTGTGTACTTAGATAATGAAGAGGTAATCATACACCGAAAGGGTCGTGAAAATGTTGTTGTTATATCATTTGAAGAGTACGATATCCTTAAAAAAGCATTTTCTTATGATTATATGCATTGGCATAAAAAAGAGTTAGAAAATATAGGTAAAATTGGATTTCATTCAAAAAGTTTTGTTGAAGATAGTGAGGACTATACACAATGGTAGGAAAAATCTATCTTGCAAAAATATACTTTACAGATTTGAGTGAATACAAGATACGACCTGTCCTCATTATAAAAGAACTTGGTGATGACTGTATCTGTTTACAATTAACATCTCAATACCATGATAAGAAACTCATAATTTCCAATAATGACCTTGTAGATGGAAATTTAAAAAAAGATTCTTTAGTGGTTGTACCTAAAAACTTTACACTACACAAATCAATTTTATTTAAATATTTGGCAACATTAAATACAACAAAACAAAAGTTTATTTTTGAAATGTTTTGTCAGAAGATAGGGTGTAGTCAATAGTATGAAATCTCTATACATCTACGGTGCCAGTGGACATGGACTGGTTGTTGCAGATATTGCAAAGGCTTGTGGATATGATGAGATTATATTCATAGATGATGGAGAAAATAAGCATCCCTCTTTTGAAGAGATAAAAAACAACACAGAGATTCCCATTGCACTCGGTGTAGGAGTCAATGCCGTTCGAAAAAAACTTTTTAAAAAGATAGAAGAGGCAGGCTTTGCAATTGCCACACTGATCCACCCCTCTGCTATCGTCTCCGACAACGTAATGATAGGCAAAGGAAGTGTCGTGATGCCCGGTGTTGTTATCAACACGCACAGCACTGTCGGCAAAGGTGCCATTATCAACACCGCTTCGGTCATTGAACATGAAAACACAATAGGAGATTTTGCACATATCTCTCCGGGTGTCGCTTTGGCAGGCAATGTGAGCATTGGAGATCTGACGCATATCGGCATAGGCAGCAGCATCATTCAGGGAGTCACCGTAGGAAGTGCTTGCCTGATAGGCGCAGGATCTGTCGTCATACGTTCCATCGAGGACAATAAACTATGTTACGGAAACCCATGTAAAGTCATAAAGGAACTAGATTGAAAAAAAGACTCTTTTTAAGCGCCCCTCATATGAGCGGCAATGAACTGAAGTACATTGAAAAAGTATTTGAAAGCAACTACATCGCGCCGCTTGGCGAGTATGTCAATAAGTTCGAGGAGAACATCAAGTCCTACACCGGTACATCCAATGCACTGGCCGTCTCTTCTGGGACAGCGGCACTGCATCTGGCACTGAGGATACTCGGTATTGGTCAAGGTGATGATGTCCTCGCATCAACATTTACTTTCATAGGATCTGTCAATGCCATTTTGTATCAGGGTGCAAACCCCGTTTTCATAGACAGCAATGAAACTTCATGGAACCTTTCACCCAAACTTCTCCAAGAATATCTGGAAAGTTGTGACAAAAAGCCCAAGGCACTCATCGTGACACATTTGTATGGCATGAGCGCAGATATAGAAGAGATAGCCAAAATATGCAAAACACATGGTATCTATCTTATTGAGGATGCCGCAGAATCCTTGGGAGCGACTTTTAACGGGAAACATACCGGTACCTTTGGCGACTTTGGCATCTACTCTTTTAATGGAAACAAGATCCTGACCACTTCCGGCGGCGGCATGCTTGTGACCCCAAACCAAGCTTGGAGAGACAAAGCACTCTTCTATGCCACACAGGCAAAAGAGCCGTTTTTGCATTATGAACATACCGAATACGGCTACAACTACCGCATGAGCAACGTGCTTGCAGCCATCGGTGTGGGACAGATGGAGGTGATCGAGGAGCGTGTTGCCAAGAAACGGCAGATCTTTGAATGGTATAGAGAGTGTCTTGACGGAATTGACGAGATCAGCTTTATGCCAGAACTCCCAAATAGCCGAGGAAACCGCTGGCTGACAGCGTTGACATTTGAAAAGACGAACTATATGGATGTTGTCAACGCGCTTGAGAAGATCAATGTCGAATCTCGTCCACTTTGGAAGCCGATGCACCTGCAGCCGCTCTTCAAAGATGCCAAAGCCATTGCGGATGGAACAAGTGAACGGCTTTTTGAAAAGGGTCTATGTGTTGCAAGCAGTACAACCATGACCAGAGATGATGTGCAGATGATATGTGATACTATCAAACAGACAATTAAAGAGTAGCCATGTTCACTATTGACAAACGTATTTTAAACTATCTGGTTATCATACTCCTCTCTTTGACAACATTTGCGTGGACATCATGGGTATTTCACCAGCCTTTCATGCCAAAGGTCGTCACTACAGTGATCGTTGCTAGACTCATCGCTTCTACCCTGATCTACAAAGACTACTCTCTTTCATGGAGCAAGGCAACCCCAAAAACCTTTCTCATAAAGAGTGTCGTCTATTTTACTGCTTTTGTATTTTACATGCCGCTGTTTTATGGCAAGATATATGTCTACTTCTTTGTCAGCGAACTGTTTGCCTACCTTTTCAGTATCAACTTTCTGATGTATGCCTACTACTACTTCATCAACAAAAGCCGTGTAGTCAAAACCAAAAATATCGTCATTTACGGTGCGGGAAAAGCGGGCTTGAAACTTGAAGAGGAATTCAGGGACACCCCTTACAGGCTGCGCTACTTTGTTGATGACAACAGCATACTGCACGGACGCAGCATTGACGGCATCCCCATTATCTCCAAAGAGAAACTCAAAGAGAAAATAGGCACACAAACGTTTGATCTGCTGGTGATCGCCATGCCCTCTGCCCCTGCACACCGCATCAAGGAGATCTACGAGCGGCTGCATGACTATTTTGACACCATACAAGTGTTGCCATCGCTTGATGCAATCCTCAGAGACGAACCCTTTAGCCAACAGCTTCAAAAGATCTCGGTTGCCGATCTTTTGGCAAGACACCCGCAAGATCTGGACAAGGCGACCATTTCAGCATTTATTCAAAACAAGTCCGTGCTTATTACCGGTGCCGGTGGAAGCATAGGCAGTGAAATTGCAAGACAGTGTGTCAAATATGGTGCCAGAGAGCTTATACTGCTTGACCATAGTGAATACAACCTATACCGCATAGAACAGGAGCTTGCATCCAAAGCGAAGATCGCCTGTGTGATGCAGTCTGTGGTACATAAAGAGCAGTTGAAAAACACATTTGAACAGTACAAACCCCAAATTGTCATTCATGCGGCAGCCTACAAACATGTACCGCTGGTCGAAGCCAATGTAGAAGAGGCAATACTCAATAATGTTGTGGGCACCAAAAACTGCATCGATGTATCCATAGAAAACGGTGTTGAGAAGTTTATACTCATCTCTACAGACAAAGCGGTACGTCCCACCAATGTCATGGGTACGACCAAACGCATTTGTGAGCTCTATGCACAGAATGTCCCTTCCGAAAAAACGGAAATCGTAGCGGTACGTTTTGGGAATGTACTTGGCTCCAGCGGATCGGTCATTCCCAAGTTCAGACAACAGATCGAAGCAGGCGGACCGATCACCGTGACACATCCTGATATTACCCGGTACTTTATGCTGATCCCTGAGGCGTGTGAACTGGTACTTCAGGCAGGTGCTATCGGTAAGGGGGGTGAGATATTTATCCTCGATATGGGAGAACCGGTGAAGATCGTCGATCTGGCCCAAAAAATGATAGAGCTCAGCGGCAGAGATGATATTGAAATCGTCTTTACCGGGCTACGCCCTGGCGAGAAACTCTACGAGGAATTGCTTATCGATGAGAGCGATATGCATACCGAGTATGACTCCATCACTGTTGCGGCACCGACACGGTATGATATCGATGCACTTCGGAAAGATATTGAAGAGCTTATCCTTGCAGAGGATAAGCTCAGCCGGCTTAAAAAGATAGTACCGGAGTTCAACCATCAAATGAATAAAAGTGATAGCTAAGGGCTAAGGGCTATTGTGAGATAATAACAAGACTTTACTGTAACTGAAAGGATCACATTTGCAAAACAATACACAACAATGTATAGAAGATGATACTATAGATCTAAAAGAGCTTTTTCTCATACTCAAAAAGAGAAAAAAAACCATTGTGGCAATCACTGGTATTATAACGATAGCTGCCGTCATATATGCTTTATTTATTGCCAAGCCTGTCTATGAAGTGAAAACAATGATAGAGGTCGGACAGATCAATGAAAAACCAACAGATGACGTTAATGCTATCAAACAGAAATTGTCATACGAATATCAGGTAAATGTGAAAGGAAAAAAAATACCGCTTCCCAGGGTAAAAGCTATTTCTGTTCCAAAAGGCAGCAAGACCATACTTGCTCTTACGATTCACAGCAATACCAACGAAGAAGGTATCGCGTATATTCAACAGGTGATTAAAAAAATAGAAAAGCAGTATCAAGTGAAGACCGATGCTTACGTAGATAGCCAAAAAGAATTGATGGCATTGACACAGGAGGACATTAAAGACAGTATAAAAAATCTTGAAAAGATGGAAAAAGAGCTGGAAGAGTATAGCCGGCGCATTGTTTCTCTCAAAAGTGAAGATGCCGCCCTCGCCGGAATATACGCCCTTCAGATAGGCCAAAAACAGACAGAACTTCAAAAACTAAAAAACTATATTTCTACACTAAGAGAAAAAGAACATGACCTAAAACTTTCTATCACTCCGCTAAAAGTACAACCTACGCACATTATTGGAGAGATAGAAACCTCGACACACCCTGTTAAACCACGAAAAAAACTCATTGTTATCGTTGCGTTCATAACAGGGTTGATGCTGTCAATATTTTTGGCATTCTTTTTGGAGTTCATAGGTAACTTAAATACAAAAAGGAGCGTTTGATATATCTTTAAACATTTTTATTGTGCTTGTAAAGATGTGTGATGAAGCCAAAAACAAAAAAGAGATAGGCAATATATAGTTTATCAGATGTAAATACAGGTTCAATCATCAATATCGGTATCATACCACATAGAATAATCAACAATTGATACTTAAGAAAGATATTTACAGATGGGGAAAAAAGAATCCTGATAAAATAGTAGAGATGAAGAACGCAAATCATTACAAAAAGGGTAAACGGGATCACACCAAAATCTTTGCCGATATCAATCCATGTATTATGTGCCAACCTGATACCATGAGCCACAAATACTCCGTGACCACCACCGAAGGGGTACGCTAACATTGCTTCCAGTCCGGGTATCCAAAAAGAGAACCTAACATCATGTATACCCTTTACCATCAATTTATTATAAATATACATAAAATGCCTCTGTATAAAATCTTCAAAAAAGTGATAGGTTACAATAGAGAGAAGCACCAGAAGCAGAATGATTATACCTTTTTCCTTGTACGTTGAATCAAACAGAAACCGGACAAAAAGAAGCAAAGTGAAAACCGTAAAAAAGAGCATTAAGGTTGTTCTTCTGCCCATAAGCACAGCAACGTAAAGGGAAAACAGTGCTATGGTTATAAATATGATCATTTCCCATATTGAAAATATTTTCTTTTTTTTGAAGCGGTCAAAAAAAATGATGAAATAAGAAAAAAGGAAAGAACTGATTGTAAGATAATAAGCAATGATAGTAGAGATGAGCCTCCCGCCATTCACATGTAACCGTTTATATTCATTGGGGAAATTCACATACAAACCGTAGCTTGTCAAAGGATGATCCTGCTTGATGGCAATATAGCTGTATATAATCATAGAGGTGTACGCAATAAAAAAACCAAATAAAAGATAAAAAATATACCGAATAGATTGTGATGACTGGTCGTGAGGATCATAGTGTATGCTATTGCCCAAGAGATAGAAGCACAATATCAGTAAAAGTTCGGAGACAACTTTTATGGCTATATGCATTTTAAAAAGTACATCATGATCAACAAGAAACCAAATGATATACACTGTTAACAGAAAGAGTGCAACCAAAATAGTTTCCTTGGAAACTATCTTTTCCCAATCAATGAAGAACAGGGAAGCAATAACCAATACGTATATATTGTCTCCCAGGAGGTGAGTCCCCAAAATTGCTAGAATCAGCGTAACAAAAAGTATATGGGTATGATTAGAAACTTTCTGTTGTTGAGGGATGTTCATCATTTCATTTCCGTATTGCAAACTGGTGTCATATTCTATGTAATTTCGATAGTTACTATTAGTATTTAAAACACTTTTCAGATTATAGCTATGTATCTTAAATGTAAGATTGAGCATACACCTTTTACTTTTATTGTAACAACGTATAGCTAGAAACAGAGAAGAGCTTAGCGTCTATAAATCTATTTAAGCTATAATTATATAATTTATGGGCTGGAGCTTTAATAGTGTATAGTTATTTCATCTCTATTACAGAGAATAGGCGTCTTTTATGGTCATTAATCAAAAATGATATAAAACAGAAATATGTAGGAAATTTTTTAGGAATTCTCTGGGCATTTATCCAACCATTGGCTACTATTTTGATTTTTTGGTTCGTTTTTCAAGTTGGTTTCAAATCGAGACCTGTTGATAACTTTCCTTTCATTTTATGGCTGATCACCGGAATACTGCCTTGGTTTTTCTTTGCCGATGCACTCACAAATGCGACAAATGCGATTATTGCCAATAGCTATCTTGTAAAAAAGATCGTATTCCGCGTGAGTTTACTTCCAATCATTCCGATTTTTTCCTCTTTGATAGTGCATCTTTTTTTTATTCTTTTTATGTTCGGTATGTTTCTTTATTATGGGTATATGCCAAATATCTACTGGTTACAGGTTTTTTACTATCTGTTTGCGATGATTGTTTTACTGCTAGGGCTTTCATGGATTACTTCGTCTGTAGTAGTATTTTTTAGAGATATGGGGCAGATCATAGCAATGCTGATACAATTTGGTTTTTGGCTCACTCCTATCTTTTGGTCGATTCACATGATACCGGAAAAATACCACTGGATTATCAAACTCAATCCTATGGTTTATCTCATTGAAGGATATAGGGATAGCATGATTTATCACCAATGGTTTTGGCAAAAAGGTGAAATGACACTCTATTATTGGTCCGTTACAATAATCGTCTTCCTACTAGGTATGAAAACATTTAAACGTCTACGACCTCATTTTTCGGATGTACTTTAATGAATGATATAGCGATAAAAGTAAAGAATCTAACAAAAATCTACCATCTCTATGACAAGCCACAGGATCGCCTTAAAGAAGCGCTGCATCCTTTCAAAAAGAACTATCATCACGATTTTCACGCTATAGATGATGTAAGCTTTGAAGTAAAACGTGGTGAGACGGTAGGGATTATCGGGAAAAACGGTGCAGGAAAATCAACACTTCTTAAGATGATAACGGGAGTTTTAACACCTACCTCAGGAACTATTGAAGTGAATGGCAAAGTAGCATCACTTTTAGAACTCGGCGCGGGCTTTAATCCTGAGATGACAGGTATTGAGAACATCTATCTCAACGGTACACTTATGGGATTTAGTCAAGAGGAGATGGCTAAAAAAGTGGATGCAATTGTTGAATTCGCCAATATAGGAGAGTTTATCTATCAGCCAGTAAAAATGTACAGCAGCGGCATGTTCGCACGGCTTGCCTTTTCTGTAGCGATCAATGTCGATGCAGATATTTTGATCGTGGATGAAGCACTCAGTGTCGGAGATATGCTCTTTCAGGCAAAGTGCATCTCTAAAATGAGTGCATTGATGGAAGAGGGCATGACTATTCTCTTTGTCAGCCACGATATCCATGCAGTACGTTCTTTATGTACAAGAGGGGTCTATCTCGTCAATGGGAAAAGTGTCCTTGTCGCAGATGCTGGCGAAGTTGTCGATAGGTATATCAATGATGATCAAAAGGCGGTCAATGAGCAACTTAAGGCAATGGGACATACCCATAAACATACAGATGGTGAAATTATTGAGTTCAACCAGGAAAATATACCAACTATGGTGCGGCTGGAACCGTCCATCGGAGATAAAGAAGGGATGGTACGTCATGGTGACAAAGGAGCTGAAATTTTAGATTTCGGGGTATTTGATCTTGCCTTTAACCGCACAGATCAATTGATTTCAAAAGAGAACTATTATATACAATTCTCTGCACTTTTCCATGAAGACTTGCCGACATTCGTTGCGACAACAACACTCTTCAGTCTGGATGGAGAGCAACTCTTAGCATGGATCAATACGCAGGATGGAGTTGATTTCCCCGCAGTTTCCAAGGGAGACATTGTGGTTATCACAATCAAAATAAACCTGCCTCTGCGACAAAATATCTACAAACTTGGCGCTTCAATTGAATACCCAACAATTCCTTTGATCCAGCATAGATTTCTAGATATGATAAAAGGGATCGAAGTGATTAATGTCAATTTTGAAAGTCCTACTAAACCATTCCACTCTGTCTTCTACAGCAAGGGTGAATATCTATTGAAAAAAGTTACGAAAGAGGATTAGTGTATGCAAAACACAATAAAGTTAAGTGTGGTTATCCCTACTTATAATGATGGTGAGTATCTGCTTGAAACGATAGCCTCTTTAGAAAACCAGACATTTAAAAATTTTGAAACAATTATTATCGATGATGCTTCAAATGATCCCAAAAGCCTTACTGTGCTAAAAGAGCTTGAAACAAAAGGTTATAAAATTATCTACCTTCAAAAAAATTCAGGCCCTTCTGTTGCAAGAAACAAAGGAATTGAAAACGCACTAGGGGAATATATACTTCCTCTTGATGCAGATGACAAGATTGCCCCAACCTACCTCGAAAAGGCTAAAACAATACTGGATACCAATGAGAAAATAGGTATTGTCTACTGTGAAGCGGAACTCTTTGGAGAGAAACAGGGGAAATGGGAGCTTCCACCTTATGCGTTCCCTCAAATACTCGCCGCCAATATGATCTTTGCAACGGGGATGTACAGAAAAAATGACTGGGAAGAGGTAGGTGGATACCGTGAAAATATGCGGCAGGGAAATGAAGATTATGATTTTTGGCTTTCTCTTATTGAGTTAGGAAGAGAGGTCTATCAGATTCCTGAAATCCTCTTTAGCTACCGTATCAAAAAAACATCGCGTACTATAAAATTGCAGTCTAATGATAATGCGGTAATAGATACCTATCAGCAGATATTCCATAACCATAAGAAACTCTATCTGGACAACATCCGTGTACTTTTTGAAGCGTTGTACAATAGACAGCAATTGATCAATAGTAAAACTGAAGAGATAAAAAAAGCGCATACCCAATTACAGAACAAAGATGAAGAGATCAAAGAGCTTCATCAAAGACTGACAGAGATGATGGGAGAACTAAGTGACATTAACAAAAAGCTTAACAATATAGGAGAGGAACTCAGTTATGCCAGAGAAGTGATCGCATACAAAGATCAAATACTTGACTCTATGCGCTTAAAAAACCGATTGAAACAACTGTTGCAAAAGCTCAATCCTTTTTCAAAAAATAAAATAAAGATACCAACTCCACCCCAAAAACCTTCAGAAAAGGAGAGTACTGCCCCTTACGTATATCGTTATGAAATACCTGAACAGACCACAGAAATAGATGAAGAGATAAAATCATTTAAAAAACAGCCATTGATCTCTTTGGTAATGCCTGTTTACAATGTCGATCCCAAATGGCTTGATAAAGCACTAAAGTCCGTAGAAGCACAATGGTATAACAATTGGGAACTTTGCATTGCAGATGATAAAAGCACAAACGAAGCAACCATTGCCTATCTTGATGCTCTCTCCAATCCCAAAATAAAAATCACCCGTTTACAGGAGAATCTTAATATTTCAGGGGCTTCAAACGCGGCACTTCAGTCTGCAGAAGGTGAGTACATCGTTTTGATGGACAATGATGACGAAATTACGCCGGATGCACTTTATGAGGTGGTCAAGTGCATCAATGAAACAGGAGCCGACTTCATTTACAGTGATGAAGACTTTATCTCTCCGGAGGGGGATTATATCAACCCTCACTTCAAACCGGACTTTTCCCCTGATCTGCTGCTTTCCCACAACTACATTACTCATCTTAGCTGCTTCAAACGTACACTCCTTGATGAGGTAGGTCACTTCAATCCTGCCTATGACGGCGCACAGGATTATGAACTCTTTTTGAGACTGACTGAAAAGGCAGACAACATTCGTCATATTCCCAAAGTACTGTACCACTGGAGAATGCTGGAGAACTCCACCAGCCTCAACAGTGGAGCAAAACCGGAAGCGCTGGAACGCGGAAGACTGCTGCTGGAAGAGACTCTAAAGCGCAGAGAAATTGACGGCAAGGTTGAGTACGGCAACATACACCACTATTTCCGAGTGCGTTACACTATTCAAAACCATCCCCTTGTCAGCATCATCATTCCATTCAAAGACAAACCCGAACTGCTTGAGATGTGCATCGACTCCATTCTGGAAAAATCGACCTATGCGAACTACGAGATCATCGGTATCAGCAACAATTCAGAAGAGGAGTCAACATTTGCATGCATGACAAAATTGGAAAGCAAAGATGAAAGGGTGAAATTTTACGAGTACAATGTACCGTTCAACTATGCACAGATCAACAATCATGCTGTTGAAACCTATGCAAAAGGTGAGCATGTACTGCTTTTGAACAATGACATAGAGGTCATCAGCCCTGATTGGATCGAGGCGATGCTCGAACATTCTCAAAGAAAAGAGATAGGATGTGTAGGGGCGAAACTCTACTATCCTGACGACACCATCCAGCATGCAGGGATCATCATCGGTCTTGGTGGATATGCAGGTCATTCGCACAAACATTACCCTCGGGAAAACCCTGGTTATTTCAACCGTCTTAATGTCATACAAGATGTCAGTGCTGTAACCGCTGCCTGTTTGATGATCAAAAAACGCATCTATCAGGAAGTAGGAGGCATGGATGAGGTCAATTTCAAAGTTGCCTATAATGATGTAGACTTCTGTCTGCGTGTTCTGGAAGAAGGGTACTATAATCTTTTCACACCTTATGCACAGATGTACCACCATGAGTCTGTCTCGAGAGGATACGAGACAACACCGGAGAAAATCGCACGTTTCCAGACAGAAAAAGATGCACTTTATGCCAGACATAATCATATTTTAGAGAACGGTGATCCATACTATAATCCAAACCTAAATCATGACAGAGAAGATTTTAGCTTACGTCCTAAACTGTCATGAACCGAAGGGAATAAAAGAAATGCTTTTCTATTATACTTTGAAGATTGGGATAAGTAGTAACCGATCATTGAACAGTTGACAGTAAACCAGCTTGCAATCAAGGAGTCTCCATGACAATCACTGCCTATACCGGACAAATTGCTGAATGGGACTACCTCTCCGACATATCCTATGCCGATCCCTTCAACCATGTAAGACTTGACATCATTATCAGTAATGACAAACAGACATGGAAAGTGCCTGCATTCTGGAGAGGCAAAGAGCGGTGGAGTGTCAGGTTTAGTGCACCAGCGCCAGGGGTCTATAACGTACGCAGCCAATGTTCTGACAAAGACAATACCTCACTCCATGACATCACACATACACTGCATATCGAACCCTCCGAGACAGGCACACACAAAGTGCTTACAATCAGTTCAGATAAAAACATACTTCAGTATGATAATGGCGATCCTTTTCTCTGGCTTGGGGATACCTGGTGGATGGGTCTGAGTGAGCGGCTGCGCTACCCTGAGGAGTTTCATACGCTGGCACAGGACAGAAAAGAGAAAGGCTTCAATGTCATCCTCATTGTAGCTGGACTTTACCCCGATATGGATGCTTTCGATGCACGTGCTGCCAACCAAAGCGGGTTTGTCTGGGAAGAGGGATTTAGCCGTATCAACCCTGCCTTTTTCGATGAAGCAGATATGCGCATTGCCCACCTTGTCTCTGAAGGATTAACCCCCTGCATCGTCGGTGCATGGGGATACTACCTGCTTAAAATGGGCAATGAAAACATGCGCCGGCACTGGGAGTACCTCATCGCCCGCTGGGGAGCCTACCCTGTTGTCTGGTGTGCAGCAGGCGAGGCTGCTATGCCCTACTACCTCAGCGAAACACCTGAACAGGACAAAGCAAAACAGATCAAAGGCTGGACAGAGATCGTACATTTCATCCGTGAACGGGACCCTTTCAAACGACTGATCACTATTCATCCTACCGAGGTGGGACGTGACCAGATCACCCAGCCCGAACTGCTTGACTTTGAACTGCTTCAGGCGGGGCACAACGGATATAAAAGTATCTTCTGGGGTAGCAAGCTGTTGCATCAGGCAGTACAAAGAACCCCCCACATGCCCGTTGTCATGGGTGAAATAAACTATGAGGGGATCATCCACGATACAGGGGCGGAGATGCAGCGGTTTGCTTTCTGGAGCACGCTTCTTGGCGGTGCAGCCGGATTTACCTATGGTGCCAACGGCATTTGGCAGGTCAATACACCCAAAACACCTTTCGGTCCCTCGCCGCATGGCGGATGCTGGGGGAATACCCCTTGGCAGGAGGCAATGAATCTGCCGGGCTCTCGGCAGCTTGGACTTGCCAAAACCTTTCTTGAAACACTGCCATGGGAACAGATGCAGCCCAGACCCGACTGGATCGATACGACAGGCAGTCATTCAGAGCGTGAAACACCGCATATCTCCGGTATAGATGAGGTATTGCGTATTGTCTACTTCTACGGTCCAGTCTATCCGTGGTCACAGCGCTACCGTCTGCTTGCACTTGAATCCTATGTTGCCTATGAAGCATATTTTTGGGATCCCCGTACAGGACAACAAGAACAGATCGGAATGGTAACTGCCAATGGAAATGGCGTATGGGATATCCCACCGCTTCCTACCTATGAAGACTGGATACTGGTACTTCGCGCCCATTCATCCACCAAACCGTTATCGGGCACAGAGGCTTCAAAAGGGATAAAACGGCTGATCCCTTCCCGTATAAAAAACATGATACGATCCTTTCTCTTTCGGTAATGCTAAAACACTACTGGATAAAAAGCTCTGATTTTATGTTTCTACTTCAAGCTTGCAGCTCAATGGAACTTCATGCAATAGTGAGTATAATAGCATTCAAAAAGAGCGGTCCGACTAAAGCGGATCAATAAAGAAGTGTTATGAGCGCATCATTCAAGTTGGACTTTTACAAATGAAAGTTTTCTTCCATGTCTAAAACATTAATCCGATACCTGTTTTTCCCGATCATTGGCATTGGCATACTCTTTGCTCTGCTGCTCTATTGGCACAATACAACGACACTGACTATTCAGATGTACAGCTCTGACAGCCATCCGCTTCATCCGCAGATCTATTATGCCAAAATGCATCAGCCTTATAGTGAACAGCATTCTGTGAAACCTGTTCATGTCGAGAATAACCGCTACGCATTTGTACTGCCCAAAGCACAATATCTTGCGCATATACGTTTTGACCCTGCTATGCGTAAAACCACTGTACACATTACCCATATCGCACTTGTACAGAGAAAGTGGTTTCATACTCTCTACAGTACGGTTCCTCTGACATCACTTGCACCAGATGCACAGGTCACACACTTTACACGTAACAGCAAAGAGGTTTCATTCAACACAACAGGTGCAGACCCCCATCTTGCTATGAACCTGCATGCGAACACCGTTGCAGTCATGACCGAAACACATATCACACTTTTAATGGAAGCAGCACTGCTCTATCTGCTTCTTGCCTTTACCGTACACCTCTATATGCACTATCGCCATGAACCTGTACCTACAGCAAAACTCATCCTTTATGCGCTCTTTTTGTCACTGACCCTTTTCAAGACACTCTACTACAAAGAGCATGTGCGCTTCAGCTATCCGCCTGACGAACTGGCACACCTTTCCTACATTGTCTCGGTACACGAACACCACCACTTCATACCGGACTACGAACATATGGTGATGCTCAACAACAAACACCGTGGCAACTATCTCAGCCACCCTCCGTTCTATTATGAGCTGATGAACCTTGCCTATGACGACCACCTTTCGCCAAGAGAGAATGTTGACAACTTTCGAACACTCAGTATGATGCTCTTTCTGCTGGCGTTTGTGCTTATAGTTGCGATAGGCTTCCGTGCTGAACTGGGCATACTTGGGGATTTTGTCTTTCTCTCTCTGCTTACTTCAGTGCCGATGTATGCCTATATCGGAGCAAGCATCTCAAACGACACCCTTGCCATTCTCGGTGCTGCCGTCTTCGCCTTTGGATTCGTGCGGCTTTTGGAAAAGCGGTACACTGCCGCTACCTACCTGCTCCTTGCCTTGGGCATACTGGTCGCCTATTTCAGCAAACTGACAGCTGCCATACTCATCTTCTTCGCCCTGCTCTTTTATCTTGCCTATCTGCTCGCAACACGGCAAAAGCCTATGCTCAACCGATGGCACATTTTACTCTTTGCATTCGTACTTGTCCCTGTTGTCTACTATCAACTTGCCATTACGCTTCATTACCATACACTCGTACCGACGTTCAATGTGACCCATCCCAAACAGTATCTGGATTCTCCTTTTTTCGTACCTGAACAGTTTAGACAGCATTTGAGTCCTCTGCAATGGGGTGAACGTATGCTGCACTATATTGAGGGAGGCTGGTTCGGCATCCACTCCCACCACTCCTTTACAAAAGAAAGCTGGGTAGGCTACAGTGGTCTGCTGTTCCTTCATCTCTTTGCCCTTGCCGCACTCTTTATGCCGTGCGCCAGAACAGAGAAACAGCACAGCTACTGCCTGCTTGGAAAGATCGTTTTGCTTTCACTCTTTGCCGTGCTGGTGATTCAGTACCTTTTCTCTTACAGAGCCCATCTGCACAGCGGCTACCTTGGCGGTCTTCAGCCGCGCTACTTATTGCCCTTTATGTTTGGTTTTGCTATAATGGCATCTATTTTTGCGGAACGTTTTCAAAAGAGCTTTCTCTTTACAGGTGCCGTTATACTGATCTGTATTCAGGCGATCTATTCTGATTTCTTTTACTTTTTGCAATACTACCGATAGGAGCCTTGTTCATGAAACTCATCATCCAGATACCCTGCTATAATGAAGCCGAAACCCTTGCCATCGCACTGGGAGCACTGCCAAGAGAGGTTGAGGGATTTGATACCGTCGAATGGCTCATTATCAATGACGGCAGTACCGATGACACCGTAAAGGTAGCGAAAGAGTGCGGTGTCGACCACATTGTTGACTTCAAACACAACCAAGGGCTTGCCAAGGGCTTTATGGCTGGTATCAAAGAGTGTCTCAGGCAAGGTGCTGATGTCATAGTCAACACCGATGCAGACAACCAGTATGAGGCAAAGGACATCCCTAAACTCGTCAAACCGATTTTAGAGCATAAGGCAGAATATGTCATAGGCGCACGTCCTATTGACAAAACAGAACACTTCTCCCCAGCCAAAAAATTTCTGCAAAAACTCGGTTCATGGGTGGTTCGAAAAGCCAGCCGTACTGACATTCCTGATGCGCCAAGCGGGTTTCGGGCAATGAGCCGCGAGTGTGCCATGCAGCTCAATGTCTACAACAACTACACCTATACGCTGGAAACCATCATTCAGGCGGGTCAGAAGAACATGGCGATCACCTCAGTTCCCATCCGCACCAATGAAGACCTCAGACCCTCCAGACTGCTTTCAAGCATTCCCAACTACATCAAAAAATCAGTTGTGACCATTGTACGTATCTCTGTGGTGTACAAGTCATTCCAGTTCTTTATGAGCATAGCTGCAGTTCTTTTTGGCCTGGGACTGCTGCTGGGACTGCGCTACCTATACTTCTATTTTACCGGGGACGGTGCAGGACATATACAGTCGGTCATTCTTGCCGGTGTACTGATGGGAATGGGCTTTCAGACAGGGCTGATCGCCTTTATAGCAGACCTGCTCTCTGTCAACCGAAAACTGCTTGAAGAGCTTCGTGTCGAACAGATAAAACGTGATCTGGAGCAAATCGGCAAATAGATGAAAGCACTCTTTACCTGTTCTGACAAACCGACCATCTCCCGTAACAAGTTTCACAGAGAAACGCTCCAGAACTATTTTGACTATAGTGAGTGCGTCTCCAAAGGGAAAAGTTATGCCTCCAGGATTCCAAGTATTCTTGTTCGCCTTCCGTTCAAGATGATTGGACAAGATTTCTTTTTTGTCAGTTATATGGGTCATTTTCTCGTACTTTATCTACGTTTGTTTACCAAAAAACCCATTGTATTTGACTTTTACCTCTCCATCTACGACATGATGTGCAATGACAGAAAAATCTACAAACCTGACAGCCTGCTTGGCAAACTTACCTACTGGATCGAACAAAAATCACTTCAGCTTGCCGACTATATTATTGTCGATACCCATAAACTTATCGAAACACTCTCTCAAAACTACAATATTCCCAAAGAGAAATTTGTCAGAGTACCGCTGACGATCAATGAAGAGAATGTCAAACCACTACAAACAGAACGCTACAAACCGCAGTTTACCGTACTTTATGTCGGCAGCTACATCCCTCTGCACGGGACAGAAGTCATCATCGAAGCGGCACGTATCCTTCAGGAGCAAGGGGACGATACCTTTTTCCTTATGATAGGCAAAGGACCGGATCTGGAGAAATGCCAGACGCTTGCAGAGTCATACGGACTGCGCAACATTGAGTTCAAAGGCTTCATGAGCCTTGAAGATCTCAACTACTACTACAATGCTACCGATATCAACCTTGGGCTCTTCAGCGTCGGTGAACGTGCCAACAGTGTGGTACTCAATAAAACGAACGATGCATTCCGTGTCGGGAAACCGCACCTGACACTGAAAACAGATGCTATGCAGGAAGCTTTTACAGACAACGAAGATATCTTTTTTACTAAAGACAATCATCCTGAAACACTGGCAGCACGTATCGTTGAGATCAAACAAAATCCGGCGCTGCTTACGCAGGTCGGTGCCAATGCGCTCATATCCTACGATCAAAAACTCAGCAATGCCTGCGCAAGAAACATAATGGCAACACGTATTTTTGCCCCCCTTCAAAAGAACATCCAGAAGGTACCGCATGCACAATAAACAGGTACTTTCTGCTGCGGGGAAACTTCTGGGTGCTGCCGGACTGTTTTTCGTCTTCTATACCCTCTTTCAGCACTATACACTTGAAACCTTTGCTGCACACTTTACCCAGATTTTGCCTATCCTCCCCGTACTTTTTGTTGTCAACATCATCTCGACCCTGCTTGGTATCTACGCTTGGCATATCATGCTGCTTAACTATGCGGCAGCCGCGTTTTCGTACAAAACATCCTACTACTACTTTGCAAAGACGGAGATAGCCAAATACCTTCCCGGCAACCTCTTCCATTTTGTAGGAAGACAGGCCCTAGCCTCCAGCATCGGTATCACTCAAAAAGCCATGGCAAAAATTTCAGTCTTCTTCGCATTTCTACTGATAGCGGCGACACTCTTTTCCAGTACACTGTTTGCCTTTTTTTCAACTACGATACCGCTCTATATCTTGACTTTGATGGGTGTATCGTGTATGATTACAGCCATTGTTGTGTACTATACCTATCCCTCTTTCCCGTTTGCTGCAAAAATCAGGATGAATCTGATGCTCTCCATGTCGGTGATGCTGCAGGGAGTTATGATGGGGATTGTCGTTACCGTACAACATCCAAATATGACTGCCGGGCTTTTTTTTGAGAGCATGAGCATCTATATCATCAGCTGGCTCATCGGCTTTGTTACACCGGGAGCTTCAGGGGGACTGGGCGTAAGGGAAGGAGCGTTCATTGCTGTTGCATCATTTTTGCATGTCAACATTGCATCCGAAGTGATCGTCTTCTCCGTGCTGCTGATACGGCTTGTCAATATTATTGTTGATATCATGATGTATCTCTCGACATTAGCAGTCAAAACAAATATAAAAGGATTGGAAACATGAAAATATCGGTCATTGGAACAGGCTATGTCGGACTTGTAAGCGGTACCTGTTTCGCCCAAATGGGCAATACCGTCACCTGTGTGGATATCGATGCAGACAAAATCGATGCACTCAGACAAGGGAAAATCCCAATTTATGAACCCGGGCTGGAGAAAATGGTCTTGGAAAACCATGCGAAGGGGACACTGCACTTCACTACCGATATTGCCGATGCCATTGCAAATACCGCCATCAGTTTCATTGCGGTGGGCACGCCGATGGGCGAAGACGGCAGTGCCGATCTACAATATGTTCTTGCTGTTGCCAAAAGCATTGGAGAACATATGCAGCACTATATGGTGGTGGTCGACAAGTCCACTGTTCCGGTAGGTACAGCCGACAAAGTAAAAGCAACCATTCAGGCAGAATTGGACAAACGTGGTGTATCGATCGATTTCGATGTGGTCAGCAACCCGGAATTCCTAAAAGAAGGCGCAGCTATTCAGGATTTCATGCACCCTGACCGTGTAGTGGTAGGTGCAGACAGTGAACGTGCCATGAAGATCATGCACGATCTTTACGCACCTTTTATGAAAACCAGAGACCGCTTTATCGGTATGGATGTCAAGAGTGCAGAAATGACAAAATATGCCGCCAATGCCATGTTGGCCACCAAAATCTCCTTTATGAATGAGATTGCCAATATCTGTGAGCGTGTCGGTGCCGATGTCAACAAAGTCCGAAACGGCATCGGATCGGACAGCCGCATCGGCTACAGCTTTATCTACCCCGGCTGCGGTTATGGCGGAAGCTGTTTCCCCAAAGATGTGCAGGCATTGGCAAAAACCGCTAAAGACGTTGGCTATACACCGCGTATTCTCGATGCGGTCGAAGCGGTCAACTATGCACAAAAAAAAGTCATCAGTGACAAAGTCATCAGACGTTTCGGAGATGATCTTTCAGGTAAAACATTTGCCGTATGGGGATTGGCATTCAAACCAGAAACCGATGATATGAGAGAGGCTTCATCCATCACTATTATCAATGAGCTTACCTCCCGTGGCGCACATATTGTCGCCTATGACCCAAAAGCCCGCCATGAAGCAGAAAGTTTCTATCTGAAGGGAAACACCCATGTCGATTATGCCGATAACAAATACGATGCACTCAATGGTGCTGACGCTCTAATCCTGATTACCGAGTGGCAGGAGTTTAGAAGCCCGGATTTTGATGAAATGAAAAAACGGCTCAATACACCTATCTTCTTCGATGGGCGTAACCAGTTTGACAAGGCACATATGCAGGATATGGGCTTTGAATATTTTCAAATCGGTGCGCAGTAGGCATATGTCTGTCGTAATGTACATATCACAAGGCGATATCCATGAAATCCTATCTTTTTGAACAAATCGTTTTTGCATCCGACCGCATTTTCAGGAAAGAGCCGGAACCTATCCGTGGCACACATGCCAGAACTGCTATTATCATCCACCTTTTCTATCCTGACATATGGGAAGAGATATACCGCTACCTATCTGCTCTGGATATGCCGTATGATCTCTATGTTACACTACCAAAGCACATTGATGAATCGGATGCCATGCGCATCCTGCAGGCATGCCCGCAAGCAACCCTCTACACAGTCGAAAATCGCGGAAGAGATGTATTGCCTTTCCTGCTTGTTATGAACCATATCGGTATCGATACCTATACTTATCTATGCAAACTACATACTAAAAAAACGGGTGAAAGCCCGCTTGGCAGTGTTTGGCGAAAAATGCTCTATTTTGATCTGATTGGTTCGCCGGAGACTGTAACGAAAACAATGAATCTTTTTGCAGAAGATCCTAATATCGGGCAGATCACGGGCAGACATACCATTCTTGATTCACAACGTTATGCCTACGGGAACAATACAAAGATCAAACAGCTGTGTGAAGCAGCGAACATACCTTTTTCTGCAGACTATACATTTGCCGGTGGCACAATGTTCTGGACACGCAGTAAACTTCTCGCACCATTGCTGACACTCTTTCAAAACGGTGAACTTGATTTTGAAGAGGAGCGTGGACAAAAAGATCATACCGTTGCACATGCGATCGAACGTTTTTTGGGTATCCTTGTGCAACAACAGGGCATGTATATTGCACCCAGCCCTGCTGACTATGCTGCACTACCTGTATCACTGACTGAAGAGACTGCATCGCTGGTACTTTCCCAGCAATATGCAGGGCAGGATATCTTTGAAAAGGTCAATGAACTGATCGATGAGATGCAGGCACTGAAGCAGTATGCCAAAGAGATGGAAACACTTGCAGAATCAATGCGCCTGAAAAACCGTCTTAAAAATCTTCCATCCGAAGTTATAAAACATGTACGTACCAAACTCGGCAAAGAGACCCCTGCCCTGCCGAAACCTTCTGCGGCAGAGAAATTCTCAACAGCAGCTTCACTCTTCAAAGCCAACCCGGCTGCGGCAAGAAAACTTTTCTACTATCTTAAACGCGGAGAGTTCCGTTATATGTGGGAAAAGCTAAAAGAAAAGATGCAAACCAATCTTCGTCAGTCGGGCAATGCACTCTCTATTGATCCAAAGCGTGATTTCATCTCTTTCGACCCCAAGCAGTATGCTTTGCCTGAACATACAAGGATCAATATTATTATACCTGTCTATAATGGATATGATTTTCTTGAGATTCTCTTCAACACCCTCAAAGAAAACACATCCCATCCGTATAGATTGATTGTAGTCAATGATGCCAGCCCTGATGAACGTGTACTGCCTTACTTACAAAGAAGACTTTCAGAATTCGACCATGCTACACTACTTGATAATGAAGAGAACCTTGGTTTCGTACGCAGTGTCAATCGTGCCGTAGAAAAAGCAGAGGGTCATTTCGTTATTCTCAATACCGATACAGAACTGCCACCTTTCTGGCTTGAACGTCTGATGTATCCTGTTTTTCACATGCCAAAGGTCGCTTCGACCACTCCGTTTACAAACTCCGGTACTATCGCAAGTTTCCCGAAATTCCTTGAAGATAACCCCATTTTTGAAGCATTGTCCGTTACACAGCTTGACAGTATGTTCCAAAAAATCAATCCCATACCCTATTATGCACATCTGCCGACAGGGGTCGGTTTCTGTATGGGCGTCAATTATGATGTTGTTCAGGAAATAGGATTTTTCGATATCGAAACATTCGGAAAAGGTTACGGAGAGGAGAATGACTGGTGCCAACGCGCGATAGAACACGGCTATACCAACATACTCGTACCTAACCTCTTTGTATATCACAAACATGGCGGATCTTTCCCTTCGGTGCTTAAACAGAAGCTTCTGGAAGAAAATTACAGCAAACTCCTTACCCGCCATCCTGATTATGACAAACAAGTACAACGTTATATTCAGCAAGATCCGCATCATACACTTCGGAAACTGTTGGTACTTACTGCATCTTCCCTGAAAAAACCGATGTGGATCATGTTCGATCATGCTCTTGGAGGAGGTGCGAATCATTATGCAGATGCTCTGGTAGAGAACAAACATGCAGAAGGGGAAAATACCCTTATGATCAGATTTGATTTCTATACAAACAAGTTCTCGATCCATCATCGATACAAATCATACGAATCCCTCTTCTCCATCGATACACTTAATGGCGTAGAGATACTTTTGGAGCAACTACGTGTCGATACGGTATTTCTAAACAGTCTTGTCTCCTATACAAACAGTAAAGAGATACTGGAATACCTTGAACACTTTATCAATCGTCGTAATATTGACCTCATCATACCTTTGCATGATTTCTATGCAGTCTGCCCAAGCTATACACTCCTCAATGATACCGGCACATATTGTGATATCCCTGATATCCAGACATGTCGTGACTGCATGGGACGCAATCGGCTTGAATGGAAAACTTATCATCCGGAGCCTGCCGATATTGATACATGGCGTCTGCTCTGGGACCGTCTACTGCATCTTAGCAGCTCTATTCTCTGCTTTAGCCAGAGCTCAAAAGAGATCTTGCTAAAAGCATACCCTGGTCTTGAAAGTGCCAATATTGAAGTATTGCCGCACAAAGTCACGGATATGACACCTCTTTCACTTCCACCAAAAGAGAAAGATGCGCCTTTTACAGTTGGTGTTCTTGGAGCGATCAACTACGCCAAAGGGGCTGCAATGGTTAAAGATTTGGTCTCACGTATCGATGCGGAAGATCTCAATATTAACGTAGTAGTCATTGGTGAAATCACAGAACCGATAGAAAGTCCGCATTACAGTTTAACAGGAAAATACCAACGAAATATACTTCCTGAGATCATACAGCATTACCACGTCGATCTTTTCTTTATTCCGTCAATCTGGCCGGAGACCTTCTCCTACACAGCAGAAGAGATCATGCAGATGGAACTTCCGCTTATGGTCTTTGACCTTGGTGCCCCTGCCGAACGGGTAAAGATGTATGACAAAGGATATATTATCGATGAAGTTTCGGCAGATGCTGTGCTGAGAACGGTCACAAAAGCACAACAGGACAATACTGTCGTATGAGATTGAAAGGAATAGACCTTCTTCGGGGAATTGCAGTCATCAGTGTTGTTATCTATCATTTTTATGTACTACTGCACCTGATGGGAGAGCCGGTATTTGGCTATATTCACTTTTTCGGTCAGTTCGGAGTGGCACTCTTTTTTATCATCAGCGGCTACCTCATCTACCGTTCTGTCAGTTTTTATCTCTCCCAGGAGAATCCTAAACGCGGACTTGTTCGCTATGCGCTTCACAGGCTCTTTCGGATCCTTCCTGCCTACTATGCCAATCTTCTTTTTGTCATTATGCTCTACGGTGCTTTCTTTGGTATTTCACATCCGATTTCATTCGGATTTTTAAAATCACTGTTAAGTCACTTGACATTTACTTCGTACTTTATCTACAAAGATGCCGGTTATGGTATCAATGGTGCATACTGGACTCTCAATGTAGAAATGCTTTGGTATTTCATTGCACCGCTGCTTTTCCTTTATGTACACAAAAGCCGTTATCTTATGATACTTTTTTTTGCAGGGATGCTCTATCTCTTCGGTATCGACCGGGGATGGTATGATACCCTTCTCCACCTTGACAGATCTGCAAGCAACTATATGCTTATTGCATACTATCTTTCATTTCAGCTTCCTGGTCAGATCATCTATTTCATCAGTGGCATTCTGATCTACCGCTATGTCGTCTACACACCCCGTATCGGTTTTTCTATCCGATACATACTTGCTATAGCACTGGGTGTTTTTTTTGTCTACCTTTCGACATACTCTTTCATGCAAGAGAGCTTTCTGTTTAGAAACATCGCTATGCTGCTGATCGTCAGTGCTCTTTTCATACTTCTGTTCAACAGTGATCCAAAAGGTGTAGGATTTATAGAATGGATAGGCAAAATCTCCTACTCTGTCTATCTTTGGCATATGCCCATTCTCTTTCTGATCGACCACTATCTGCTTCCGCACCACCCTTCTATGCCTATGATCATCACGATCTTCGTTGTTTCACTTTTAGGTATATCGTCCCTAAGCTACTATCAGATAGAGGAACGTGGATTCAAATGGCGAAAACAAGTAGAAAATTCGCTATAATCTTCCAAGCAAACCCATATTAAGGTATTTTCAGCATGAAACACAGAATCATTCTATTGCTTTTCCCTTTTCTTCTCATCTTCTCCGGATGCCAGCTTATCGATAAAGCCAAAAAAGAACTTGAACGTGTAAAACACAAATATGAAGAGTACAAAGGTACTGCCGATACAAGAGGTTCGCGTCCTTTTACTGTAACCTTCCAGCAAAATGAAGCCGACAAAACACCTATTATCACTTCCCAGTGCAGTAGCAATGCTGATGTCGGGTTTGTCCACTTTATGACACAAACAGAGGCAGCAGGTCGGTATTTCTCTGCCACAGCCAATCTCTATTCCTATCCTTTTTCAGAAGTACTCAAACCATTTTGGGATTTCCGCTATACCAATCCTGTTTCACGCTATCTCTATAACGGTGATGGTACACATTTTGCCAACCACTCCGTACTGACCGGTATCGATGCCAGAACCGGTAACCGCAATACTATCATAGGCAGTGATTTTTCGCAAATAGACCCAAGTGGCGTGGTAGGCGAATCCAAATGTGTTAATGGTGCACTTGCAGCAGGCACCACCCTCAACCTTTATGATGCCCCGGAACAGGCATTGACCTACTCAGGTATCGGCAGCACATTCACCTACCAGATACGTCCTAGTACCCACATTATGCCATGGAAAAGTGACGGTACGGGCAACCTGATGCTTCAAGGCAGTTTCGACCTGCCTATCTACCACAATTACGAATCCAATATCGGTGGTGGGGTTTCATTTAATGTTTTCCTGTACAACCCAAAGATCAATAAACATTTGAATTTTGTAATCGGCATCTATGCGTACGGTTCGGCATGGCAGGAAGAGCGTGCCGGTATCCGATTTGACCCTACTACCGGTATCGTCCATGTCGCAACAGTTGCCAAAGATGATTCGTGGTGGTGTACCAAATCGCCAAAATCACGTTCGATCCAGGAAGTAACGAACACACCAAACAAGTCAACTGCCGATGATGGGCAATGGAATGACTTTTACCGTGTTAATATCGCTTACCAAAATATTCGTGCAGTCCTCGCTGCTCTTCAGGACAACCCTCCGCCTGAAGTTGCTGGGCAGAACTTCGGACTCAATCCGGAAGACTGGGAGGTCACACTCATTGCCATACAGTATGAATTGGAAGAGCAGGGAGGAAAAGCTTCTATATCAGGTTCCTTTAGAGGCTTTGAAGCATATCTCAGCCGACTGCCGCTCTAATCTTTTGGAGATACATTATCTATGAGACTGAGTGTCATCATCCCTACCTATCAGGCTGAAAAGCTGCTGCCGGCACTGCTGTCACGGCTGCGGGCACAAAGTATTGAAAGCGAACTGATCGTCATAGATTCTTCTTCATCGGATCGCACTCCACAGATTGCAAGAGAAACTGCCGATATCTTTCTCTCCATCCCCAAGGAGACATTTGATCATGGACATACACGTACCATCGCCGCACAGGCAGCAAACGGAGACATCCTTGTTTTCATGACGCAGGACGCAATGCCGTGTAACAACAAAACACTAGAGAGACTTGTTGGTGCTTTTGACGACCCTTCCATTGCCGCAGCATACGGGAGGCAAATACCATATGAAAAAACGTCACTGTTTGGACGCCACCTTCGCTATTTTAACTACCCTGAGCAATCTTATGTACGTATTCTCCAGGACAGAGAGCGCTACGGATTGAAAACAGCTTTTTTCTCGGACAGTTTTGGGGCATACCGTACATCTGTCCTCTCAGAGGTCGGCTGGTTCAAAAAGGGCTTGATCGTTGGAGAAGACATGCATACTGTAGCAAAAATCCTCAGAGATGGCTACCGCGTCGCCTATCAGGCAGAAGCTGCTGTATATCATGCCCACAGCTATTCAGTCATTGAAGACTTTAAACGCTATTTTGATACCGGTGTCTTTCATAGCAGAGAAGCTTGGCTGATTGATACATTTGGCAAAGCCGGCGGAGAGGGAAAACGATATATCCTCTCCGAACTTCGCTATATTGCCGCACAGCATGCCTATGGGAAAATCCCGGAATTTGTCATACGGAATACCCTCAAATATCTTGGCTATACATTGGGAGTGCACCATAAAAAACTGCCGCAATTTCTGATAGAAAAACTGAGTATGCATCCGTCATGGTGGTACACACACGCACATCTGGACACTTTAACATCTAATGCAGTATAATTTCATACAATTATCCAAAAAGAGAATTCATGTCGACCTTGCCTACATTAGCCATTGTTATTCCCTGTTACAATGAAGAGGAGGTACTCCCCGAAACCGTTAAACGTCTGGGAGAGCTCTACACCCGACTGGTCAATACCCACAAGATCCTTGGCAAAAGCTATATTGTCTTCGTAGATGACGGCAGTCAGGATGCTACATGGGAGATGATCTCCTCCTATGCCGACACCTATCCGTTTATCAAAGGTATCAAGCTTTCCAAAAACGAGGGGCATCAGCATGCGCTTCTTGCCGGTATGGCATATGCCCACAGAACACATACAGACTGCATGGTATCTCTCGATGCAGATCTTCAGCAAGACCCGGATGCCGTAGAGGTCATGGTGGAAAAATACCGTGAAGGCTATGAGGTCGTACTCGGTATCAGAGAAGACAGAGAATCAGATTCGTTTTTTAAAAAAATGACCGCTGAAGGTTACTATACATTGATGCACTTCATGGGTGTGGATATAGAATTCAACCATGCAGATTACCGGTTGATGTCCTATAAAGCACTGAGCTTTTTCCTTCAGTTCAAGGAACGGAACCTTTTCATTCGAGGCATGATCAAACTGATTGGGCTCAAAACGACCAAAGTCTACTTCAAAACCACCGAACGGTTTGCAGGCGAATCCAAATATACACTCAAGAAGATGCTAAGTTTTGCATGGTCAGGGATCACCTCCTTCAGCCTCTTCCCCCTGAAACTGATCACCATCACGGGATTCATTATCTTTCTTGGCAGTATTGTTCTTTCACTCGATGTGCTTTATACGGTCTATTTTACAAATGAAGCCGTACCGGGGTGGGCATCTACCGTACTGCCGCTTTACTTTATCGGCGGTATTCAACTGCTGGCGCTGGGCGTCATTGGAGAATATATCGGGAAGATTTACGCAGAGACAAAAGGCAGACCACACTACTTCATTGAAGAAGAGGTCGCATAGATGCTCATTGTCAATGCAGATGACCTTGGGATGACTCCTGGTGCCAACCGTGCCATATTTGACGGACACGATAAAGGCGGTATCACGCATGCCAGTATCATGGCAAACTGTGACTATTTTGATGAGGCGATGCAAGGGGCATTGAAACGTCCTGAACTCGGTGTGGGTATGCACTTGAATCTGACTTATGGAAAAGCACTTCTTCCTAATGCTCTCTATTGTGATGAGAATGGCTGTTTTAATCTCGGCTACAAAACACTACTGACCCAAAAGGACCCCGATTTTCTTGCAGCGGTTGAGAAAGAGTGGGAAGCACAGATCCAGCGTGTACTCTCCTTTTCAGGGTTTACACGCCCCCTCACCCACATTGACAGTCACCGCCATGTCCATCTCATTCCTCATCTTTACCCCATAGCAGTGAAACTCGCAGAACGTTACGGTATCGATCGGATCAGACTTATCAAAGAGAATCCGCTGCAATCCTTCCGCCTCTCCAAACGTTTCAATTTTATCCTCAATGGCGGCATCATAAAATATCTGCTGCTGCGCACTTTCAGTATGATAGACAGCCGTTACGAAGACCGCTACGGTGAGCGTGCGTTCTACTCTATCCTGTATACCGGAGTGGTCGGCAAAGAAATTCTCCAGAAGCTTCAAACAATGTCTATACCGTTTGAAGCCATGGTGCATCCAAGCTATCCTGAACTCGATGCAGAAGTACACTTCTATGATGATGGGGAAAAAGACTACCGTATTTCTTCAGACAGACGTGTGGAGCTGGATGCTGTACTCTCTATAGGACGATCATGAACCTCCCTCTTATCGACAAAACCTTTCTGCGTTTTGTAGCGGTCGGTGTGGTCAATACCATTATAGGATATGCCGTCATCCTCATTTTTTTTCATCTGGTAGGACTAAGCTACTCGCTCTCCTATTTCCTAAGCTACGTCATTGGCATCATCATCAGCTTTTTTCTCAATCGGCAGTTCGTCTTTTTCAGCAACAAAAACAAGCTAAAAGAGTTTACGCTCTTTTTACTCTCATTTGGCATCTCCTATGGTGCAAGCTATGCCGGTCTGCACTTTATCGTTGAACACCATCTTATAGCAACGGATATCGCTTTTTTTGCCGGGATGGTCATTTACAGTACACTTTTCTATCTGCTTAACCGCTACTTCACTTTTGCATAGAAGCATTCTCTTCCGCATACGGATAGAGTGCTATAGAACGCACACGGTATTCCCCCGCATAATTGGAAGGATCTATTCTGACTGTTCTTTGAAGGTATTCTCTTGGGATCTTCAGTTGGAAATGGTTCCAGCCCTTTTTCAGTCTTATTTTTACAGAATCGATCTCGTTGTAGGGACGTTTGTCCGATGTTTTATAGAAGAGTTGCATCTCGTCATGCGCCCTTGGAATCTCTATGTCAACATCCAGCAGCACAAAACGGCTTTTGCTATGCGGCAGTGTCACGAAAAACCACGGATCTTTGTCTGTAGCATGCAGTATTCCCTCTTTCCATGCCATGTGATGGGGTCTGAGTGAAGATGCAGAGGATATACGCCACAACGGCGTATACTGCTTTATATCTTTTACAGGGGAAACACGTGTAATAAAGGCATCTGTCTGTACGATACGGTGAATAATGAAATGTTTACTCTCATCGACCACCTCAGGAATATGACGGAATCCTTTTTTTGGATGTTTTTTATCATAGAGTGCCATAAGTTTCGTTGCCAAAAACGGATGAACATGCCTGCGTTCCCCTTTTGAACCGATGATACCGGTATTTGGATCCATCAGCCAGTCATAGTAGGTGGCATATTTCCGTTTGACCCCATCTGCACTGATCTGATGCTGCCGGTAGCAGATAGGGCTTTGTGTAAACCACCCTGAGAGCAGCAGATCATGGTAGAAATCTGCCCAGTTGGCTTCGTCGAACAGGTGATTTTCCATCAACGCTTCCACCAGCAAGCCCCATGATGCCGGGTATCCGGATGTGATCTCCAGTTGCATGTGGTTACGAGCGATAATATCCTTAAACTCTTTATGCAGCGCTTCTCTCTGGGCAAAATGGGTGATCCTGTCCAAGGGAAGTGTCCGGTAGGTAAAGTAGCACAACCATGCCACAATAAGCACCACTGCACCCACCGCAGATCGCCGCAGCCACACATTGCCCCTGATGCGCCACAGATCCGTTGCCAACAGTACCCACCACATAATAAGCACCGGAAATGTCACCCGTTCGACATCTTTGACAATCAACAGCACAATAAGTCCAATACCGAACAGTGCGTATGCCCCAAAACGCAACCAGCTCCTGTAGAGCAACGCAATGAGCAAAGAGAGCGCAAAGAGTATTTTGATCTCAGGATGTCTGATCAGTACTGCTCTGACTTGCCATTTCGGATGATTTTGCAAAAAACGCTCTTTGACAAGATCGACCTTGCTTCCCGCGGCTTTCGGGATCTTGGCTACAGGGTAGAGTTCCCGATCAAGCAGCCACCATGTTTTGGCAAGATGATATTCATCGGGTGTCAAAACAGGACTGTATCCGCCGTTAAAATCGGTAAAAAACGCACGTGCTTCAGTAAACTCCATCCATTGTGCGTATCCTTTGTCAAGTTTATAGGAAAAATGGTTGAACAGAATTCCCGCAACGAACAGCAATGAAAGTACAATCTTGCGCTTGTTCGTAAAATAGGTTCTGTCAAAGCCGATAACATATGCCAGTGCAACCAGCGGTATGACCGAAAAGATGATCTGTTCGCGTAAAAAGCTCGCTACCCAAAAAATAAACCAAAACCATACCTGATGACGTTTGACCAACGGCACTGCCAAAGCGATAAGCAAGAGTGTCGGAGAGGTCACATCGACCTCCAGCAGTGTATAGACCGTCAGAAGAGTAAAAAGCGCAAGCAAAAGCCCTTTAATAAACCATCTTCCCCATCTGTTTTCGATATCAAGCAATATGATATAGCCACTCATAACCAGTGTCATAAAGAGCGTATAGAAGGTCATGATGACACTGTACCACTGTCCATGGGGGAAATGGGTATAAAGCCATCCGCCAAACAGAGCGAGAGGATAGCTGGTCATATAGTTGTAGACATCTGCTGCTTTAAGTGTGGCCTGAAGCTGAGCCTCGTCCTGAATACCCAAAAAGGTATGATGTGTCATGATCATGCCAGAGACAAGCAAAAAAAAGTAGCCAAATACAATAAAAAATTCTTTTTTACGTTTCCAAAGTTCCCGTAGCAACATGTCTCTCCCCGCCTTAAAGCTTCGCCATTATACCATTTTCTCAACAAATTTCGCTATACTTCTCCAAAACCTGAAAGAGCCCCTTTGGATGATATTGTAAAGATCGGATTTTTTATGACGATGCTGGTAGTCAGCTACCTGCTTGGCAGCCTTGTTGTCAGACATTCGCGTTTTGCTTTTCTGCATGAACGTACTGGCCGTTACGGTGCAATAGACGGACTGCGAGGCTACCTTGCCCTCTCGGTCTTCGCCCACCACTTCATGCTGACATGGTACTGGAAGAACACGACCCACTGGTGGCGCCCGCATGAGGTCTATTTCCAGAATATTGGACTGATAGGTGTGATGATCTTCTTTATGATCACAGGCTATCTCTTTACTGCCAAGATCATGAAAGACAGACACAAAACAGACTGGATCAAACTCTACAAATCCCGTATTTTCAGGATCTATCCACTCTATCTGTTTGCCATTTTTGTCATCAGTGTCGTGGTTTTCATGCAACCGCAATACCGTCACGGTATCGACATCTCTTCTCTGGTGGAACAATATACCCATTGGCTTTTTTTTCATGGCGGTAATCTTCATACGCACGACCATACTCCTCTGATCATTGCCGGAGTGGACTGGACGCTCAAATATGAATGGCTTTTTTACCTCTCCTTGCCGCTAATCGCACTTGTCATTACCCTTAACCGATGGATCGCTCTGCTGCTGGCAATTGGCGGTGCCGTTTATTTTTATGAAAATCATGCCTTTTACGCATTTGAGACGATCCATCTTGTCTTTTTTGTCATCGGAGGGGTTGCCGCAGTGCTCTCCGGGCATATTCAGCGCATTCCCATTCGCTATATTGACAATGCATTTGTCTCCGCAGCAATCACCATCGCCCTGCTATATGCGGTATTTTACAAAAAAATATACGATCCCCTGCCCATTTCGCTGGTAGCACTCTTTTTTATCGCCATTGCCTGGGGCAATTCCCTCTTCGGACTGATGCATAAAAAAGCTTCTTTGCTGCTTGGAGAGATAAGCTACAGCATCTACCTCCTGCACGGTGCAATCATCTACATTCTCTTTACAGTATTTGAGGTAGTTGACCTGAAACTCATCAGCGCTACACAGCACACCTATATGATGCCTATTATCGTTGTGCTCGTGGTGCTGACTGCTTCCCTGACCTATCTCTTCATCGAACGTCCGGGAATCACTTTTGGGAAACGCGGCAGGTTCAGAAAAGCCAAAAACAACGCGTCATTCCATATATGAATAGTAAAGCTGAAGGGTAATAAGACTAAAACAGCTTCACTCTCCTGAAGCACATTTTTTCTCTCCAAATATCTCCATTTTCTTGATCAAATAATCACCGGGTTTCTGCCCCGGATCCATGCGGAAACCATACCTTAGCCAAGCAGAAGGGATCAGCAGGTTAAAACGGTTCAGCCCTTTGTGTAACCCGAATTTAACCGCATCATGTTCATTGAAACGGGCATCCTTGCCAACCTTGTAAAAAAGCTGAAAAAGTGTCTTGTATTGACTTGTCATCTCACAATGTAACACCACATTCTGCGTTTTTGAAAGCACCGGACCAAACAACAAATTTGGATCAGTACCAAGACTTTTCACCTTGATGCCCTCAGTGTCAGTCTGCACTCTGGTCTGTACATTTGGGACATAACTACCCTTTTTCATATCAAATAGTACATCGGTTCCACTTGGCAGGATCGTACCGTTAAAACGCATTACATACGGTATTGGAAGTTGTTTACGCAGTAACTGTTCTGTAGCCATTTGACGCTCTTGTCTCAATACGCTTTCACAGTTACTGTGTGTTACAAGATGCTTCCCATGTTTAATATCCTGAACCATTTGAAAGGCGACGCTATAGACAAAGTGGCTGGTATCTGTCCATTTTGTTTCATCCATTGCAGTCGCATCAAGACGATAAAAATCGTAGAAATCTGTCACCTCTGCCAGTTTACGTTTGAAAGTTTCTATTCTGGACTGGTTGTACATCATATAGGTTTTGTAGAATGCCGGGTAGAAGAAAAAAACCGTTTTAACATGATGTTTTTGACAAAGACGCTTGATCCTTCTGATCTCATCGATACTTTTTGAGATTCTGTACTGTTTGGGATCATCCTTGTAGCCAAGCAGTGTCGCGGCAGTCGAAGTAAGTTTTTTACGCCAGCGCATACCTTTTTCTTGCAAACTTTTCTCTTTGTCTATCAATGTTTGTCTGTGTTTGTCAAGCGCTTTACGGTAAATTCGGTTACTTGGAGCCAATTTGAATTTGCCTTTCATAATGGCAAGGTCATTGTTGTCAACAGGCTTAAACAGATAAAGTCTGTAAAAGTCAAATATCCCCTCTATATCTTCATGATACACCCGCTTGGAATAGTCCTTTTCAAAATCTTTAGGATCTTTCCATATATCAAAATCATTGATCCCTATCCACACTTCTTTCAAAGCCAAGCCGTGTCCCAGCAAAATCTCAAGCGTATGCAGGTGTTGTCCTATTACACCAAAATCAGCATAGGCATTGTAGGCATGCGGTGCAATATCGGTCTCTACAAAAGCTGCATTTCTGGAAGAACCAAACAACAGTGTATCATACCGGTTTGGATGTGCCAAAAGATAGACTGTTTTCAAGTAGGATTTGTTGATCGCAATATCATCATAGGCATAGGCAAAATCCCGATGGAGTACGCGCCACTGGTCATGGAGATAATTGAACACAGGCAGCACCAGCAAAAAGAGCAGACTTCCTGCCAGCATCATAAAGATATACCGTTTCTTGCTCACGCCATGCTCCTAAAAATTAAAATAGAGAAATTCAGATCCATGCGAAACACTCATCATTGCCAATGCGGTACCAAACAGCAGTACCGATAACAGATAATATCGCCAAGAAACACGCTTCTTCGCATGAAAAATACCGGCAAGCTCATTGGAGTTTGGGAAGAACAGGACAATCAACAATCCCACCATTACCATTGCCAAAGCGAACAGATTGAACGGTGCATGGTAGGCACCACTATTAAGATTGAACCATTGTGCAATTGGATTTGCTTGGTCATAGAGTCCTTGAAGATATGTTTTCATATCTGTATCACCCAAGAACATTCCCTTCAAGACCTTCAAGGCATCATGAAAGCTGTTTGCCCGGAAAAAGACCCATGCGATATTGATAAAGTTAAAAGTAATGAACCATCCAAGGATCTTAGGCATCTTCATACCCATCTGCTGCCAGAAACGGTGTATCACCAGTGCCGCGCCGTGCAGTGTGCCCCAAAAGACAAAAGTCCATCCTGCCCCATGCCAGATACCCCCGAGCAAAAAGGTGACAAAGAGGTTTATATAGGTACGCATTTTGCCTTTTCTGTTCCCGCCAAGCGGAATATAGAGGTAATCTTTCAAAAAGCGTGAAAGGGTAATATGCCATCTCCTCCAGAAATCCTGAATACTGACTGCCTTGTAGGGAGAGAAGAAGTTGATCGGCAGTTTGATATTGAACAGCAGTGCGGCACCGATCGCCATATCGGTATAGCCGCTGAAGTCAAAGTAGAGCTGGAAGGTATAGGAGAGTGAAGTGACCCATCCTTCGAGCATATTAAGCTCTTTTGACACATCGAACCCCTGGGTCGCCCACTGTGCAAATGTATCTGCAATGATCACTTTTTTGAACAGCCCCATAGAAAAGACAAAGAGCCCCAGAGCGATATTGTAATAGTGCTTTACTTTGTTCCTTGTCTTGGCAAACTGCGGCATCATCTCTGCATGGTGAACAATAGGCCCTGCGATCAGTTGGGGGAAGAAGGTCACAAAGAGTGCATAGTTAAGAAAGTCATACTCTTTGGTCTCTTCTCTGTAACTGTCTACGAGGTAGGAGATCTGCTGGAAGGTATAGAAGCTGATCGCAAGCGGCAGTGCCAGGTGCAGCAGAGGGATATGGCTATGGAATATGCGGTTGACGTTCTCGAGGAAAAAATCCATATATTTGTAGTATCCCAGCAGTCCAAGGTTGAACACGACACCTGCGGCAAGCAGTTTTTTGGGAGAGTAGCTTCTTCTGTTCTTTTGGTGCCGTGCCAGTTCTCTTCCTATTGCATAGTTGACCACCATCGACACCAGTATCAGCGGCAGGTAGCTTACATTCCACCAGGCGTAGAAAAAAAGAGACGCTACGACCAAAAAGGCTTTGCCTGCCTCTGTCAGCCGTCTCTGGTTAAGATAAAAATAAACAGCAAAAACTACCGGCAGAAAGAAAAAAATGAATGCGTAGGAGTTGAACAGCAAGGGCGATCAGCCTTTGATGTGCATACGCTTCCAGATATCCAGCGCCAGACTCTCCGGAAGTTCCACATCTGCAAAGGTTACGATCTGCCCTTCTTTAACCTCACGCACAAACGTCGCATCAGCAAGCAGTCCTATGGGCACATGGTCAGGATGCTTCTCAATATATACCGCTTCGCCGCGTACATCGAAACTGCCGATGCCCTTTTTCAGCGTATCACCGGGCATAATGTCATGTTTTGCAATGGCTGCGACACTCAATTTCGGATCACTGCCGTTATTTAGCAGGACACCACCACCGCCCAGTACCCGTTTGATCGTTTTAATGATCTCAAGATGGCAAAGATGATAAGTACGCTCCAAAACATAGTAGGGACCTTCCCCAAGTTTGTAGTAACGCAGTGATCCTGCCTGCTCTTCATCATGTTCTACCACCAAAAAAACACCGGCAGGCAGTTTTGGAGAGAGCACATAGTCACTGACCGGACAGCCCAGTTCCTTAGCCTTGTCCGCCAAAATAGTACCGCCATGAAGCATGTCGTCATCTTTCAGCTTAAGCAGCCCCTCCTGTGCAATACATCCGCCAAGACCATTGGCAACAAGTGCCTGTTCTATCTGTACCTTTGTTCCGTCCGTAAACGAAGTTACCATTTCCAGGGAGAGATTTGAGCGTCCACCCCAGTACTCCATCTCTTCTCTTGTCGGATTTTCATTCAGAAAACCTTTGATATTGACAAATGCCAATGGTCTAAAGCCCATTGCCAGCGCCTCTTCATACAAAATAGCCTCGACACCGGGCTGATCCCCCTCGGCTTCCGTAACCAACCCTTTGTCCACAAAGTAAGAACCTGTAGTCACATGAAACTCTGAGTTCATCGTCACAACCGGTATGTCCTCTTTGATGATTCTGTCGATCGTCTCGGTTGCATAGATGGCATCTCCGCTGCATTCTACGATCAAATCACACGTATCAAGCAATACCTCAAGGTCATTGGTCAATACCTCAGGTTTGACAAAATCACTGCGCTTGCTTAAATCACTTCGGGTCAATACCGCTTTCAATTCATAGTCAGGATGCTGCAGCAGCAGTTTTGCCAATCCGTTGGCAATAAAACCTGAACCAATAATACCGATCTTGTAACGCTTGACCTCTTTGAAGTCCAGCAGCGAGATACAGGACCTGAGTGAATCTCTCCAGTAGGGGATGTCAAGACCATACTCATATTTGATCTTATCTTTGTTGAGAACACTGTAAGAAGGACGTTTTGCCGGTGTCGGATACTCATGGGTACTGATGGGAGTAACACGGCAGTCAACCTGTGCGATCTCAAAGATCGCCTGTGCGAAATCGTACCAGGAGCAGTTCCCTTCATTGCTGTAGTGATACGTTTTGACTTCATCGCTCTGGCTCTCTGATGCAATGATCGTAAGAATTGCCCTCGCAAGATCTCTTGCATAGGTTGGCGTCCCTATCTGGTCACACACAACACGTATTTCATCCCGTTCACTGCCCACGCGCAGCATTGTTTTGACAAAGTTGTGCCCCATGCTGCTGTAGATCCATGAGGTACGTATGATCATTGCACCTTTAGGTGCAATTTCTCTGATAGCCGCTTCACCTTCATATTTTGATTTGGCATAGACACCTTGGGGGTTAACACTGTCTGTTTCACACAAAGGGGTATGGCTTGTACCGTCAAACACATAATCTGTAGAGATATGGATCAGATGTATATCATATTTTTTGGCAATTTCTGCCAGGTTTCTGACCGCATCACGATTAATAAGATAGGCAAGTGCTTCCTCCTCCTCAGCTTTATCGACCGCCGTATAGGCAGCACAGTTGATGATCGTATCAATATTGTGCTGCATCACATAGTTTTCAACAGCCTCTTTGTCGGTAATATCCAGTGTTTCTCTATCGGTGAAAAAATAGTGATCGGAGGTATCAAAACGTTCCCGGTTGTCCACCAGAGAACGGAATTCACCTCCAAGCTGTCCGTTCGCACCGGTAATAAGAATATGTTTACGCATAAAGATTCTCTCCATAGCTAAAGAGGTCAGCATCTTTTAGAAGCGGCTGTTTTGTATCTTTGTCCGAAAGTTTCAGCAATGCTTTGTCTATCTGCCAATCTATGCCTATGGCAGGGTCATCAAAAGCGATCCCCTTGTCATTTTCCGGAGAATAGTAATTATCTACTTTATAGGCAAAGACCGTATCATCCTCAAGCACAACAAACCCGTGGGCAAAGCCTCTTGGTACAAAAAGCTGCCGTTTGTTCTCTTCGTTGAGTTCAACTGCAACATACTCTCCAAATGTCGGACTGCCCTTTCGAATATCGACTGCCACATCCAAAACGCGTCCTTTGATCACCCGCACAAGTTTCGTCTGTGCTGCCGGTGTCAGCTGATAGTGCAGCCCTCTCAACACACCTTTGCTGCTTTTAGACTCATTGTCCTGACAAAAATTGACTTTAAAACCAAGAAAATCTTCCAGTTTGTCCTGACGGAACGTTTCCACAAAATAGCCTCTCTCATCTCCATGTACTACAGGATCAATGATGATCACATCTTCGATCTTCGTTCGTGTAAATTGCATAGTTCTCTCCTTAATGGTCTTGATCTTCAAGTCTGTCTATCTGTTTAGCAACATAGGCCGAAACCACCGGACTGCCTTTGTCATTGAGGTGCGTCCGGTCTGCAAAATAGGCATCGCCCAGATGAAGCGGTTGAATGCGGATGAGTTTTCCGTTATACGGCTGCATTGCCGCCTTTACCTTGGCATCAAAATATGCCATGGCATCTCTTACCGATTTATGTGTGTCATACAGCGGTTTCCGATAGGGCTGATGTACAACATAAAAACGGATGCCGTGCGCTTGTGCCTTTTTTGCCATTCGCCCAACCGCCCGGAACGATTCGCTGTGCATGATACCCGGATGAGGCAGATGCCACCGGTGCCAAATAATATCTTTGCCGTAAATATGCAGCGGTACACTGCCGCTTGGATCAAAGATCAGCGACTCGAACGTATTGGTCCGCATATGGTCGGGAACCCACTTTTTCTGACGTTCATAACAGAATTCCAGGTTATTGCAGGCATCAAAGAGCAGTTTCAAATAGGCAAAAGGATTCAGCTCATGACGAATATATTTTACCAATGTTTTGGGATGATAGTCTTTAAACTTCCATAGGTGCGGCATATCCGAGTACTGTACGGAGTAGATGATCCGTTTCAAATGAGGAAAGGCATCCATAAGCGCCATAATCTGTTCCGCCTGAAGGGTGGTCGCACCATAAACAGAAAAGTTCAATGCTTTGTGAATATGCTTTGAGTGCCTTTCCAGTTCGGTGCCAAGCAGATCGTTCAAACCGATCGATGAACCTATAATGAGTGTATCCACTCCGTCGGGGTCTATCTTCTCTCTAGCGAACTTCAGCTTAGCATCAAATGAGATATGATCTGTGATCGGAACAGGGTAATAGGTATTAAAATAGGCAACATATCCAACAGCAACAAAGAAGATAAGTGCCAAAGCGCCAAAGAGACGTTTGAGGTATGTTTTAGGTGTCACGCTACGTCTCCTTAAAAGTTAAAATAGATAAATTCGCTCTTTCTGTACAGAAAAAAGACCGAAAGGAAAAAGAGTACCGTTAACATCAGGTACCAGCTGTTCGTTTTGAAGCGTTCTTTGAGTTGCATTGAGTTGGGGAAAAAGAGTACGACAACCAGACCGGCAAGAAGCCAATAACCTATCATCGGTTCTTTCAGGAACGGATAGCTCCACTTCCCTACAATAGCGCCCCAATGCTTGACCATGTCTGCAAAAGGCAGTCCCGCCGGGTAGACAAACGTACCCAAGAACATTCCCTTCAAGACCTTCAAGGCATCATGAAAGCTGTTTGCCCGGAAAAAGACCCATGCGATATTGATAAAGTTAAAAGTAATGAACCATCCAAGGATCTTAGGCATCTTCATACCCATCTGCTGCCAGAAACGGTGTATCACCAGTGCCGCGCCGTGCAGTGTGCCCCAAAAGACAAAAGTCCATCCTGCCCCATGCCAGATACCCCCGAGCAAAAAGGTGACAAAGAGGTTTATATAGGTACGCATTTTGCCTTTTCTGTTCCCGCCAAGCGGAATATAGAGGTAATCTTTCAAAAAGCGTGAAAGGGTAATATGCCATCTCCTCCAGAAATCCTGAATACTGACTGCCTTGTAGGGAGAGAAGAAGTTGATCGGCAGTTTGATATTGAACAGCAGTGCGGCACCGATCGCCATATCGGTATAGCCGCTGAAGTCAAAGTAGAGCTGGAAGGTATAGGAGAGTGAAGTGACCCATCCTTCGAGCATATTAAGCTCTTTTGACACATCGAACCCCTGGGTCGCCCACTGTGCAAATGTATCTGCAATGATCACTTTTTTGAACAGCCCCATAGAAAAGACAAAGAGCCCCAGAGCGATATTGTAATAGTGCTTTACTTTGTTCCTTGTCTTGGCAAACTGCGGCATCATCTCTGCATGGTGAACAATAGGCCCTGCGATCAGTTGGGGGAAGAAGGTCACAAAGAGTGCATAGTTAAGAAAGTCATACTCTTTGGTCTCTTCTCTGTAACTGTCTACGAGGTAGGAGATCTGCTGGAAGGTATAGAAGCTGATCGCAAGCGGCAGTGCCAGGTGCAGCAGAGGGATATGGCTATGGAATATGCGGTTGACGTTCTCGAGGAAAAAATCCATATATTTGTAGTATCCCAGCAGTCCAAGGTTGAACACGACACCTGCGGCAAGCAGTTTTTTGGGAGAGTAGCTTCTTCTGTTCTTTTGGTGCCGTGCCAGTTCTCTTCCTATTGCATAGTTGACCACCATCGACACCAGTATCAGCGGCAGGTAGCTTACATTCCACCAGGCGTAGAAAAAAAGAGACGCTACGACCAAAAAGGCTTTGCCTGCCTCTGTCAGCCGTCTCTGGTTAAGATAAAAATAAACAGCAAAAACTACCGGCAGAAAGAAAAAAATGAATGCGTAGGAGTTGAACAGCAAGGGCGTATCCCGTTTATTTTTAGGCAATTATAGTCATTTTTTTTTAATACAGGGTTAGGATAAGGGGGAATTTAGTAAGGTTTCTATATTATTCTATGCACTTATATTTAAAATTAAAAAGGTTGCTTTTCAGTATGTCAGGTCTCCGTTATTTAAAAATATTTTTGATTTTAGCTTTTCTTTCCGCAGCGGCACATGCTGTTGTACGTATTATGCCGCTTGGTGATTCCATTACCTATGATGACACCTATGCCGACTCCGACCATCCACGTCCTGCTGGGCAGCGAAGCGGATACCGGAATTATCTCTGGTATAAACTGCAGGATGCCGGATTTGCAGCCGATTTCGTCGGCTCACAGATTGCAGGTCAAGATATCACACCGCCATTCGATCCGGAAAATGAGGGACATCCGGGCTGGACTACATATGACATTGCAGAACATGCCTACGACTACATGGTCAACAGCCAACCCGATATGGTTCTGCTCCACATAGGGACCAATGACCGAACAACCACTAACCCGCAGGGTGTAGCCGATATTTTAAATGCTATTGACCAGTATGAGGTCACCTATTCAAAACATGTCAAAGTATTTGTCGCACTCATCATTGACAGAAAAGAACCTGACGGAAGGATTCCTATCTTTAACCGACGCCTCAACGATATGCTTCAGCAGCGTATTGCCCAGGGGGATGACATTGTGATTGTCGATATGTATAATGATGCAGGACTCACCTCCTCCGATTACGCAGACAATACACATCCTAATGATAACGGATACTATAAAATAGCAAATGTGTGGTTCAATGCCATTATGCAAAACAGCACCTTTAACGATAATCTTCGTGCCTTCCCGACATCACTAGTTGCACGGCAATACATTATCGATGTAAGCTATGACGATACAGCCGGCAGCGTCACGTTTACCACAGAGATACCCGATACCGGTATCCAGTTTTAGAAAGGAACAAGCATGATACGTTATTTGGTAATCACAACAACAGCACTGCTGCTTCTGCAGGGATGCGGTGGTGGCGGTGGAGGAACATCTGCAGACGGAAGCGGTTCTTCCTCCCTTGGCTCCTTGGGACCATCGCAGATCGATATGCAGCCAAATCAATCCTATACGGTCTATCCGGGTGACAAAGTTGTGAAGACTACTGACAATGCAGAGATCACCATTAGCCATACCGACGGACATAACGAATCCACTGTTACCCTTATTGCAGGCGAGGCGCAAATTATCCGAAAATAAACAGTGGCAGCATTTCCATCGCGAAACTGTACTATTTTATAGATTTTTAAATGCAACCTGCTCTATAATTACGCAGATACACCCTTTTGGGTGAAACAATGGATTGGAGTTTTGAGTGAAAGATATTGTCGCAAAGATCATTTTTATTCTGCTGGATGCGACAATGATCTTCCTCTCCCTTTTCGCAGCCTATGTACTCAGAGACATCATCCCTGTCGAATACCTTCATACCATTCCATGCAGTACCTATTTGCACTTTTATCCAATTTATATCATTCCCATTGTACTGCTTGCCTATGAAGGGATCTACACCTACCGGTATGATTTTTGGCATGAAATACGATTGATATTCAAAGCGATCACCTTTTCGGCAATACTTGTTTTCGCATATCTTGCGATGACAAAGTCCATAGAAGACTACTCCAGACTTGTCATTGGATTCACTTTTATTTTCATGGTTATGTTTATACCGATTGCCAAAAACATAACCAAAAAACTGCTTTTCAAACTGGGGCTTTGGCGTAAAAAAGCAGCTATTTACGGCAATGACCCTTTTCTTACCGATGAAATATACGGTAATCCCTATCTAGGATATGTACGTCCCAAAAAAGGGGAAGAGCCTGCAACGATCTTTGTCAATTCACAGGGAAGTAATCCACAAGCACTCAAAACTGTACTCTCCTGTCAGATTAAACAAAAACATGAAGTCATCTTTGTACCGTTGATGGACGACTACGATCTAACTCATTCTCATATTTATGAACTCTTCAATACTCGCACCAACCTTATTGTCTATCAGAACCGTTTAAAAAGTACCTACAGAAAGATTTTTCAACAAACCTATAACTATCTTCTTGCCCTTTTTATGCTTCCTTTGGTACTCCCAGCCATCGGTATCTTTGCTTTGCTGATCAAAACAGAATCCAAGGGTCCGATCTTTTTTACCCATAACCGCATCGGTCAGGGCGGTAAAGTCATTCCTACCTATAAATTTCGCAGTATGTATGCCGATGCAAAAGAACGGCTTGACCAACTTCTAAAAGAAGATCCTGAAGCAAAAGCGGAATGGGAGAGTTCGTATAAACTTAAACGTGATCCAAGGGTTACCAAAATCGGAGCTTTCCTACGCAAAACATCACTTGATGAACTGCCACAAATCTTCAATGTTCTGAAAGGGGAAATGCACTTTGTCGGTCCACGTCCTGTCATTCAGGAAGAGATAGACCGTTATTATAAAGAAGACGCCGAATACTATTTCATGGTCAAACCCGGGATTACAGGTCTTTGGCAGGTAAGTGGACGCAGTGATACCGACTATGACTACCGCGTCAAAACAGATAAATGGTATGTCTCCAACTGGTCACTTTGGCTGGATATTGTCATCCTCATAAAAACAATCAAAGTTGTATTGAAGCGAGATGGGGCGTACTAGTAGAAATTGGATTTTCCATATTCCTCTCCTGTAACCTAATTCTGCTTCTTTTTTGCAAGTTTTTGGAAGGCTTTGGAGGTCTCTAAAAGTTCAGTGTAGGTGCCTCGGCTTTCTATGGTACCTTCTTGAAATACCAGTATCTCATCGGCATGTTCTATGGTACTGAGACGGTGAGCGACGATGAAGGTGATCATATCGCATTTCAGCCCTTCCAATGCATTCTGAATAGCCTGTTCACTCTTATTGTCAAGAGCTGAAGTCGCTTCATCCAAAATGAGCACATCAGGTTCTTTGTAAAGTGCTCTTGCCAAAGCAATACGCTGACGCTGTCCGCCGCTCAAATTGACTCCGAACTCATCAAGCGGTGTTTCTATTCCTTCAGGCAGTTTAGAGACGAACTCCCAGGCATGTGCCTTTTTCAATGCTATTTCCACCTTTTTGGCATCAACCTGCTCCCCATAGGCAACATTTTTGGCGATTGTATCTTGAAAAATAAAAATACGCTGTGTAACAAAAGCGATCTTTCGGTGCAGTGACGGCAATGTGTAATCCCGGATATCATGCTCATTGACATAGATAGTACCTGAAGTTGCATCGTAAAAACGTACCAACAGGTTGACCAAACTGCTCTTGCCTGCACCGCTGTCACCTACAAGTGCATATACTTTTCCTTTATGCGCTTCGATATTGATGTGAGAAAGTGCTGTTTTATCGCCATAACTGAGTGATACATCATCAAACTTGATAGCTTCGACATGATCCAGCACTTTTGCCCCAGAGACAATCACAGGCTTTTGGGCAAAGAGTTCTTCTATCCTCTCCGTTGCGGCAAGCGCATCCTGCATCTGATTGTGAACACTGGAGAGTTTTTTGATTGGATCATACAGCATAAAAAGGGCCGTGACGAAGGCAAAGAAGCTCCCTACTGTCATTTGCCCGTCAATCACTTCATTTGCGCCGATGTAAATGGCAACAGCAATGGCGATAGAACCAAAAAACTCTAATACAGGACTGACCATGGCATTGGTTTTGCTCTGCTTCATGGAAAGTCTGAAAAAATTCATATTTTCATCCGTAAACTTTTTCTGTTCATACTGCTGTGAGGAGTTTGACTTTATAATTTCAATATTGTTGAAGATTTCTGTCAGCCGTGCCGTTAAATCTGCATTGCTTTCCTGTGATCGTATCGAATACTTTTTCATACGCTTTGCCAAAATCTGCAGCGGCAGCAGTGCTAACGGCATGACCACTAAAAAATAAAATGCCAACTTGGGACTCTGCCATATCACATAACCGGTCAATGTAACAATCAACATCGCATTAATCATTGTATTGGGAAGAAGCGATGAAACGACATTTTGGATACGAGCAATATCATTTGTCGTACGGCTAAGCAGTTCACCGTTGCGCATCCGATTCAAATATGCCATATCCTGATACATGAGATGTTCCGAAAGCGTGTTGCGTATCTTTCTGACAATATCGTTGCCGATATAAATCGTATAATAGGTCTGTACATATTTACCCGCAGATTTGAGAAAGAAAACCCCAATAATAGCAAAAGGAATCAATCGAAGCATATCCCTGTCTTTGGCAATAAACACCTCATCAAGTACCGGTTTTAGCAAATGCGCTGAACCAGCGGTACCAACTGCTACGGAAACCATACCGAGAAAAGCCAAGAAAAATTCCCGTTTGTACTCGGAAAGATAAGGGAGAAAATAAAAAAAGAGTTTTTTCATCCATAACAGCCTTTAAAATATCAGAGCTACAATTTTAACATTTGAACCTTATATGGTCTCTAGGCTTATTCGAGGTGCCCATATGCTATACTTTCATAACAGAATGGGAGTAGATAATGAAAGCAGTCTTTCTGGATAGAGACGGGGTAGTAAATATAGACAAATCATACCTGTACAAAATCGAGGATTTTGAATTTTTGGACAATGTCCTTGAGGCATGCCAACACTTCCAGTCACTAGGATATCTGCTTGTTATTGTCACTAACCAATCCGGTATCGGACGTGGATATTACACAGAATCGGATTTTGAAAAACTCACGGCATGGATGCTAGAAAAGTTTCAAGAAGCGCATATACATATCCATGCAGTCTATCATTGTCCTCATGCCCCTGATACAGGGTGTGATTGTCGAAAACCACTACCGGGAATGTTCCTTCAGGCACACAAAGAACACCATATCGATCTCAAAAATTCATGGATGATCGGTGACAAGGAGAGTGACATCGAAGCTGCCAATGCTGCCGGTATTACACAGACCATTCGGTTGGCAGCTCCAAATACAAAGGAAAAAATCACATCCAAAGCCAGCTATGTATTAGGTACGATTAAAGAGGCAATGGATATAATTGATTCCTAATTTATCGAAGGCAGACTATGCGATACAACGCTATTGATTTTAACAACAAAACCATACTTATTACCGGTGGTGCAGGATTTATAGGCTCCAATCTTGCATTTTACTTTCAAGAGCATTTCCCTAAAAGCACAGTGGTTGTCTTTGACAAGTTCCGCAGTGAACAAACCTTTTCAAACGGCAACCTTGTCAGCTTCGGGCATTACAAAAACCTTATCGGTTTTCACGGTGATATCGTATGCGGAGACCTGAATGATATATCCTCCCTCAAAGCACTTGGGGAAACATACCGCTTTGACTATATTTTTCATGAAGCGGCTATCTCCGATACGCGGGTATATGATCAGGAAACCATTATGCGTACCAATGTCAACAGTTTTTATCCTATTTTGGAGATGGCTAAAAAAAGCGGTGCTGCACTCATATACGCTTCATCTGCCGCAACCTACGGATCACTTTCCTCTCCCCAGACCGTAGGCAAAGAGGCTCCTGAAAATCCGTACGGTTTCAGTAAATATGCGATGGATCAGATTGCCTATCGATATATGCGAGAATATCCCGATATGCGTATAGTTGGGCTAAAATATTTTAACGTCTACGGTGCACGTGAGTTCTTCAAAGACAAAACTGCTTCGACAGTCATTCAGTTCGGGCATCAGATCCTCTCAGGCAAGGCACCACGCCTCTTTGAAGGAAGTGACAAGATCGTACGGGATTTTGTCTATATCAAAGATGTCATTCAGGCGAACATCAAAGCGTGTGATGCCAAACACAACGGTGTCTTTAACGTAGGCACAGGCAAACCGAGAAGTTTTCAGGATATTGCGGATATCCTGCAGAAAGAACTTGGCACCGATTACGGAACCGAATATTTCCCCAATCCCTATACCGGATATCAAATGCATACACAGGCAGAGGTATCTACAACAAAAGAAGCCCTGGGTTATGAACCGGAGTGGGAACTTGAAGAGGGTATCCGCGACTATCTTCCAGAGATTATCCGCCTCTATGAAGAAGAGGTTAAGTCCGTCTAATGATCACACTCAAATCCCATACTCCCCGTATTCTTGTAATCGGTGACTTAATGATCGACCACTATCTGTGGGGAAAATGCGAACGTATTTCTCCAGAAGCTCCCGTTCAGGTTGTCGCCATTGAAAACGAAACTTCAGTATTGGGCGGTGCGGGGAATGTTATAAACAACCTCAAAGCGCTTGGCGCAGATGTCGATGTTCTCAGTGTTATCGGCGATGACGAAAATGCCGATGAGTTACGAAGACTGCTTCAGGCAATCGATGTGGACGATACTCATCTTTTGACACAGCGGGGGCGTGCCACATCCAAAAAAAGCCGTATCATTGCTTCTCAACAACAAGTGGTACGCTACGACAGAGAGAGTACAGACGATATTGCAACGGTCATACAACAAAAACTTTTGGATCGCTTTGTAGCACTTCTTCCCCACTATGACATAGTGTTGCTTTCCGATTATGGAAAAGGTGTGCTTACAACCTCTCTGTCCAGACAGCTGATCGATACAGCAAACAGAGCAGACCGAAAGGTACTTGTTGACCCAAAGGGAAAAGACTACAGTAAATACAGCGGCGCATACCTGTTGACTCCCAACAAAAAGGAGGCATCGGAAGCATCAGGCATTACCATAGATTCCGATGCAGCACTACAAGATGCCATTACCCTCCTCAAACAACAGTGCGATCTTGATGTATCACTTATTACCCTCAGTGAAGAAGGGATTGCCATTTATGATGAGACCCTACGTATTCATCCGACCGTTGCACGGGAGGTTTACGATGTCACCGGAGCAGGTGACACAGTACTTGCATCCCTCGGATTTGCCCTCTCTTGCGGCTATGATATTGACAGTGCCGTTAAATTTTCCAATCTTGCCGCAGGTGTTGTCGTCGGGAAAATAGGTTCAGCTACAGCAACGCTAAATGAAATTATTGCGTATGAATCAAGTCTGAACAAATCGACCAGCAATGATCATATCAAAACCTTCGAAGAGATCGCCCTTTTAAGTGAAGAGTTCAAAAAACGCGGTAAAAAAATCGTCTTTACAAACGGTTGTTTCGATATTCTCCATGTAGGACATGTGAAATACCTTGAAGAAGCCAAAAGTTTTGGAGATATACTGATTGTCGGACTCAACAGTGATGCAAGTGTTCAACGGCTTAAAGGACCAACCCGACCTGTCAATCCGCAGGATGACCGTGCCTACATCCTTGCTGCACTTGAAGCTGTGGACTATGTTGTCATATTCGATGAGGATACCCCCTATAGGCTTATTGAAGCCGTACAACCGCACATTCTTGTCAAAGGCGGTGACTATGAAGGCAAAAGCGTCGTAGGAGAAGATATTGCAGATGAGTTGCGTCTGGTACAGTTTGTTGACGGCAAGAGTACCACGAAAATCATTGAAAAAATCACTACTCAGTGCTAAAAGGAAAACATATGCAACAGCCACTCGATACGATCATGCAAGAGTTTGAAGCACATCGAACAACTATCGAAAAGAGTATAGATATGCTTCCTGAAAAACTTGCACAGGTCTCCAAGATGGCAGTACAAACACTTCAAAACGGTAACAAGATACTGCTTTGCGGCAATGGTGGTTCAGCTGCTGATGCACAGCACATCGCTGCTGAGCTTACCGGTCGATACAAAAGCGAACGCAGAGGACTTCCAGGTATTGCGTTGACAACGGATACATCAGCACTGACTGCCATTGGGAACGACTACGGTTATGAGCGTGTATTTGACCGTCAGGTAGAAGCCCTTGCCCAACCCGGAGATATGCTGATCGGTATCTCTACCAGCGGAAACTCCACCAACGTCCTTTCCGCACTTGTACTCGCCAAAGAAATGGGATGTACTGCCATAGGACTTTCGGGAAAAGACGGCGGGAAAATGAATGAAATATGCGATATCAATCTCGTTATTCCATCAGATGATACTCCCCGCATTCAAGAAATGCACATTCTTATTGGCCACACCCTTTGCCAAATAATAGATAACGCCTTTTATGACTCCTGCATTAAATAACCCTATGTTTGATTGATGAGTCATAATCTAAATCAACTATGGTGCTAACAGCTTTCAATACCTCATCTGCACCAATCTCTCTCATACATGCATGATGCCCCAAAGGGCAAGTACGTTTCATGCACGGGGCACATGCCATCTCTTTTTTGACAATCACCCCTTTAGGATTTTTCCACTGGGATGTTTCGGTATCTTTTGTAGGACCAAAAAGGGCTACAGTCGGTATGCCAAAAGCGGCAGCAACATGCATCGGACCGCTGTCTCCGGTAATAAACAAGTCCAGAGAAGCGATTTTGCCCATTAACTCCGCTATACTTGTTTTCCCAGCAAGGTTCACATAGTTTTCTACCCCCGCTGCACACAGTCTTTTTTCAATATCTCCAGCAATATCTGTCTCTCCGGGTCCTCCAAAAATAATAATATCATAAGTCCGGGAGAGTGCCACGGCAACGTCAGCAAATTTCTCCGGATACCACCGTTTGGCGCTCCCGTAACTTGCGCCAGGATTGATACCTGCATATTTCCTGTCTGTACGTTTGACAGCAATTTCATTGGAAAGATACAGTGTAAGTGCTTTGGGTTCAGCGTTTATACCAAAACAGCGGTTGACAAAATCGTTGTATCTGACTACCTGATGTTTCACCATCCCTTTCTCTTTACGATAAATACATTTTTTTCTCGCATCGACAAAGAAAGAGAAAAATTTTGTGCTGAAACTGCTTCGGAAAGAGAGTAATATATCAAACTTTCCAAGTTTACGTGCCGTTTTATAGAGTGTAAAGTAGCGACTGCCTGTTTTTCTGCTCTCATCCGTAATGATCTCTTTAACTTGCGGATGTGCCTGGAATATTTCGGTAGCAAGATAAGAACCATACAATACAATTTCACTTTCAGGATAACATTTAACAATGTTTTCAATAGCAGGTGTTACCATAACAGCATCACCTAGCCAAGTTGGTACCTCTATCAGTATCTTCATCTTAACGGCGCACCAGCGTATAATGCTTCTTGCTTAGTTCTATGCCAAATATCTCTTCAAGACGGAGCATCCATAGATGTTTTTTTTCTTTTCTACTTGGACGATAGTCAGGATCGGCACAGAATACCCCTTCTGCTTCAGGAAGCCATGCTTTTACCACCTCCGGATGTGTTCCGGTATATTCTCTAATAATTGACTGCGGGATCTTACTATAGTCGATGGAAGTATGTGCCTTGTTCCAGTATTGCTGCACCTGACTGCTCTTAAGATTCATTTGTGCCTCGCTTCTGACCCATCCATAATGATACATTGTCGCACCGGCAAGTGCAGCCTTGGGATACCTTCCGGTTTTATTCTTCTCCAGTATCAGCCAGAAAAGTCCATCCGGAGCATAGGAACGAATACTGTTTTTTAAAATGCGTGGCGCCCTTCTATACCAACCGGGACTCCACAAATAACTGTTTTTGTTGCCGTAAAAATGCAAATAGTCAAACACCAGTGCCTCAACCTCATCATCATCAAGATATTGCTGCATTGCAGAGACAATATTGGACAGGTCCGCTTCATGTATCACCTCATCCGCCTCCAGATAGAATATCCAGTCTCCGGTACAGTTAAACTGGGCTATCATCTTCTGCTGTCCATAAACATAGCCACGGTCTTTCATTTTGTCGTTCCATGCAGTATGGATGATACGCAGTTTTGGTTCTTGAAGCGCCTCAAGCATATTCTCCGTATCGTCATCGCACGGTCCAAGGGCAATCACAAACTCATCCACAATGGGAAGGATCGACCGTATCGATGCTATGAATGGATACCCAAGCATCTGTCCGTTCTTTAAAAATGTAAAACCGCTTACCTTCATGCTAACCCCTTTTGACACCACGTTTTTTGATCTGCTATTGTACATTGAAGGATCCTGTCGTTCTCTGGAAGTGCCTGGCGAGATGCCTCTTCATGGTACAGATGGAAAGCAATCGCCGCAAAACGTATATCTTTACGCTCGATGCCTGCATTGAGCAGCCTTGCAGCGAATTCACTGTCTTCCCGCCCCCAGCCGACAAAAGCTTCATCGAAACCGTTCACACGGTATGCATCCGCTTTAAAAAGTGAGAAATTGCATGTTCTTACACCCCCCAGCCTCTTTGTCCTCCGGGCAAAAATTTGACACAGCACTGGGGCATGGATCGCATTTTTTCTATTGTTCAGACCGGAGGAGAAAAAACCCGGTACATTGTAGGCAGTATGCAGCATCTCTTCTGTCTGCTGTTTGGCAATCAATACCCGTCCTCCCTGGATAAACACCCCTGTTTCGCAGCAACGTATGTGATCCTCTACGAACTCTCGATGCAATATCATATCTCCATCTATCAATATCAGGTACTCGCCTGTCGCCTTCCGAATTGCTGCATTGCGTATGGCTGCCGCTCTAAATCCCTGATCTTCCTGCCACACATGATGAAGGGGGAGTGCGCTCTTCTTTTTAAAATCGGAGACCACACTGTATGTTTCATGTTTACTTCCGTCATCTGCGACAATGATCTCATCAGGCATACGGGACTGCCGCAGGGCACTTTCCAAAACCAGCTTCAACGCATCAGGACGGTTGTATGTCGTAACGATCAGTGAGACTCTCATCGCCTGTTCTCTTCCCTAAGTTTCATATATTTGTAAAATACGCCATTGGCATTGGAGACGGAGATAAGCAGTCCCTCTGCACCGTACAGGAAGCCTTTTTGGAACAGATAATGTTTGACAAACGCATACAGCGCACGGCCAAAAGCCTTGCATGCCGTACTTTTTTTCTTTCCTTTGTTCTCTTTGGCATACAGGGTCGAATAGTGCTGCATTTTAGCGATCAGAGATGAGGTATCTTCATACGAATAGTGTCTCATCGGATGGTGCAACTTCTCCACATGTGCACCGTTAAGCACAAGACTCTCATGCACCTGTTTCTCATTGAAACGCACATGTCCTCTGTGAAAAAGACGTAATACATAATCATTTTCCCACCCACAACAGCGGATCAACTGCCCATTATAATAATTGTCACGTCTGATCGCATAAACTGTATCGGATTGGAGCATATGTGAACGTATCTCTTCGCACAGTGCCTGCTCCAAGACCTCATCACTGTCCATAGAGAGAATCCAATCATTGGAGGCAAGCGACACGGCTTTGTTTTTAAGTGACCCAAAACCGATGAACGGATGCTCATACACTGTTACATTTTCAAACGATTTGGCAATCTGAAGCGTATTGTCCGTAGAGCCGTTATCCAGCACGATCACCTCTTCAAAAGGGCTCAGTGCCTCCAATGCTTCCTTCAAATGGGCAGACGCATCTTTGGTCAGCATAACGACACTTATCTGGTTAGCCATTGGCTTATCTCCTTAAAAATCATATGCGGATCGATCCGTTCAAGACAATCGCTCTTGCCGCCTTTGTCATCACAGCCTGCCAATCCACAGGCAACACACGGCATATCTGCCTGAAAAAGTGTCACATTGCCATAGGTCTGCACAGGTATATTGTCTGTCGCCTGCTGCTGCAGGGCATTGGACCATGGTGACCACATAGGCAGTAATGTCGGGCCAAATATCGCAAAGATACGTTTGTTCTGTGCTGCAGCAATATGCATATTGAGCGTATCCATACCGATATATCCAAGGCTTAGGCTGCTTAGTGCCACATACTCTTCCAGTGTCGTCTCTCCAATCCAATCATGGATATGCTCCCATTTAGGCAGAGATGCTTTGATCTGAAGATCAATTTCGCTCTTCGCACCGGTAACAATGACAGGTATATCCAAATCACCCAAAAGTTCCAAAAGAGCGTTACGCAACGCTTCAGGATAGACCTTATAGAGATACTGCGCTGAGGGATGGAAGAGTAAAAATCGTGTGATTCCCTTCTTTTTCAAGCGCGATCCAATACGTTCCAATGCTGCTTCAGGGGTATTGAGCCGCAACTGGATGTTATCGGGATGTTTTACATCAAGCAGCGCCAGCGGCTCGGTATTGTTCATCAATATATGCTTCTGCTCATCAAATAGATAGGTATGGTTTGCGAATCTCTGCTTCCACCATGCCTTGCTGGCTTTCTTCTCCGTAGCACATACTGTCGTACCTCCTGATAATATTGCATACATAACACTGCGGTCACTGGCTGTAAGACTGATACTCAAATCATATTTCCGCCAAATTGTACGTATCAATCCCAACTCCTGCACCGCTCGTTCTCTAAACCCTTTCTTTTTCCATGTGTAGTCATAGGTGCGAATATGTCTAATATGTGGTAACAGTCTGGCAACACCAATTGTATCGGCATTGACAAGCAGATCTATTGTACATCCTGGATAGGCATCATGCAGTGCTTCCACCAAAGGCGCACTCAAGAGGACATCCCCATTGGAACGCTGAATAATCACCAATATTTTTTTATACATCTCTCTCCGCCGGTCTGTACAGGAGTGCACTAAAATAGACAAAAAGTGCTGTAGTAATATGTCCGAGCAGATAGGAATCGCTCAGCATGATTACACCATAGAGCAGAGGCAATGCAATGCCTATTTTAGCCAACATAGGGTCACGTTGTTTTCGGGCGACAACGATTTGGCTCAACAATATAAAGAGCAGACTTGCCAAACCGACAATACCGAACATTCCCATTTCAAGCAGATACATGTTGTGCGGCTGTACTGTTGAGCGTACATTAGGTGTACACCGATGATTGATCTTGGCATACTCTTTGCAAAAATCCCCAGTGCCTACCCCAAGCAAAGGATGTTCACGGATCATCTTCAATGTATTGACAGCAAAGTTCATCCTGAGACCAACACTGGTATTCTGATCGCCGTCATATGTACGGATCTCAGATACTGCCATATTGACCCTCTTTTGAAAAATCGAACTGCCCAAATATGCAGCAGCGACGATACTCCCAACCATAACAGAGAAAACAAGAAACGCTTTTAGCGTATTCCCTTTGCAATACTGGTATATCAATATCGCCAATACCGTTACGTACCCGACCTGCCCTGCTCTTCCTCCGGTAATAAACATATTGATACTCATTGTCACGAAAAAGAGAACGAAAAATATCTTCTGCATCTTAGTGACAGAGGTATCAAACAGTACATAGTATCCTACAAGATATATGGCAAATGCCAATAAAGGGTTATAGGAGACATGGTGCATAAACGGAGTCGGATCAGAAACTGTCGCATGAAGAAAAGGAGGGATCACTTGCAGCCATACCAAATAGGAGAGTAGTTCTGATAGTGTCATTGCCAGTAAAAAAGCGGAAATATAATATTTTCTATGTTCCGGCACCATCATATACATCATAATCGGAAGCAGCAGCAGTATCCACTGCTTCCTAAGCATATGCATGCCCCATGCCATATCCTCTGTCCATAACAGCCCCACGACATGCAGCCCCAAAAACAGCATAACTGCCAATACGACTTTGGCATTCTTAACCAATGCCCATGTTTGGGAAAATTCCCGCTTATACAACCATAACAGTAACAACAAGATCGCAACAGCATTGTTGGCTGCGACACTGATAGGGAGCGTAAAACCAAATGCTGCGATCAGCCATGATCCTGCCGCATCTACAGATCTATGTCTATACTCATATCCCTTAGACACGGTACATCTCCTCAAACTGGTTTTTCCATCGTTGATGCAGCCAGAACCATGCCTCTGGATGTTTTCTGATCACCTTTTCAGTAATATCGGCCTGTTTCTGCACTGAATCCAAAATATCCTTTTCGTTATCATCTGTCTTTTCTGTTTGAATAGGGTCATAAAAGGTGACTTCATAATGACGATGATCCTCTGTTGAAATAAATACCGGTATAATAAGGGCATCAAAACGTCGGCTTAAAATAGCTGCTGATGGCGTATGTCTAGCAGGCTTACCAAAAAAATCAATCAGAATGCCTTCATTTTCAGCGGTATTCTGATCGACCAGCAGTCCTACCATTCTGTCTGCCTTGAGTGCCTGTATCATTGACCTCATCGCACCCTGTTTATCTACAAGTTCAATATCGAACTGCTCTCTGTTCTGCCTGAGTATTGCATCCATACTGGGGGCATCCAGACTTCTGCCAATAATGGTCATCTTCCCAAATGCCGCCGCAATGGAGAGTGCCACCAGCTCCCAGTTGCCGTAGTGTCCGGTGATTAAAATAACTTTTTTCCCTTGCTGCAATGCATTAGAGAGCACTTCACTGTTTTGAAATGTCACTTTCTCCAGCAAAGCCTCTCTGTCTATCCCCTGGTTCTTGACAAAATCAACTAGAGAAAAAAGCAGATTTTCATACACACCCATTACAATGTCGCGTTTCTCTGTTGCACCCAATGTATCTCCATAAGCAAGATTCAGGTTGACCATAGCAATCTTCCTGTGTCTGCGGTCAGTCAGATACAACAGCCTTGCAAGCATCTTTACCATACCGCTGGTTATACGGCTGGGCATATGTCTTACCATAAAACGAAATCCACGAAAAAGGATTACATACAGGCTGTCCATCATCTAATCAACTCCCTCGCCAAAGCAGTAATGCGCTCAGGGGCTATATTTCGGATGCAGTGATCTTGGCGATTCAGTTTTCTCGGGTCAATTGTCTTTCCACAATCTATGGCAAGATTAATCGGTGTCTCCTGTAAATTGCGCCGTCTTGGTGTCGGTCCGAAGATTGTAATGCTTGGACGTTTCAGCGCCCATGCCATATGTGTCGGTCCGCTATCTCCGCCAATCACTAAATCCGCAGCATCCACCAAAGCCTTAAGCCCGTTCAGTGTCAATTTCGGTACCACACGTGCATCCGTATATTTACTAATAAATTCTGCCCTGACCTTCTCCTCTTCACTGCCCCATACAAGAAGATGGTTTCCCGCTAGAGTACTGATAATCTCTGCAAAATGTTCTGCCGGATAGATCTTGCTCTCCCAGCTTGATCCAAGAATATGTACAATATTCTTACGCTCTCCATCAAGCAAAGGCATGATCTCTGCACGATCATCTTCCGCATAAAACAAATAAGGCCGTCGTTCTTCAAACGATAACATCGTTTGGGGCATCCCCAATGCCTGCTGAATCAGCCTGACATTACGTTCAATCACATTCATACCGTATGGAACCGCAAAAGATTGTGAATACAGCCATGCCGCTGCACTTTCCCGTATCGATCGGCTGTTGAAGCCAACACTGTGTCCAAGCATTTTTGCTACTACTGCTGATTTCAGCAGCCCCTGAGCATCAATCACAAGATCATAGCCATTCTCTGCGTAATTACGTACAGTTGCAATTTGAGAGCCAAGAGAGCACTCCCCTTTTTTCACACCCTTTAGGTCAAGTGTCAATATATTTTCAATATCTGGGTGGTGCTCAAGCACCCCTGCAAATCCTCTTTCTACGATCCAGTCTACCCTGATTGTTTCATCGTATGCTTTAATATATTGCAGCGTCGCCATGGCATGGATAATATCACCCATTGCCGATAATTTCACGATCGCTACTTTCATATCTGTTCTGACCTTTTTTAAGTTTCTACAATTTTATCGAAATATCCTAAAAACGACTTACTCCTGCTTTATTGTTGATGACTTCCTACAAAATATTTCCCAAATCTCGAAATAGAAAATACAAACCATTGAAAGAATAAGAGAAGATGCCGTAAAATAGGGGAAAAGCCGACAGAGGTCTCACCTGACCGCTATCACCCGTTGGGTGAGACTTCTGCCAAGGAG
>JALWTA010000009.1 GCA_027082955.1 Sulfurovum sp. | reverse complement strand
AAACCTTAAACCTTAAACCTTAAACCTTAAACCTTAAACCTTAAACCTTAAACCTTAAACCTTAAACCTTAAACCTTAAACCTTAAACCTTAAACCTTAAACCTTAAACCTTAAACCTTAAACCTTATCATTTCTTCTTCGTAAAATGTGTCATTGCATACCATAGTCCGCCAAGCACCACAACGGCAAAAAGCGGTGCCAGCCACGGGCGATGTTTTAATCCTTCAAACATAGCAATGATCGGTTCACTTGCGAAATAGGCGCTCAACCCTATGACAGATACGAAAACGATCGATGCAAAGAAGTTAAAGAAAATGAACTTTTTAAAATCATATTTTGAAAGTGCCATAGAGATGGGAACCAGGGTCTTTACACCATAGATAAACTTCTGAATGAAGATCGCCAATACGCCGTATTTGCGCATGATCAGTGTTGCCAGCGCCAACTTGCGTTTGTGTTTTCGAAAATAGGGCATCACCTCTTTCTTCTGATATTTCCCCAGATAGAAAAGAAAATTGTCTCCCATAAAATTCGCCAGTGCGGCAACAACCAGTGCAATGGCAAGGTTCATATGTCCAAAATAGGAGAATACTCCTGCTGCTGCGACAATAAAAAACGATCCGCCAAACGAAAAAAAGGCTACTGCCAAGTAGCCCCAGGTTTCCAGTGAAGTAAAATCCATATTGACCCGTTCCTCTGTTTCGTATCTTAGTACAATCCTTAGTGCTGACAATCTTTTCGTCAGATCATTCCGGTTTGAACATGTGCGGTATCATAGCCAAAAATCATTAACAAGACTAATAGTAATATATGCAGAACAAAGAAGAAGTATCTGCCCGGCAAAGCAGGCAGATATAGATAAAACCGTTACATACCACGCTGTCGCTGAGCAATATAGGTTTCAATATCCGATCGCATTGCATCACAGGCTGTATCGGCAAGAATTGCTTCTGCGATAGAAGAATAATCCTTGGTAATGTCGCCACGTGCGAAGAAGTCACCGCTGACCGCATCACTATGCGCAGAAATCACCTTATAGGCACAGGCATTGGTAGCATTTTTAGTTACTACAACAGTTGTTCCGGCACGCTCTACAGAAGTGGTGTAGTACTTGTTGTACTTCATATAAGCTTCCATCAAAAAGAGTTTATCAAACGCCCTTGGGTTCTCACCCTCCTTCAATTTACCATCCATAAAGGCAATATGGTCTGCAAGCATCTGGGCATCGGTTTCCGTTTTCCCGTCTATGATCCATGTCAAACTAAGTGTTCCTGCATCTTTTACCGGTGCAGGTGTAACTGCACTTCCATGCTCAGAGTAGTTGGCATGGTTAGTTCTAAGGTAGCCGATATTGGAACCACTGCCCTCCCCTTGTCCAGCACCTTGCTGCTGTCCATACCCAGATCCAGCTCCCATACCGTTGTCTGATCCGCCTCCGCATCCAGTTAAAATCATGCCTGTAAGTACCGACACTGCCGCAATTTTCATAAATGGTATTACCATTGTATTCTCTCCTTGATGTTGTAGTCATAAATATCAAAACACCCCTCGTGTTCATCGCCATCTGTGCTAACGCATCGATTATATCTGCATAATGTGCATAGAATGTGCACATTGTTTATGATGGCATGCACATTCCATACACACACTTATGCTATACTGATCTATCATAAAAATAAAAAGGATAACAACCATGAAAAAAACGGTACTAATTGCAGGAGCTCTGCTCTTTTCAACTCTGACACTCAATGCAGTCAACAGCGGTACTGCCGTCTATGAAGCAAACTGTAAAGCCTGTCATATGCTCAAACCGATGATGGACAAAAAAAAGATGATGAAGATGAGTATGTCCGAGCGTATGGCGATGAAACAGAAAATGATGAAAACCATGAAAGCACCGCCTATGAGCAAAGTGAGTGCTAAACTCAAATATGACTTCAAAAATGACAAAACAAAAGTCGTAGCGTTCATCAAAGACTACATTGTCAATCCGAATGCTAACAAAGCACACTGTATGCCTATGGCACTCAAACGGTTCGGTACCATGCCAGCCATCGGTAAATCAATGTCAGCCGAAGATGTCAACACCGTAGCAAACTGGGTCTACGACAACTTTGACGAAACCTGGGATGCAAAAGCGATGAACATGATGTGCAATGCAAAAGGTATGAACAAAGGTGCCATGAAGTGTGCATCGGGCAAATGCGGCGGGATGGAGAAAAAGCCCAAAGCAGCTACCATGAAATGCGGTATGGGAAAATGTGGAGGCAAATAGCCTCTTCCCCACCATACCCTCTGCATCTTTCTTTCCCTCATTTACACTCTACGTACACAATATTCTTTTTAAATGCATGCACATTCTATGCACATAATGTGACTACAATACATGTATAACGAATATAACGAAAAAAAGGATTACAGATGATCTATACAGTAGAGACAGACACACCCGTAGCAACAGTAAAGGCCGAGATGGAAGCTCATGCAAAAGAGCATGGATTTGGTCTTCTAAATGTCTATGAATTCAAAAAAATTCTCCATGACAAAGGATTCCCCATAGAGAAGGAGATCAGCGTCTTTGAACTGTGCAATCCTCCCGGGGCACAGCAGGCACTCTCACAGATAGCGGCAATATCGGTCTATCTTCCGTGCCGTATCTCTGTCTATGAAGAGGAGGGTAAAACAAAACTTTCCACTATCGGTTTTGAAGAGATCATGAGTGCAGTGAATGTCAATGAGGACTTCAAAGCATTTATGAGCATACTCTTTTTAAACCTCAAAGCAGTGATGCACAGTTGGGATTGATGCATCAAATAGACAACAACAGCATGAAAGGATAACAATATGTATGGTTTTGGACACGGATGGGGCATGGATTTTGGATGGCTTGTGCCACTATTGATTATTGGCATTATCTTCTACCTTATCAAGAGAAAAGATACAGCGAAGTCAAGCAAAAGCGATGCACAGGAGATACTGGACAAACGTTTTGCAAGCGGTGGCATCAGCAAAGAAGAATATGAGGAGAAATCCCGCCTTCTCAAAGAGAACAGCTAAGGAAGCATCATGAAAAGAAGAACATTTGTCAAAGGTAGTGCTGCCGTCTCCGTTGCAGCTGCCCTTCCCTTTGATCTCAACGCGACAGAAAAGCAAGCCAAAAGAGCAGATCAACGTACTGTACTCACAGGCAGAGAGTTTTTCCTCGATATAGACTACACCCCGGTCAATCTGACAGGAAATAACGCTATAGCAACAGCGATAAACGGACAGATACCCGGTCCGACACTTGTCTGGGAGGAAGGAGAAACAGTTACACTTCATGTGACAAACCATCTTAAAAAGTACTCTTCCATCCATTGGCACGGTATTGTCCTGCCATACCAAATGGATGGTGTACCCGGTATCAGCTACAAAGGCATTGCACCCGGAGAGACCTTTACCTACCGTTTCAAGGTCAACCAGCATGGTACTTTCTGGTATCACAGCCACTCAGAGTTTCAAGAGCAGACCGGTATGTACGGGGCAATTGTCATCAAACCAAAACGCAAAGAGCCGTTTGCTTATGACAGAGACTATGTGGTGTTGCTCTCTGACTGGAGTGATGAAAAACCCGAAAGCATTTACCGAAAACTCAAACTACAGAGTGACTACTACAACTTCAACCAGCGTACCATAGGAGACTTTTTCAGTGAGGTCAAGAAAAAAGGATTTGGCAATGCCTTCGAACAGCGTAAAATGTGGAACCGTATGCGTATGAGCGACCGGGATCTCAGCGATGTAACAGAATATACCTACACCTACCTGATGAACGGCAACAATCCTGCAACACAATTCAAAGCGCTTTTCAAAAAAGGCGAAAAGATACGTCTGCGTTTCATCAACGGTGCTGCAATGAGCTTTTTTGATGTACGCATCCCAGGGCTGAAAATGACTGTAGTAGCAGCTGACGGTAATCATATCAAACCTGTAGATGTTGATGAGTTCCGCATTGGTGTGGCTGAGACGTACGATGTTATCGTAGAACCAAAAGAGGAAAAAGCATATGCCATATTTGCCCAAAGCATGGAGCGCAGCGGCTATGCACTTGGTTCTTTAACCCCTTCGGAAACCATGCTTGCAAGTGCTCCAAAGATGGACAAGCCACAACCTCTGACAATGGAGGATATGGGTATGGATATGGCAAACATGCAGCCACACAAGGGGATGAAGATGCCCATGAAACCCTACAAGTGGAAAGCAATGGAGGCACAAAAGTACCCCATAACACCCCTACCAATGGCAACCGGTCCGCAGAGTACCATGAAGGCAATGTCACCCAAATACCGTCTTGATGATCCGGGAGTAGGATTGCGGAACAACGGAAGACGCGTACTTACCTACGCCGATTTGAAAAACCGCTACTCTACACGTCATGCCAAAAAACCGGACAGAGAGATCGTCCTGCATCTAACCGGCAATATGGAGCGCTATATGTGGTCGATCAACGGCATCAAATACGCCGATGCCAAACCGCTGCAGTTTCATTACGGCGAACGGCTGCGTATCACATTTATCAATGACACAATGATGAACCATCCTATGCATCTGCACGGTATGTGGAGTGACCTTGAAACCGGAGATGATGCCCACCTTGTTCGAAAACATACTGTTATCGTCCAGCCCGGTGCCAAGATAAGCTACCGTGTCACCGTCGATGCAAAAGGGGGATGGGCATACCACTGCCACCTGCTTTACCATATGGCAGGCATGTTCAGAAAAGTCATCGTGAGCTAAGGAGAAAATACAATGAAACCATCTACTACAGCAAAAGGCGTGCTGCTGCTTGCGGCACTCAGTACAACACTGCATGCATCAGGTGCCGACGATCCTCTTCGTACCATGCTCATCATGGACAAATTTGAACTGCTTGACAACAGTGAAAAGAGCCGTGAGTGGGAGGGGAGCTTCTACATCGGATACGATCTGGAGAAACTCTACCTCTACTCTGAAGGTGCAGCAACATCCGATGGTCTGGAAGCCAGCCAGAACGACATTGTCTACTCTCATGCCATTGCACCGTTTTGGGACATTCAGGCGGGTATCGCCTATGACAAGAATGCCGATGCCTCCCAGACATGGGGAGAGGTTGCCATTGCCGGACTGGCACCCTACTTTTTCGAAACACGGGCAGCAGTTCTGGTCAACAGTGACGGCAATGTAGGACTCAGGCTCGATGCCGAGTATGAAGCACTCATCACACAAAAGCTCATTTTGACTCCCTCATTCGAAGCAGATTTTTACACCAAAGATGACCCCCAGATGCGTACCGGTTCCGGTCTCTCCTCCATCGATGTGGGGTTGAGACTCCGGTATGAGTTTGTCAGAGAATTTGCACCCTACATCGGTGTTACATGGGAAAAGAATTTTGGCACTGCCAAAACCTATAATCCGGTGGATGAAACGTCACTGCTTGTCGGTATACGTTTTTGGTTCTGATATCTCACGTATATTTTAGCAAAGATGCACACTCTATGCACACAAATACGGTAAAATCATAGATATATCCAAGAAAGGGACATATCTATGAGAACCGTTCTTCTTACTATCATTGCGGTGAGTCTGCTGCAAGCAGAAAATATTGACCAACTCATCACGCATGCACTCAAAACACACCCCTCTTTGCAGTCCATTCAGCACAGACTCTCTGCCATGGATGATCGAATCGCCAGAAGCGGCAACTGGAATGACCCTGAACTGGTACTGAACATCAACGATATTCAGTTTGACCATCCGACCGACCGTACACTTGAACCCATGCAGTTTCAGGCAATTAGCTTCAAACAGCGATTTCCATGGTTTGGCAAAACATCGGCAAAAGAGCTGCTGACACGCGAGCAAAAACATCTTCTCATGAACTCCTACGACATGGCAAAGGTCAGACTGGCAGAAGAGATCAAAAAAACCGCTTACACCGTTTTGGAGATCAAAAAGCGTCTTAAGATCGTTAATGACTATGAAAAACTGACTCAGCAAAATATCGATCTTTACAATGCCTACATAGCAACCGATGCAAAAAACCAATCCAGCAGCATGGCAGCCAAGCTCATGCTCTCACGTCTGCATATCAGAGCGGAGCGCTATAAAGCCGTACTGAAAAGCCAGCAGGCGAAACTTGCCTACCTTGTGCAGAAAAAACATCTATCGCTCAATGGCTCACTGCACATAAGACCGCCAAAGCCGTTAGCGTACTATCTCTCAAAACTCGAACAAACCCCTGCATACCAAAAAGCACTGACACAAACAGGGGTTGCAGAAGCCAACCATGCACTCAAAGAGCTTGATAAAATGCCCGATCCCTTTGTTCAGGTCGGTTACTTTAACAGAAAAGCGTACCCTGACTATGGCAGCATCGCTGTAGGATTTGCACTCCCGGTCTATGGCTCCGAGACCTTGGAGAGTGAAGCTGCCCAAAAAGAGGCACTGGCAGCAAAAAGTGCCGCCATAGACTACCGTGCCATGCTTGAAAGCCAAATACGTACCGCCTATGCAAAAATGGAAGAGGCATATCATATCTACACCATCATAGAGCATGACAGTCTCCCCAAACTTGCACATATGTTCAAGCTGAATGAAGCTTCTATCCAAAACGGGGAAGATCTCTTTACCTATACCAGTCTTCTGGAACAGAAACTTGATCTGGTCGAAGAGAGAACCGTTGCACAGGCAGAATACCTTAGACGGCTTGCAACACTGACATCACTCATTGGAGAAACGAAATGAAACACATGATCACCTCTCTGTTTATACTGCTGACACTGACCGCGCAAGGTGCAATGAAATGTGAAACAGGCAAATGTACCAGCGGGAAAGCCGTTACAGCAAAACCGCTTCCAAAAGCATCACAAACAGCTACTTCAAAGCCTCAAACAGATACCACTAAGCAACCAACAGAAAAAGCGGTTGCAGCACGAACAGTCTCAACAGAAAAAAAGACTCATAAAGGGCACAGACCTGTGATAGAACAGCTTTTCAATGTACGTACGGTCAAGGTCAAACAAATGAAGGCTGCCAAAGCGCAGGTCAACTACGGCTACATTGTCGCAGAAGATCAACGGCGTGTCGATGTCAGTGCATGGTTTGGCGGATTTGTAGAAACACTCTACGCCGACAAACGCTTCATCAAAGTCAATAAAGGTGATGCGCTTGCAAAAGTCTACTCACCGGAAGTCTATAAAGCAAAACAGGACTACCTCAATGCTATTGGCTATAATGCTCAGCATTCGGCACCGGGCATGCTGCGTGGCGCAAAAGAGAAACTTGTGCTGCTCAATGTCAGCCCAAAAGAGATCGCCCAGATTGAAAAAGAGCGTCATGCCGATGCCTATACTACTATCTACGCACCGGTCTCCGGCTGGATATTCAACAAACGCCTCAACAGTGGTTCCAGTTTTAAAAAAGGGGACACCCTTTTTGAGATCGTCAATATCGATGAGGTATGGATGGAGGCAAAACTCTTCCAGCAGGATTTGGCAAAACTCGATAAACTTGACCGCTTTACCCTTAAAGTCAAAGGTATCAGCGGCAACTTTGAAGCACGTAAGTCATTACTGTATCCAAAGCTTGACCCCAAAGAGGCAACAGCCACCCTTCGGCTTGTCGTCAGCAACCCTGACGAACGCATCAAACCGGGTATGTACGCCACTGTATATGCCTCTTCCAAAGCACAAACGAGACTGGTCATTCCACGCACGGCAGCGATTCGGAAAGAGGGTATGTGGTATGCCTTCCTCGCTACCGACTTCAAAGGCGAATACGAACCTGTACGCATAGAGGTAGAGCCGCTTGATAGCCAATATTTTATTGTCAAAAAAGGGCTGTATGAGGGAGAAGAAGTTGTGAACAATGCACTCTTTATGATGGACTCAGATGCCCAGATCAACAGCATCTATTGAAACAAGAAATATGGAACCTAAAGCTTTAGCTTCGTACTCTGATTACAGTCTAAATAGCTTATGCGGGGCTAAAGCCGCCGATTCCAAAAAGGATAATTATGATTGAAAAACTCATCGCCTTTAGCGTCAAAAACCGGTTTCTGGTACTTATGGCAGCACTCTTTATTGTACTGGGTTCTGTCTGGTCAATGAAGCATACACCACTTGATGCCCTGCCTGACCTCTCACCCCCACAGGTGATCGTACAGGTAACATGGAAGGGGCAAAGTCCACAGATCATTGAAGATCAGGGAACCTACCCGCTTGTATCGCAGTTTCTTGCCATCTCGAACATCGAAACGGTACGTGGTTTCTCTACCTATGAGAATGCGCTCATCTACATCATCTTCAAAGAGGGTACCGACCTCTACTGGGCACGTTCACGTGTGCTTGAACAACTTGCATCTGTCCAGAGCCAGCTTCCTGACGGGATGGAGGTTACACTCGGTCCTGATGCCTCCGGTGTCGGCTGGGCATACGAGTATGCGCTCACCTCCAAGACAAAGACGCTCGAGGAACTTCGTACCCTTCAGGACTACTACTACAAATATGCGTTGATGGGCGTTGACGGCGTTTCGGAAGTAGCAACGATCGGTGGTTTCATACCTACCTTTCAAGTCACGGTCAACAATGATGCACTGGTACAGTACAACCTCTCCATACAAGATGTCGCACGTACCCTCAAAAACAACAACAACGATACCGGAGGGCGCATCGTCATCCAGAACGGATACGAATGGATAGTACAGGCAAAAGGGTATGTTAAAGATCTCAACGAGATACGCAACCTTGTCATCACCACCAAAGGGGGTGTACCGCTGACACTTGGCGACATTGGGCGTGTCGAGAAGGTACCTGCTGCCAGACGCGGTATGGCAGACCTAAACGGTGAAGGAGAAGTTGTAGGCGGCATTGTGATGCTTCGTTATGGTGAAGATGTCTACAGTGCCCTTCAGCGTGTCAAAGAAAAGATGAAAGAACTCAAAGTTGACGGGGTCGATGTTGTGACCACCTATGACCGTTCAGACCTCATTTCAAAAGCTGTCGATACACTCAAACATACACTTATTGAGGAGAGTATCATCGTTGTGGTAATCATTGGGCTCTTTCTGATGCATCTGCGTTCATCACTCATTGTCCTGCTTGTCCTGCCGCTGACCATTGGTCTGACATTTTTGCTCATGAAACTCTTTGGTATCGGCAGCAACATCATGAGTCTTGGCGGTATTGCCATCGCTATCGGTGCGATGGTCGATGCCTCCATTGTCATGATTGAGAATGCCCACAAGGCGATCCACAAAGCCGAAGGTGCTCTGGGACGTGATTTGACCAACAAAGAGCGCATTGCCGCCATTGTCTCTGCGTCACAGGTGGTTGGACGTCCCATCTTTTTTGCATTGGCACTGGTAGTGGTCTCATTTTTGCCTATCTTTGCACTCTCGGGACAGGAAGGGCTCCTCTTTACCCCATTGGCATTTACCAAAACCTTTGCCATGACTGCGGGTGCTCTGCTTGCGGTTACGCTTGTACCGGTGCTGATGATCTACTTCATCAAAGGGAAGATCAGACCCGAGTCCAAAAACCCGCTCAACCGTTTTTTCATCTGGCTCTATCACCCCATTTTGGTGTACGGACTGAAGCTGAAGTATCTTGTGATTACCGCAGCCGTGGCACTGCTGCTGCTTGCTGTTCCTCTCTACCAAAAACTCAACTGGGAGTTCATGCCAATGCTCGATGAGCAAACTGTGATGTATATGCCCGTAACTCCGTACGGTATCTCCATTGACCAGACCAAAGCCTTGACACAAAAGACCGACAAGATCATCAAAAGCTTTCCTGAGGTTGCCACGGTCTTTGGCAAAGGGGGACGCGCCAATACAGCAACCGACCCTGCCCCGCTTGGGATGCTTGAAACCATCATCACTTTCAAGCCAAAAGATCAGTGGCGTCCGGGTATGACCACCCAGAAACTGATGACCCAAATGGACAAGGCACTGCAGGTACCGGGGCTGGTCAACTCATGGACCTACCCGATCAGAGGACGTATCGATATGCTTCTCTCAGGCATTAGAACACCACTTGGCATCAAGCTCTACGGCAAAGATGCCAAAGGGTTGCAAAAGGTTGCACAGCAGATAGAAAAAACCCTGCGAAACCTCAAAAGTACCCAGTCGGTCATCTCCGATCAGGCAAGCGCAGGATACTTCATAGATATCGATATCGACACCGAAGCACTCAAACGCTACGGTATCAGCAAATCGGTCATCCTTGACTACACCTCCGCTGCCATTGGCGGAAAGAAGATCACTACTATGTACAAAGGACTGGAGCGCTACCCTATCGCCCTGCGTTTTGAAGAGGATGAGCGTCGCAATCTCGATGAGATACGCAACATCCAGATCAAAACACCGCTTGGCTTTGTACCGCTGTCTACCTTTGCCAAAGTGGCTTATCATCAAGGGGCATCGGTCATCAAAAGCGAGATGGCAACACCGGTCACCTTCATCTACATCACACCACAGCTTGGCATGAGTGTCGTCACCTACAAAGAGAAGGCACTCGAAGCACTCAAACACCTCAAACTGCCTGACGGCTACTACATTGAATGGGCAGGACAGTCGGAATACCTTGCCTCTGCCATGAAGAAGATCAAGTGGATCATCCCGACCGTACTGCTTGTCATTCTGGTGCTCATCTACTTTGCTCTAAAAGAGATGATCCCGACCCTTATTGTCTTCTTTACCCTTCCATTTGCCCTGCTGGGAGGTTTCTTCTATGTCGATATACTCGGGTTCAATATGAGCATCGCTATCATCGTCGGTTTCCTCGCCCTGCTTGGCGTAGCGGCTGAAACTGCCATCGTAATGATCGTTTATCTGCAAGAGAGCGTGGAAGAGGCACAGCTGAAGCTTGGAAGCAAGTTTGATGAAAAAGCGCTCAATGACGCCATCTACGAAGGTGCCGTACAGCGTGTACGCCCAAAACTGATGACCGTCTTTGCCATCCTCGCTGGACTGCTGCCCATCATGTACACCCATGGCGTAGGCTCAGAAGTGATGCAACGTATCGCCGCCCCGATGATCGGCGGTGTACTCAGCTCCGCAGTACTCAGCTTGCTTTTGATCCCAATTTTCTATATGATGTACGAACGTAGAAAATTAAAAGTTAAAAAGGAAAAGAGAAATGAATCTATCCAATAAAACAAAAGCATTTCGTAAGAAATGCATACCGAAACTCTTCACTCTTCACTCTTCACTCTTCACTCTAATGATCGTCAGTACCCTGACGATCATGACCGGCTGCTCTGACAAAGAAAAAGAAAAGTCCCTCACCGAAGGCGGTATGAAGTGCGGGGCGGGAAAATGCGGCTCTTCCATGGTTGACGGCTCTGCTGTACTTGTCAAGAAAAAGCTCAATATCCTCAACCAGATGGACAAAAAAGATCCGCGCAGAGACTGTGTGCTTAAAGCTAAGTCGACCAAAGCGCTATACAACTGTGTCCGAGACCCAGACACCGGTAGATTGACCATTACGCCAACAGAGAAAAGGAATGCAACTTTTTCAAGTAGTATCAGTGTTGAAAAAAAGGCACCTTTAAAAGAGAAGAATAGTACAATGAAATGTCAGGCTGGGAAGTGCAGTGGTGGGAATTAGAAATTAGAAATTAGAAATTTTAGGATTTAATGAAAGATTTGTCAAGAGAGGTTCAAAAGCCCGAGGGCTTTTGAAAAGGTCTTACTTAAGACCTGAGATGTATGTTGCTACAGCTTTGATATCATCATCGCTAAGGTCTTTAACCTGACCGTGCATCAATGCACCCATGCCGTGCTGGTTCAGTGTACCTGCTTTGTAACCTTTGATCAGTTCTTCAAGTTTTGCTTCATCCATACCTTGGATCACTGCAGATTTACCAAGTGCTGCTTTTTCAGCTTTTTGTCCATGACATGCTGCACACTTAGTGAAGATAGCTGCACCGTCAGCCATAAGAAGTGTAGAACCTGCGAACAACATTGCGATTGCCATTTTTTTCATTGTATATCCTTTGTTTTGAATTTGCGCAAAATTATAACATTTATAATTTAATTTAAGATAGAAACTATCTCACCTTCTCATTTAGACCAATCTGCATCATTTAACAGGATGGTACATTCCCAGAGTCTGATGCATATTCGTATGCAAAATCATATACATCATTGACATACTTGTCTCTCAGCTTGGAAACCACTTTTTTTGCATGGGGGCAGATCTTGACAATCTCCTCTTTCATCTTTCCGGCACCCTTGATCTTTTCCCACTCATCCTGAGTGTGTTTGATCGCAAACTTCGCACCGTTGAATCCGCAAGGAGCTTTGAGCTTTTTCATGTAGACTCTTTTCCCCTTTTTAACATCAGCCGTTGCGACAGTTGAAAGGAGTGCAACACCTGTCAAAACCGCTGCTGCAGCTTTAAGCACTTTTGCCATTATTTGTCCTTTTGTTGTATTGAAACCCAACACAAGATCAATCAATCTGTATCAGGTTAAACATCAGTATCTTAACATGCAATTGTGAAAAGATTGTGGATGTTTTTGCGAAGAAAGAAGCAGCTTGTTCCAAACTGCTTCAGGAAGTTACATTGCCGTATCGGTTCACACCTCTTTAGCAGTGTGGAACGTGTGCGCTGTCTTTTGCATACTCATGGCTGAACTTGTAAACGTACGGCCACCATCTGTGTTTAATTCTTTTGAGTTTCAGCCTTGGACAGATCTTTTTTGCCTCCTGCTGGAACCTTCCGTCATCCCAGATATCTTCCCATTCCATCTGTGTATGTTTCCTTGCAAAACGTACACCGGAGAAACCACATTTTTTACGAAACTTCTTTTTGAAGATCCGCTGTCCTTTTTTCAAATCTGAAGCATGCGATGCCTGCAGCGTAGCTGTAGAGAACATTGCAAGAGACAGAATTACCAGCAGTTTTTTCATTTTCATGACTTCCTTCCCAAAATTTGTTATAAACAATAATTATCACAAACCATGTGATGCAGAAATATTATAACTACTCCAACTTATCAAAAACCTTAAACTTTTCCCAATAAATATCGATTGCCCTGTCGAGATCATCATCATTGAGATGGGTTGGACGTTTTATGCCGTAGGTATCCAGAAAAAGTTCAGACATCACTGAAAGTGGACGTGACGGATTTTTTAGGTAGTTTTTCAATCCCATCTTGACGAATTTTTCACTGCTGTACATCAATAGATAGTTTTTAAACATCTCTCCAAGCGATGTAGGAAGATTTTGATGACAAGGCACACACCTGCGCGTATAGATGTCTGTCTGTGCACCTGCAACTATAGTTGCCACACACATGCCAAGAAGCAGCCGTTTTACCATATTTACCTCCATTGGATCACCATGGTCGTACCTTCCCCCAGTGAAGAAACAGCCTCAATAGACATATGGTACTCATCCAGAATTTTTTTGACAATACTCAATCCGATGCCAAAACCGCCTTCACTCTCATTAAAACGCATATACCGGTCAAAGATAAACGGGATCTGCTCTTCAGCTATGCCAATACCGCTGTCTTTGACCGTCAACCTGTGCGGTTGCAGTACGATTTCTATTGTCCCGTTGCGCCTGTTGTACTTGATGGCATTGGAAAGCAGATTGTCAATGACACGGATACATTTGCGTCTGTCCATATAGAGCTCTGCATGTTCCAGTAAAAGATGGAACGTTATCTTTTTCGCGTGTGCCATGACTTCAAAATATTTTACCCTGTCTTCAATAATGGAACGTAAATCGAGCATTTCATCTTCATTTGCCCTCTCCTGCTCCAGTGTCAGATAGGTGAGGTCACGGTAGAGTACAGAAACTGTCTTGGCAGCAATGTCAATACGTTCAAGTTTCTTTTTGTTCTTCTCGACCATAACACTGCGATCCATCATTTCTATATTTGCAAGAATTGCAGAGAGCGGGGTATTGAGTTCGTGGGTTGTGTCTTTGATAAACCGGTCAAGCAGTAAAATCGCATCACGCATCGGTTTCAAAAAGCGTTTTGCCAAGTAGAGCCCAAATACCATGAATAGCAAAAATGCCAATCCGCCATACATTATAATGTCATGCCATATCTTGTGAAGCCATTTCCCGTCATCTTTCAACTCAATGACCAGATAGCGCGCCCCAAGATAAAACGTATCCAAACTCTTGACAAAATGGATATAACCGTTACCAGTCAGATAGATTTCACGGTCAAATGCAGCATCGTCAACCTTGTTCAAGGAAAATATCTTCTGTTTGTCAATATCATATATTGCAGAGGTAAAACGAGAATCACGAGGATATTTGCGGTGTTCAGGAAAAAAATGGTGCAGTACTTTCAAGCGTTTTGTCTGGATATAGGCATATTTACTCATTTCTGCTCGTTGATTGGAGAGCATGATCTGCTTCTGGCTTTCATAATAGTAAACCGAAAGCACAGCGATACCGAACAGCACCATTCCCACATAAAAACCCAAAAAGCGGTATAGGGATTTTTTTTCACTTTTGAGTAATGAATTTGTAGCCCTGTTTTTTAATACTGACAATTTTTTCCTTCCCTACCAGCTTTCTGAGATTTTTAATGTATGTACGCAGTGCCGAATCACTGGGATCTTCATCGTAATCCCAGAGATGCTTGAAGATTTGCTCATGGGAGAGTACCTCTCCCTGATGTTTCATAAACAGCCGCATGAGCTTTGACTCTTTGTTGCCAAGAGAGAGAGACTTTCCGTCAATGACCAGTTCACCATTGTCAATATCATACGCAATATTTTCATCAATGGGGATATAAGATTTCTCTTCATGAAAAAAGGCTCGTTTCAAGAGCGTCTCTATTCGTATCAAAAGTTCTTTGAGAGCGAAAGGCTTTCGTATGTAATCATCACACCCGCTTTCAAATCCTCGTTCAAGGTCATCAACGCTATGCATGGATGTAATGTAGATCGCAGGTGCGACCACCCCCTCCTGCCTACTCTCTTTTAGCAGTTCCAAACCGTCAATACCGGGCACATTGATATCAAGCAGCAGCAGATCAAACTTGGTCTCATAGAGCTTTTCCTGTGCCTCGTAACCATCATAGACAGAAACAATCTCATAGCCGTTCTCTTCAAGAAAATCCGTTATGGTGTCATTCAACGCGGTATCATCTTCAAGCAGGAGTATTTTACTCATAGTCTTCCATTCTTTCTATGGTTTTAGAGATATCTTCTCTATACAGATACCGCTATTGTAGCATGGTAAGGGTTAACAAGCTCTGCCAGCGTTTAGATATACTGTGACACCCACTGTCGTATTTGATCTGCACTCAATGCACCGCTGACACGGTCAACTTCTCTTCCGCCTTTGAAGAGTACCATCGTCGGAATACTTCTAATACCATACTGACCGCCAAGCTGCGGATTGGCTTCGGTATTGACCTTGAGAAACTGTGCTTTGAGCGGCAGTGAACGTGCCGCCTCCTCAAACGCAGGTGCCATCATACGGCACGGTCCGCACCACGGTGCCCAGAAATCCACCACAACGGGAATGTCGGAGTTGGCAACAAAGGTACCGAACTTCGCAGCATCGACCTCTACCGGTTTGGCATCAAGCAGTGAGTTTTTACAGTTGCCGCAGTTTGCTTTGGCATAGGAGTCTTTCTTTGGAATACGGTTTACCTTCAGACAGTGTGGGCATACAACATTGATACTCATCTCAACCTCCATTTCAGTCTTTTTTCATCTATTGGAGGTATTATAGCACATCAAGAGGAGCCCAAATGTACCTTTGGTTGCATTTTACCAGTAAATTGTAGGGTGCGTAACCACGCACCAAAAAGGATAAGCAATGGCAATAAAAGAGTTGATCCTAGGCGGCGGATGTTTCTGGTGTACCGAAGCAGTATTTGAAAGGCTCAGAGGTGTCAGTGATGTAGAGAGTGGTTACGCCAATGGTACCCTACCCAATCCGACCTACCGTGATGTATGCAGCGGCAATACCGGATATGCAGAAGTGATCAAGATCACCTATGATGATGCAGTGATCGATCTGGATACACTCTTTGATGTCTTCTTTGCCACACATAACCCGACCACCCTCAACCGTCAGGGAGCGGATGTGGGCACACAGTACAGAAGCTGCATCTGCTACCAAAATGACGAAGAGCTTGAGGCTGCCAAACGCGCCATCCAAAGAGCACAAGCTGGCTACAACGACTCTATCGTCACCACCCTTGAACCGCTCAAAAACTACTACCCGGCAGAAGCCTACCATCAGGACTACTACCGCCAAAACCCCATGCAGGGCTACTGCAACGCCGTCATCCCGCCAAAGATTGCAAAACTGATGGAGAAGTTTGCAGATAAGGTGGAGGAGTAGTCCCCCTATTTCAACCCATATCTTTTTTTGAGTTCAGCGATCTTTTTGTCACTGATACTCTCCATATCCTTTTTGGAGTAGATCGTAACCAAAAAAAGTTTTTCATCACCGTCATAATAATAGTAGATGATACGAAAACCGCTACTCTTTCCTGTAGGTACAGAGCTGTTTGCCAATCGTATTTTATAACAGTTATTTCCAAGGTCAATGCCGGCTCGTGGATTTTCATAGAGAATGTGTGAAAGCCTTTGCAGATCCTTCGGCAAACTTTTGTATTTTTTATAAAGCCTCTTGACTTCTGCGACAAAGGGGTCGAGTTTAACTATTTTCAAGTTCATCGATCAGATCATCCAATGTACCAAGTGTATTGACATCCAATTTACCCTCTTGAATATCTCTAATTTGCGCAAACCCCTTTTCGATACTTTGATAAATGCGATTTTCTTTTTCTTGTTGGATATACGACTTAATAGCCTCCATGATAATATCGGTACGATTGACCGCATACTCCTCAGTAAAGGCATCGATTTCTTCGATGAGATACTTCGGCAGTCTCAACCCAACCTGCTGCTTTTCCAGCTGTGATATGCTGTGCATGTCTGCTCCTATATACATATATTTTTCTATAGTATATACTATTTTATATCATATTGTCAAAAAGATACGAATCCAAATTTCTTGAAAAAACATTTCACTCACCGTTTCTTGCTACTAAAAGCACTTTTTTTCACGATCTTTTTCTCGTCCGATCGAAGTTTGCGTTCGACTTTTTTGACATCTTCTTCAGGGGAAAGCTCTTCAGGAACGATGCCTCGTGAGACAAGAGTTTCTCGGACAGCTTTGTTGTTAGTGATATGTTCATTAGATATAGCTCGTTCTGTATTCATTTGGTGTTCTCGGGCATTATGTATCGTGATCTCGGTAGCAAAGTCTTTTGCTTTGAGTAAAAGTGTAGGCATGAAGTCGGCTAAAGGTTTATTGATAATGCCCCATCTCTCTTTCATCTGTTGTGTCGTGTGATTGAAAAGTGCCTGATCCCCCTTGCTTCGTATCAATGCAAAACTGTCATTGCCTCCCGTTTGTTCATAGATCACTTTAGAGAGTTCTTTTTCTGTTCCTTTGAGTTTCTCGCGAGCCTGTACCCGCTCATATTCGAGGATTTTCTGCTCAATGATCTCTGCTTTACGGGTTTGTACGGCAAAATATGTCTGTGCAAACGCAATCTCTTGCTTGCTGCTGTCTCCATTTTGAGCGATGAGATAACAGGCATAACGCGTCAACATCATGTCCTCGATTTCTTTGGTAGCACCTGAGCCGATTTGAACCATTTTGTTGATCTCAACAAAATGGTCTTCGATGGGCTGGTTGCTTAGCTCGCAGGCTGTCTTGGCTTTTAACATAACTTTATGAAAATTCCGCCACTCTTTATACCCCAATAACAACTGCAAATCTCTCGCCAACCAGAAAAATACCCCGTCTTCTGTGCTATGGGCATATGTTTCAAAATCCCGAGTCAATGTATGAATTATCTGTGTTTCCATTGTGGCATTCCTTGGTATTTTTATTGCATCATACCACAAAGGTACAGAATGTGTTAAAAATATGTCAATTTGTCATACCGTTTCATTCTGAAACGACTCTCTGCCCTCCACCATCGCGATCTCCTCTTCGTTCAAACCGTACAATTCATAAACCATGCGATCAATCTCGGCTTCGAGGTCAGCAGTTTCTTTGCCCTCTTTTTTGAGAGTGATGATTTGATCAACAAGGTCGATGAAGGGTTGTTGATCGGAGGTTTCAACTATCGGCAGCAATTCCAGTTTAAACTTTTTCCATCTATTTGTGCCCATGCCTGTCGTTGTTGATATGCGCTCAAAATACCACTCCGAAAGTTTAGAGTTCAATATCGCAAGTAGATATTTGAGACTCTCACCTGTCATTATGAAACTTGTAGCTTCAACATATATCCCGCTATCATCATAAGCAAATTTTGGCTTATCGGAAATCTCACCCCATACAATTTTGGGTTGTGCAAATCTTTTTAAGTAATCATCTGTAGGATTATTATCTAGCTCTAGCCAATGATGTTGTCCCTCTCCATTTCTATTAGTGCACTGACCACGGCTTTTTAATTTATCTTCATATTGCAATAAATGATTGTAAATATATGGATACTTTTCTTTCAAAACTAAATGCGAATTATATTTTGCAATAATAATCCATTTATCGTTATGTATAAAATTGTATTTTTGTATATCTCTCCCACGAATAAGCTTTTTAATAATTTCAGAATTTTTTTTGTCTTTTTTTAAAAGCTCTTTTTGTATATCATCATCTATAATATATGCCTTATTGTAACCCGTTTTAATTCCATAGCTTATATTAATATCCCACTCTTTAAGACGCTTCCCTTTTACTTCTATTTTCTGCATAACGGCTTCATCTTTTTTGCCTTTTGATGCACAACTTTCTATGGCTTCTTTGAGTGATTTTGTTGTTGCATGTTTGACATCAAACTCTTTTATGTTAACTGTTTGCATCTTGGCACTGTTGATTCTATCAAGTGTGACGATGCAAGTTTCTACTGTTGCCTCTTCAAATAATTGAGTATCCTCAAAATTGACAATTTCAACAGATGCATTTGTCTCTTTAAAAAACGATTTAAGTGACTCACCGTATCTTGTTTTGAGCCAGCTATTGGAGGTGATAAATGACATAGCAGCATGGGTATTTAAAATATCAAAACCTTTTTCAAAAAAGAGCGCAAAAATATCACCGCTCTTATCGAAAGTGCTGTAGTCAAACCGACTGTAATCTACCTCTTTGAGTGTGTTGAGGGGTATATACGGCGGATTACCGATCACCACATCAAATCCAACGAAGTTCCCCTCCTCATCGAGCACTTCGGGAAACTCAAAACGCCACTCAAAGGCATTTTCGTAGATCTTGCCTTTTTCGATCTCTTCGATCGCTCTCTTGGCATCAAGCACCTTTTGTTTGAGCGTGGCTTTCTGCTTTTGTTTTGCTGCGGTGAGCTCCTCGCCAAAGAGGGTGCCGTGGTAGCCGTAGTTGTACTCCAGTGCATCAAGCTGTATTTCGCGGGGCAGATCCTGCATGCCAAACTCCTTGACATACATGCCCAGTGCCTTTTTGTAGTTTTCTGTCTCTTTCCACTGCGCCTGAAGTGTCAGTCCGAACATCCCCTTGAGATCCTCTATCGCACGGCGTATCTCCTCTTTACTTTCTACAAAAGTTCCTTCTTTGTAGTCCCTAACCGCCTCTTTGTAGCGAGTGATCGCATGCTTGATGTTGAGGATATTGATCTCATCGTGCAGACTGTAACGGCTGATGAGAGAGTTACCGACTTTGATGTTGATGTCGATATTGGGCATGGTAACAAGACTACCGCTCTCGTCGTAGTAGCTGTTTTTGAGCAATTCGATCCACAGACGCAGGCGGGTGATCTGTGCTGAGTTTGGGTTGATGTCCACCCCAAAAAGTGAACGTTCAATGATCTTCTGCTTTTCATGAAAGAGCATCTTTTGGATGCGTGTACCCTCCTTGGAGCCTTGCCTGTACTCAAATACCTCCCCTTCATCATCCCTGACGATGAGTTCATCGTTTTCGACACTCAGCTCATAATCTTTGATACGCCTGCCCTCTACATCGTAGAGGATGCGCAAGCGGCTTTTGATCTCAAGCAGCGTATTGAGCGAAGAGACCAGAAAGTGTCCGCTTCCTACTGCCGGATCGCAGATGGTGAGCGAATCGATAATCGTGTTGGCTTCTTTTTTGTTCTCGATCTTCTCATCAAGCTCATCGAGAGTTTTGCACTGCCACCCTTTAAGTTGGTTGAACTTCTCTATGATCGCTTTGGTGATGGTCTCTTTGGACATATACATCGTAATGAAACTCGGTGTGTAGAAGCTGCCGTCCTTGTAGCCGTTGAGCTTCTCAAAGATCAGCCCGAGTACCGATGCATTGATGAGAGTCTTCGTGTCGCTTACAAGCTCCTCACTACCCTCACTCGAAAAATCATAAGCATCGAGAAACTCAAAGAGGTAGTGAAGCATATTAACTTTGCCCTCTTTACGCCTGCCATGCATATCCTTGAGTACGGTTTTACCATAATACGGCATATCGCAGTCATCCTGTAATGTAGCGATGGTCAGCAGCTCTCGCTCAAACGTATGCAGCTCAAAGAGCGAAGAGTTCAAGTAGGGAACATAGTCAAACTCCCGATGCCCCCTCTCGTGCGTCTTTTTGGCAAGAATATCAAAAAAGAGCATCTCAAGCCTGTCAAAGTCTCTGATCTTCTCATGGTTCAAAAATGCATAGTCTCTGCTATCGTTCCATTTGATCAGCTGTGACTCTAAAAGTTTGAGAAACAAAATACGATTGATCCAGATGATCATCAAACGTATAACTGACTCAAAGTCCGCCGGTTTACCGTAGTCCTGAAGCTTCTGGACGATATTTTCATACAAAGCACCGCGATGCTGCACTTTGGCACGCGTGATCAGCTTTTTACCCTTGCTGCTTTGCTCTTCCAAGCCCAAAATATAAAGCAGCTCACTATAAAAGGCACGGTTTAGCGTATTGGCATCATTGGGGTTAAACGCCTTCAGGAGTGTCTCTTTGGAGAGTAGTTTGTAAAGAGCTATGGTCTCCTTTTGGCTCCGTCTATCGCGTAGATCGAAGTAGGCTGCTTCGATACACTTGTCATCTATGAGGTTCTCCTGCATCTTTTCGATCTGTTTTGAAACCATATTGTAGAAGTCCTCCGTCCTGTCTCCCAGCACAGAAGGATCCTTGACACTCTCAAATACCTTTCTAATCTCTTTGTTCAGCCAAAAAAGCCTCTCGAACTCTTTGGCATCAAAAACAAACCAACGGTAAAAATCGGTAATAACAATATGGTAGATCCTACGGTTGCCCTTCTCGCGTTCTCGCATGAAGTAGAGTATCGCTTCATGGAGTGCTTTTTTGTTGATGTCGGTTTGTGTGATCATCGCAGGAGAATCAAAGACTTTGGCTTCAATGATCACAGAGGGACTGTGCTCCAGCATCAACGCAAGATCCATGCCGCTTTGCCCCTGCTGTGAATAGCTCTGTGCAATATATCCAAGGTCTTCAAAATAGGGCTTGAGCGCGTTGCTTACGATATTTGGCTCAGACTGTTTGGCGATTCGCTGTTTTTCAAGTGTCTCAAGATAGTGAGTTATCGCCTCCTTAAACTGCTCTAACTCATCCGTTGTTACACTTCTTTTTGACAACAAAGGGCTGATAAACTTTCTTGGTTTTTTAATCTCTAACTTCAACATATAAAACTACTCTTTAGGATAAATTTTTTAACGCTATCGCCTGTAAAAGGTATTTTACCTTATCGCTCTCCAAGTGGATTGTCACTCCGCTTTTTTGCCTTTCTCTCCTGCTCCTCATCTATCTGAGGCTGACTGAACTCTACTTTACCGTAGATGATACATCCTCTACACCCGGGGTCACAGGGGTGGTTGAGTTTCATGCACCAGTCTTTTATCTCACCGTTTTTGCCAAGAAACTGACATCCCCATCCGCTTGCCATACGCTACTCCTTACTTTTGTTCGTTGGTGCGTGATTAAGCACCCTACAGTCCGAAAGACAATCAATATCGGATTTCAAATCCGTCTGTTTCCATCTCGATATCGTCAACTATCTCGTAGTCGATCTTCTCTACCTCACTCATGGGTGATCCCTCTTCAAGGATCTGCAGTACTTTTGGAAGATCCTCATCTTCATCGACAATAAAAACGACTGTCTCTACTGTCCCGTCATCGAGGTTGCGTACATAGCCGTTGAAACCCTCACGCATTAACGCTTGTGAGACGAATTTGCGGTAAAAGACATGCTGTACGCGTCCCTGCGAAACAAACCGGTACCACTCCATCATCCCTCCTCACACTCAGATTTCAGTTCCTGAAGAAACTCTATAATGCGCATTTGAAACAGCCGTTCTTCTTCCTCTTCTTCATCGATACACTCATGCAGCTGCATCAGCAACCCTATGTCTATCTTGCCGCAAAAGCGTTTCACCTCTTTCACCTCTTTTGCCACCTGCTGAATGAGGTGTTCGAAGTTCAGTCCGTTATCGGTAACGATCTTGTTGTGAAACTCCTTGACCATGTCAACCAGAAGTGCCGCACGATCCGGATCGTCATGGTAGATCGTATTGGCGATCTCTTTGAGCTTCTGCTTCTCACACTCGCACATCTCACCGTTGCTCGATACCATCAGTGTCAACAGTTTGGCTCTAAACTCCAGAGAGCTGTGGTGATAGACCAAAAACTCTCTGAACATTTTCATGATGGTACGTTTCAGTGATGTGAGCATACTTTTCCTTCTATGACGAATTGAATATTATGAAAAACAATTCTTTCGTAGTTAACACTATTTTAACAAAATAATACTATAGTTTTATACCAAAATTCTTTATAGGACAGCATCACATGAACAATATCGATCTTGCCATTATCCTCACCACCGCATTTCTGGGCAGTGTTGGTCACTGTATCGGCATGTGCGGGGGGATTGTCGTTGCCTACAGTTCTGGAAAGATCGACCCTGAATCTTCATGGAGCAGACAGACCCTCTCTCACCTTGCCTACAACTTTGGAAGAGTCACCACCTATACTGCACTTGGAGCCATATTCGGTCTGCTTGGAAAGGTCATCGCCTTTACACCTACCACCAAAGGGGTGCTCTTTGTCCTGACCGGTTTGCTGATGGTCGCAGCAGGTACTTCCCTGCTTGGCAACTTCAAGTTTCTCAACTCCGCAGAGTTTGCCGTCTCCAAATACGGCTGGTTTCAGAGCGCCTTTAAAAAGCTGATCCACGACCGTTCACTGCCAAGTTTCTATATGCTCGGTATGCTCAATGGGCTTATCCCCTGCGGGCTTGTCTACTCCTTTGCCATCATTGCCGCCAGTACCGCAAGTCCGCTCTGGGGTGCAGCAGTCATGGCAACCTTCGGGCTGGCAACCATCCCTGCCCTCTTCTTTCTCGGAACTGTTACCAAATTTTTACAGCAGGGCTCTTTGCGCAGTATCATGATGAAGATGGCATCGATGCTTGTTATCTTCTACGGTTTTTTCGTGCTCTACAAAGGGTACAACTTCATCGCCCATCCCAAAGAGATGCAGCAGATGCTTGACGATATGCATCAAAAAAGTACCGACGATAAGGTGATGCAAAAATGCGGCGGGATGAAGTGTGCACCCGGCAAATGTGGCTGATAGCCGCATTGCGCTATAATCCTTTTTATGAACCATACCAAAACATACGCCTATCCCCACAAACCGATCCCTTTTGATTTCAAACAGACTGTAGAACGCTTTTTTGTCGAAGAGATTCCCCTTTATCCCTTTACAGGAAAAGGTAACTTTCTCATCCTCAAGATCAGAAAAACCGACATGAGCACCCACAAGCTTCTAAGTGTCCTCGCCAAAGCAGGTGAGCTCAACGAACGTGACATCGGCTATGCCGGTCTTAAGGACAAGAGTGCCACGACCATTCAGTACATTTCTGTTCCCAAACAGGCAGAAAAAGCCATTGCAAAGAATCTTACGACCGAACGGGTAGAAATATTGGAAAAAACCTACAATAAAGCACCCATCAAGATAGGGCATCTTAAAGGTAACCGTTTTTCCATTATCCTGCACAATATGCAACCTAGTGATGCCAAATTTTTCAATACCACTGCCAAGATGATGCAAAAAAAAGGCATCCCGAACTACTACGGATACCAACGTTTCGGGGAAGATGCAAAAAGCTACCTGCAGGGAAAAGAGATCGCCCACTCAGGCAAGCGGCTTAAAGGCAGTCGTGAAAAGCTGCTGGTTAGCGCCTACCAAAGCCACCTTTTCAATCAATGGCTTTCCATGCGTGTCTCACTCTCAGCCACCATTGCCGCAAAAAGTGTCAAAGAGGCAACCAAAGTGCTCAAATACCCCGAAGCGCTTGTCGAAGTGCTTGCCAAACAACCCCAGTTCTTCAAACTCTTTCAGGGTGATGTGATGATGCCCTACCCCTACGGAAAAAAATGGTACGTCACACAGATGCAGCAGGCTGCCGAAACGTTTGCATCAGGCAAAGCGGCACCGACAGGACTGCTATGCGGCGAACGTGCCCAGCGTGCCAAAAACGATGCAGGCTACCTCGAAGCATCCTACGATGACGATGAACTCACATCACTCCGCGGAGACAGACGGTTTGCATGGATATGGCCCAAAGAGGTGGAAACTGCCTACAACGCGACATCAAAAACAATGCAGGTGAATTTTTATCTGCCAAAGGGTTCATACGCAACCACTTTTTTGGAAGCCATAGGCAATATCGCTCTCACTCCACACCGATAAACTTGTTTTTAACGACGCTTTTTGGATGACTTTTTTTTCGCATCTAGCAGCTTGAAACCGTCCCGCTTGGTCGTCTTGCGTTTTTTCCCTTTTTTATTAAGCACTATATCCCCACGCTTTGTGGCATTGGGCTTTGTGCGTCCTCTTCGGCGTTGTGGGGCTTGTATGAGGTAGCCTCTTGCTTTCACCTCTTTGGGAGCAAACTCGGGCAGTATGACCTCTTTGATCTTGCTGCCAAGCACCTTGTGAAGGTCATGCAGCTGCTCGATCTCATCGGGGCTTACCAGTGTCATCGCAACCCCCTCTTTGCCGGCTCTTCCTGTACGTCCGACACGGTGGATAAAGTCATGTTTGACATGGGGAATATCGTAGTTGATGACCACATCAAGATCGGGTATGTCCAGTCCGCGTGCCGCAATGTCTGTAGCGACAAGCATTGAGATACGCCCTTCTCTAAAAGCAAGAAGCGCCCGTTTGCGTTCACCATGCATGCGTTCACCATGCAAAATACCGACCTTGTACCCCCACGACTGAAGACTTTCGGCAACACCATCCGCCAGCTCTTTTTTACGTACAAATACCAAAGCCTTTTTTATCTCACGGGTAGAGATGAGCCAGCTTAGAAGCGCCTCTTTTTTACTCTTCACTACAGGGTAGAGATGCTGTGTGATCGTCTCAGCGATCATACCGGGCGGATCAAGTTCAATGCGTCTTAAGGGCTGAATGTAGGATTTTGCCAATTTTACCACCCTTGGCGTAATGGTCGCAGAGACAACTACTTTTTGTGCTCCGGTGGAGAGCATGCCGAATATCTTTTCAAGATAACTGACAAACCCCATGTCAAACATCATATCCGCCTCATCGACCACAAAGTGTCTGACAGCCTTGATGTCGATATGTTTTGCCTCAATATGTTCCAGTGCCCGCTGCGGCGTTGCGACGATCACATCAACCCCCTGTTTGAGTTTCCGTGTCTCTTCTTGTCGTTTGCCACCCCCCTGAAGCAATACACCACGCAGTCCCAATGCTCTAGAGAAGGGTCTGCTTACTTCGTAGATCTGCTGTGCAAGCTCCTTGGTCGGAGAAAGGACAAAGAGTTTCGGATAGTGGTGTACCGGAGGTAGCGTCGCGGGGATCATCTTCTCAAAAGCAGGGAGCAAAAAAGCGAGTGTTTTTCCACTTCCAGTCTGTGCAGAAACAGTCGTATTTGTGCCTGAAAGCAAGACAGGAATAAGCCGTTTTTGTACAGGAGTAGGATCTGAGTATCCCTCTTTGGAGAGTATCTCCAGCAGTAAGCGGCTAAGCTTCAGTGCGGCAAAATGATTCTGAGTCACACGTTTCTCCACAACAGACCTTTTATTTTTACATTATTGTATCCGAAATGGAGTTACAAGACCATTTCAGTAAAGCAAAAGAGATCTTCACCCTACGCATACCCTGTTTCTACCTGCTCCTTTAGCATCGTAAAGTGCACTATCCGCACGCTGCATCAACGTTTTATACTCCTGTTCATTATCGTTCCGCTCCGAAATCCCAATACTGATCGTAATACGTATTACTTGCCCAATTATGAGAAAAAATAAAAATGCTATAATAGTTTAGAAAAAGTGCCGTGAGCTACAGCACTTTCATGCGAATAGGAGAGAAGAATGGATAAGAAAACATATATCGAACAATGCCTGAACAAGTGCAGAAATGAACAAAAACGTCTTGAGAAAGGACAAAAGGCACGTCTTCCTGTTTGGAAAAAAATCTCCACTATCCAATATGAAAAAGAGCTCAAACAACTGCAAACAGAGCTTCTTAAACTGCAAAACCATGTCAAAGCGAATAACATGAAAGTACTCATTATTTTTGAAGGGAGAGACGCTGCAGGGAAAGGAGGTACCATAAAACGTATCATTGAACACATGAATCCGCGTGGTGCAAGAGTCGTCGCACTTCCCAAACCTTCCGATGTTGAGAAGACACAGTGGTACTTTCAACGCTATACCACACACCTTCCCAGCGGAGGAGAAATAGTGTTGTTTGACAGAAGCTGGTACAACCGTGCAGGTGTCGAACCGGTCATGGGATTCTGTACAGAAGAACAGCATGCACGATTTTTGCATGAAGTCCCTTTTTATGAAGAGATGATCGTAGGTTCAGGCACACATCTTATCAAATTTTATCTCTCTGTTTCAAAAGAAGAACAGGCAAAACGGTTTGAGGCACGACGTACCAATCCTCTTAAACACTATAAAATTTCACCTGTGGATGAAAAAGCACAATCACTTTGGGACAAATATACCGTTGCAAACTACTCTATGCTCCTGGCATCACACACCAAATACGCTCCTTGGACCATCGTTGATTCAAACTCCAAGAAAAAAGCCAGACTCAATGTCATAAAACATATTCTTTCATCTATCGACTATGAAAACAAATCCGATACTCTCAATTTGACACCTGATCCAGACATTCTGTATGACGGTGCTCAGGAGATCATTCGGCTTGAACAAATCATTGCAGATTAAAAAATGCTATAATAGGTAAAAGGTCATTACGAAAAAGGAGCTATCATGATACTGCATAAAATAATTAAACCCATTTCGGTATGTGCCATTGTACTGAGTAACAGTGCATGGGCGGAGATCAATATGCATGAGGGACTCTGGGAGACTGTTACAACAACAGAGATCAAAGGTATGCCTATGCAAATGCCTCCCGTCAGACACACACAGTGCATGACAAAAAAAGAGCTGATTCCAAAGGGGAAACATCAAATGCAAAAAAACTGTAAAGTCACCCATCAGGGAGCCAGTGGCGATACGTTTACATGGGAAATGGTATGTACAGGTGAACAAAATGCTGTTTCTCACGGACAGATCACCTATCACGGTGATACCTTTGAAGGACAAATCACTACCCAGATGAAACATCCGCAGACAGGTACGATGACAATGGTCAACCATCTTCGCGGGAAATACATTGGCACATGTAAAAAATAAGATGGGTACAATCCCTTGCCTAACACAACAAAATGGAAACTCATACTGTACTACCTGCTGCTATGCGGCAGTGCAGTATATGTCAACGTACCGATAGTAGCACTGCTGGCATTACCCGTCATGGCAATTGTTCTCATTTTGCTGATCATGAATATTTTGTCTCTCAAGGCAGAATATCACTCTGTATTTGGTGCATTTTTGATTACTATAGGAGTCCTTGGCATAGGATTTGCTCTAGCTCAGTTCTCCATTGAATATACAGGATACCTTCTTTCTCTTGCCAGACATACTACCCAGAGATTTTACCCCTCTCTCATTGCAACTTTTTTCCCAAGTTTACTTCTTGGCTGCATTGCAATGGTCCTGTTTTTACTGGGGTTACAAGGAAGGTTTGCACTCCGAAAAAATACGCTCTACAAAATATCATTTGCTGTACTGCTGTCGCCTCTTCTTGTATGGATAGGCATCACCATACTCTATCTTACCGATTATCCTCTCTCTGACTAACACAAGGGCACCTCTAATACATATAGCATGTATCCTATCTTAACACCCCTGTTCCTTCTTTTCGTATTTATCAGCACTGCCTACACCGAGCATCGTTTTATCAATATCTAAAACACGATATACAACGATGCCATCAAAAAACAATCCTCCTATCATCAACATTCTCCCATCACGTAAAGATGACAAGATGACCTACACGTTTCCTACCCATCATCCCCTCTAACTTTACCACGCATCTTTTTCTTATTGGCATGTTTCTTTTTCGATGCCAGCCGGCGTTTGACTGCCCCTTTGGTCGGTTTGGTGGGGATGCGCTTTTTGTGTGTGACATTGACACTCTTTATAAGCGCTACCAGCCGTTCCAGCGCCTCTGCCCTGTTTTGTTCCTGACTTCGATGTTGCTGTGACTTGATGACGATGATGCCCTCTTTGGTGATACGCTTGTCTTTTAATGCAAAGAGTTTCTCTTTGTAGTGCTCAGGTAGCGAAGATGCGGCGATGTCAAAGCGAAGATGTACCGCTGCTGCCACTTTATTGACCTTCTGCCCACCTGAGCCCTGTGCACGTATTGCAGAGAGTTCTACTTCGTTTTCATCGAGGGTGACGGTGTTGGAGATGTGCAACATGCTATTTTCCTATTCTTGTCTCAAGATCACGATAGACAGCCCCATCTTCTCTCTTGCCAACAGAGAGTACCATAACCACAATCTTTTCTTCTATCACTTCATAGACCAGTCTAAACCCGGAACTTCGAAGTTTGATCTTGTAGACATTGTGAAAACCACTCAGTTTTGAGTGTGGTACATGTGGATTTTCCAATCTCTCTTTGAGCTTTTTGTGAAATTTCAGTTTAATACTATGGTCGAGTTTTTTCCATTCTTTTAACGCTTTGGGTTTGAACTCAAGAGAGTAACTCATTCAACTCTACCTTTATGGGCTCTTCTCCATCATTCTGTCTCTCTCTAACCAATTGAGCCAAATAGTAGTCATCGATGATCTCCATCATCTTTTCATACAGAGTGCTTGGTACAAGGTAGGCACTGGGTTTGTTATGGTTGAGGATAGCAACCGCCTCGTTACCCGCCTCCTCTATGATGGTCGAGGGACTTTTCTTGAGTTCGGAGATACTGGCAGTATAGTTCGCTAAGATCTGTGTCATATAGTATATCCTTTAAAGTACTTTATTTTATACTATATTAGCTACTTTTTCAATGAATGTCAAATCAGACATTACCCCCTAAAATCGAAATAGAAAAAATGTAAATAAGCGGGAGTGTCGTAAAATACGAAGAAACCAGAGAAAAAAGTGCACTTGATTCTTTCACCCATCGGGTGCACTCTTTCCCCAAGGAGTGAAAGTA
>JALWTA010000008.1 GCA_027082955.1 Sulfurovum sp. | reverse complement strand
AAATACTCACAAACATCGCTCAGATTGAAAATATTGTCAAGGAGAATAAAGATATACTTCAAATTATCGCGCTACTCAGAGCCTACACGCAAAAAGAGCTTGGGTTTATGTGCGAAAGTTGAGTTATAGTAAATAAAAGGATTTAAGAGTATGTCTTTATCTTGGATTAGTCAAGATTATGAAAGTGAAAGCAGTTTTGGAGAAAAGACACGAACGGTTCCTATGATAGGTATACTTCACTATGGTTGGTGCATTAGTGAACGTACTATCGTCCAATAAAGAGGTTACTCTCCAAGATAGAGCTGTCTCGGTCTTGCAATTTTTGATTGAGGGTCTTTTTTAAACTCTATCCACTGTGTGATCCATCCCACTGTCCTGCCTATGACGAAAATAGGTGTAAACATATTTCTTGGAATCTTGAGTGCAGTGAGGATGATGCCGGTATAAAAATCGATATTGGGGTAGAGATGACGGGAGACAAAGTACTCATCGTTGAGTGCGATTTCTTCTATTTTTCCAGCAATTTCCAAAAGTCTGGAGTCGAGATTGAGTGCCTCTTTGAGCTCATCCTGAAGGCTTTTGAGGATCTTTGCTCTTGGATCGAAGTTTTTGTAGACGCGGTGCCCAAAGCCCATCAGCCTGAAATCATCATCAGGATCTTTGGCACGTGCGATGAATGCATCTACGTTATCTACTGAACCAATCATCTCCAACTGTGCAATCACCGATTCGTTCGCTCCGCCATGTGCGCGTCCCCAAAGCGCAGCGATCCCCGAAGCGATAGCAACATAGGGGTGCGCACCGGTAGAAGCGACACCGCGCACGACAGTGGTTGAGGCATTTTGCTCATGATCGGCATGGAGGGTGAAGATGGTGTCGAGTGCACGCACCTCCACCTCTTTGATCTCTTCATGCCCCAAACGACCCAAATGCATTTTCCCGCCGGGGTAGGCTCGGAGCATTGTCAGGAAATTTTTGGTAAAGCTCAGATCGATATCGGGCTGAATGAACGGGATGCCAAGGGAGTGCCGATAGGAGAATGCGGCAATTGTCGGGATCTTGGCAATAATCCGGTGTGCCATTTCAAGATATTCACTCTCATCACAGATTTCAAGATGGTCATCATAAAAAGAGGCAAGGGCAGTAACGGCTGCAGAGAGGGTTGCCATGGGATGGGCATTGTCCGGAAAGGCATTGAAGAGGTTGCGCAGTCCCTCATGCAAAAAGGCCCGGTGACGCAGTTCCAGATCGAAATTGTGCAGCTCTTCTATAGAAGGAAGCTGTTCATTGAGAAGCAGATAGCAGGTTTCAAGATAGCTGTGTTTCGTAGCAAGGGTCTCAATGGGAATGCCCCGGTAGCGCAATTCTCCTTTTTCACCGTCAATAAACGTGATCTTGGAACTGCAGCTTGCGGTTGATGTATACCCCGGATCGTAGCTGAACATACCTGTATCTTTGAAAAAGGTGCGCATATCTACTACCGAAGGACCGCGTGTTCCATCGACAATAGGATATTCATAGCAGGTACCGTTTCTGTTGTCTGTTAAGGTCAACGTCTGTTTTGGCTGCATCATATTCTCCTTTTTTTGATGATAGCCTTCTCGTGTAGAATATGTGTGTAGCTGCTACACAAAGAGTTCACACTCTTATTATACAATGCTCATATGAAGAGAAAGGGACACATCTTCCTCCTCCCTTAGCACGTTCCCTTTTTCTTCTAGGGTTATGACTTCCTTGCATGAATATACCAATTGCATGCCTTAAACTTTTGATGTAGCTCCTCTGCGTTAGATGAGATGGTGCGGTAATATCTTTTTGCCCTGCTCAATCATCGCCAACCAATACATGGCATATGCGTGCTGCAATATTCAGGCTTTTAAGCCTTTTGTATGTATCATTGAGAGACACAAATCGTATACAATATTAATTACGATATACAAAGGAAAACGATGCTGACACAAAATATCTATTATCAGGAAGAACGGAAATATGCCAGTGACAGATTTTTGGTACTGGTAGTGTTGACCCTGCTGGCATTTGTCGTATCTGGTCAGACCAATGGGGCATTGGCAGAAAAGTCTGTTCTGACCGGATTTGTTCTGCTGGTTTTGACCCTTGCCTCCATTGCCCATTTCTATTTTATCTCGATCCGCCCAAACAGTTTTGTAAGCATACGTAAGAATCTTCTTGTGTTTGCCGATTTGGGAGTGTTGACCTTCCTAATTATCACCTATGGGGAGACAGGTCTCTTTCTGTTGCCGCTTTACATTCTGATTGTGATGCGAAGCGGATTGAGTTTTGGCGTTTCTTTTTTCTATTCTAGTCTGCTCTTTGCCGGTGCATCGTGGATTGCCTTGATGCTCTATTCTCCTTACTGGAAAGCACATAGCGACATTATTGCGACATTTGCTATGACAACATTTTTGATTCCGATGTTTTATTTGAAGTTCATTATCCGTGTACACGAGGAGAACAAGGAGCTTACACAAACGCTTAATGATGTTTCGTATGATGCCAATTATGATGAGCTGACAGGGGTAGCGAACCGTAAACAGTACAAAGAGACAATGATGGAAATGATTCACAACAAAGAGCCTTTTGCACTGCTTTTTATTGATCTGAACAAGTTTAAAGCGATCAATGATACCCATGGGCACCATGTTGGAGATGAGGTGCTTAAAGAGGTGGCAAGACGTCTTTCTGAAAATATTGATGAGGATGATTTTATTGCACGACTTGGCGGTGATGAGTTTGTGATTATCACGAAGCGCAAAAAGGTATATATGGACAAGTTCCTTGCCAAGCTGGAGCGCAATGTGATCGGACGACACAAGGTTGGCAGTCTGATTGTGCCGATTGAACTGAGCATCGGTGTCAGTTTCTACCCTGATGACAATCATACTGCGATGATGTTGGGGAAATATGCTGATGAAGCGATGTATATGGCAAAAAAAGATGAAGAAAGATACCATTACTTCTACCATGAAATTACAGAAAAACAACATGAAGAGTATGGGCGTTAGCCCTTTGTCATAAGGGAAAATACGTGGTTTCTTTCGGGATAAAAGTACATTTTGGCTATAATATCCCCATTTTGATGCAATTATTTCATAAAAAAGGGCTATTTTGAGTGAAAATCTGATCGGTTACATTGATGACCAAGGCAATATTATCGATACCCAGAGTGCAGGAGAGAACTGTAATGCTTCTCCTATCGTATATGACAATAGTGAAAAAGCGCTGGAGATTATTCGGCATTCAACGGCACACCTGATGGCACAGGCGATTAAAGAGCTGTACCCGGACGCCCAGTTCTTTGTCGGTCCTGTTGTGGATGAGGGCTTCTACTATGACTTCCGTGTGAGTGAAAAGATCGGCGAAGAGGATCTCAAAAAGATTGAAAAGAAGATGAAAGAGCTCATCAAGAAAAAGTACAAGATCGAAAAATATGAGATCTCCAAAGCCGAAGCGCTTGAGAAGTTTGCCCATGATGATCTCAAGCAGGCAGTACTCAAGAATATTCCTGATGAAACAGTCTCCATCTACAAGCAGGGTGATTTCGAAGACCTTTGCCGAGGTCCTCATGTTCCGGCATTGCGTTATTTAAATAATTTCAAGCTTACGCGTGTGGCAGGAGCCTACCTTGGCGGAGATGAGAATGCCGAGATGCTGACACGTATCTATGGGGTAGCATTTGCGACTAAAGAGGCACTCAAAGCCTATATGACCATGCTTGAGGAGGCAAAAAAGCGGGATCACCGGAAGATCGGTACTGAGATGGAGCTCTTTATGTTCAACGAAGAGTCCGGTGCCGGACTGCCGTTCTGGATGCCTCAGGGTGCCAAACTGCGCTACAAACTGGAGCAGATTCTGCACAAAGCACACCTCACACGCGGATATGAGCCGGTACGCGGTCCTGAAATCCTCAAGGCAGATATGTGGCGAACCTCCGGACATTATGCGTGTTACGGGGAAAATATGTATCTGACCGAGATCGATGAGCAGGAGTACGGTATCAAGCCGATGAACTGTATCGGGCATATTCAGATCTTCAAGCAGACACAGAAGTCCTACCGTGACCTGCCGCTGCGCTACTATGAGTATGGTGTGGTGCATCGCCATGAGAAGTCCGGTGTACTGCACGGGTTGCTGCGTGTACGCGAGTTTACACAGGATGATGCCCATATCTTCTGTACTCCCGAGCAGATTGCCCCTGAAGTGCTCGATGTTGTCTCTTTTGTCGATTCGGTCATGAAACTCTTTGGGTTTGAATATACCATGGAGATCGCTACTAAGCCTGAGAAGGCCATTGGGGATGATGCGGTATGGGAGACAGCGACACAAGGGCTGAAAGAGGCGCTTGAGGGCAACAATCTTCCCTATACCATAGATGAGGGCGGCGGTGCCTTCTATGGTCCCAAGATCGACATTAAAATTACCGACGCTATTGGGCGTAAATGGCAGTGCGGTACCATTCAGGTTGACTTTAACCTTCCTGAGCGTTTTGAAGTAGAGTATGTTGCCGAGGACAACAGCCGTAAACGTCCAGTGATGCTCCACCGTGCTATTTTGGGAAGTTTTGAACGTTTCATTGGTATTTTGACAGAGCACTATGCAGGAGAGTTCCCGTTCTTTATCGCTCCAACTCAGGTGATCTTCGTACCGATCTCCGATGCCCATGCCGATTACGCCTTTGCGCTTAAGAAAAAGCTGCGTATGGAGGGGATCGATGCGGAGGTATATGACAAGAATGACTCTCTCAACAAGCGTATCAGAACGGCTGAGAAAAAGCGTGTACCATATGTTGTGATTGTCGGAGATGAAGAGGTGGCGAACAATACAGTGGCTATTCGTAACCGAAGAACCAGAGAACAGTATAATCTTACACAAGACGAATTTATGGTAGAATTAACCAAACAACTTACAGAAGGAACAATTTGAGTAGACAAAACGATAGAAACAACAGGGGTAGAAAGAAGCCTGACAGCACCATTATGAATGATGCCATCAGAGCAAGTGAACTAAGAGTGTTGGGAGATGACGGCGAGCAGTTTGGCATCATTTCCAGAGATGAAGCACTGAAGATCGCAGAAGAGAAAGGATTGGATCTGGTGCTTGTATCACCGGATGCCAAGCCCCCTGTTGCCAAGATCATGGACTACGGCAAGCATAAATACCAACAGGAAAAAAAGAAAAAAGAGGCAAGAAAGAATCAGAAAAAGATCGAAGTGAAGGAGGTCAAGTTCTCCTGCAAGATCGCTGATAATGACATTGCCTATAAAGTAAAACACGCACGTGAATTCCTTGAACAGGGTAAACATGTCAAACTTCGCGTCTTCCTTAGAGGGCGAGAAATGGCAAATCCGGAATGGGGTGTAGAAGTACTTAACCGTGTCTGGCCGATGCTGGAAGATATCGGTAATCTTGAAAGCAAACCCAAACAGGAAGGACGTTATATCAATATGTACGTCACTCCGCTGAAGAAATAATTCTCTCTGTATCTTTCTTAACCGGCGGTTTCCAAAAGGATATCGCCGATATATCTCCAAGTGTTAAGACACATTTAAAGCTTCGTTTATTTTTTATTAATTGAATACAGTTACAATACCTACAATATTTTTTAGTATAGACAATATTTATATACAGAAAAGAGGAGGATCGGTTGAGTAGATGGTTTAAAGCGTTATGGCTCGTTTCTGTGATGACAGTTGCAACATACGCAACAACAAAAACTGTAATTCACAAGATAAAAAAAGGTGAATCGCTTTCGATTATTGCAAAACAGCACCATACGACGGTTACAACCCTGTGTAAGCTTAATGGTATCAGCAAAGGTACAGTATTAAGAAGAGGGAAAGGCATTAAGGTGCCGGCTATTTCTAGTCAACATAAGCCAAAACACTATGCGCACAAGCACAGTACACATAAAACACACCTTGCAAAACGGCAGCGCCGATCTGAAAAACGTCTTGCAAGAGCGTTGGCTCGTTTTAATGCCTCAAAAGTCGTTAAAGTACATATACGACGACGTTCTAAAACATTTACATTGAATGATATTGTGTATGGTACACATGGTGTATCACACGAAAAGCTCTCTCCAATAACGCGTCGCATTATCGCTTTGGCAAAGCAGAAACTAGGGCGCCGATATGTTTGGGGTGCAACCGGACAAAGAAACACGTTTGACTGTTCAGGGTTGACGAGTTATGTGTGTAAAATGAACGGTATTAAGATACCAAGACGTGCAATACAGCAGTCAAAATTTGGAAAGCCAGTAAAGCGAAGTGAGCTTCAGCCAGGAGACCTTATCTTTTTTGACACCTCCAAACACCGCAGAGGCTATGTGAATCACGTGGGAATCTATATCGGACATGGGAAATTTATCCATGCAAGTTCTGCCAAGAAAAAAGTGATTATCACCAGCCTGAAGAAACCTTTTTATTCTCAGCGATTTAAAGGTGCAAGACGGGTTGCTTCTCTATAAAAGTTTGCTTGAAGAGCATCTCTCAAAAAACGTGCAGTAACTGCACATTTTCCCCTCTATTCTCACATGAAATTCGTTATAAGCTTACAGCGAATATAAAGAGATTTTGAAGATTGGCGTACCAGACGCCAGATGGGTTTACTCGGCTTCGAGTACGGCACCCTTACTTGCATTGGTAACCAGTGCTCTGTATTGTCTGAGCCATTTGCTTTTGAGCGGTTTGACAATCGGCTTGAAGGTCGCTTTGCGTGCGGTGATCGTCTCTTCGTCAAGGTTGACACGCAAAATGTAGTTGTCAACATCGATGTGAATCTCATCGCCATCCTCAAGCAGACCGATCATACCGCCTTCAGCCGCCTCAGGACTGACGTGCCCGATGCTTGCTCCTCTGGTTGCACCGGAGAAACGGCCGTCGGTAATGAGGGCAACTTTATCTCCGAGACCAAGTCCCATGATCAGAGAGGTTGGGCTGAGCATCTCCTGCATACCGGGACCGCCTTTGGGACCCTCGTAACGGATGACAACAACATGTCCAGGCTTAACTTTGCCTGCGAGAATGCCTTCAATTGCCTCATCCTGTGAGTTGAAGCAGATCGCTTTGCCTGTAAAGACACGGTCGCCCGTAATTCCAGCTGTTTTGATGACAGCTCCCTGCTCGGCAAGGTTGCCGTAAAGAATGGCCAGACCGCCCACTTCAGAGTAGGGGTTGTCAATAGTATGGATAATGTCCGAATCGAGGATTTTTGCATCTTGAATGCGCTCATAGAGGCTTTCTCCGCTAATGGTTGGATTGTCAAGCAGGATGTCCTCTCCACGCTTTTTCATCTCATGCATTACAGCACTTACCCCGCCGGCTTTGTTAATGTCTTCCATATGCACGGTTGTTAGTGACGGAGAGATCTTGGCAATGTGTGAGACACGTTTACTGATGGCGTTGATATCTTTGAGGTTGAAGTCCACCTCTGCCTCTTTGGCAATAGCAAGCATGTGCAGTACGGTATTGGAGCTCCCTCCCATTGCCATATCAACAGCAAAGGCGTTGCGTACCGCTTTTTCATTGAGAATATTTCTGAGTCTGTAGGCTTCACGTGTCTTTTCATCCGATTTAGCAATATCACAGATGCGTTTGGCCGCTTTTCGGTACAACGCTTCACGTTCAGGTGTAAGTGCAAGAATGGTTCCATTGCCGGGGAGTGCGATACCCATTGCTTCCATGAGTGTGTTCATGGAGTTTGCTGTAAACATCCCTGAACATGACCCACCGCTTGGACAGGCGTTACACTCGATCTCTGTCAGTTTTTCTTCACTGATCTCACCCGCTTCATACTGCCCTACGGCTTCAAATGCAGTGGCAAGGTCAATAGGAGTACCGTCCTCAAGGTGACCTGCAGCCATCGGACCTCCGGAAACAAAGACGGTAGGGACATTGACTCGCAGTGCCCCCATGATCATTCCGGGAACGATCTTGTCACAGTTTGGAATGGCGATCATCGCATCAAGCTTATGTGCATTCATAACGGTCTCGACAGAGTTTGCAATGATCTCGCGGCTTGGCAGCGAGTAGAGCATACCGTCATGCCCCATTGCGATACCGTCGTCAACACCAATGGTATTGAACTCGAAAGGTACACACCCGTTGGCACGGATCTCATCTTTGATGATCTCTGCTACCTTATTTAAAAAGTAGTGTCCCGGAATTAGTTCGATAAAGGAGTTTGCCACCCCGATAAAGGGTTTGTCAAAGTCTTCGTCTTTTAGCCCGGTTGCACGCAGCAAACTACGATGCGGAGCGCGGTTATGCCCCTTTTTTATCTCGTCACTTCTCATAATTTTGTGCCTTTTTTAAAAATTTTGCCGATTATAGCACAAATACTATTTACATTTAAAAAAAAATTGGTTATAATCGCACTCCAATTTCAGGTATACCACTTGAAAACGGTATGGATATGCGGGCGTAGCTCAGGGGTAGAGCATCACCTTGCCAAGGTGAGGGTCGAGGGTTCGAATCCCTTCGCCCGCTCCATAAAATGCAAACAGCTTGCCTAAAAAAACAATCATCAGACTTTTTAATTATAAGTTTGACGTTCTTTAAACAAAACAGTTATAGGGTACCTTGAAGCCCGGGTGGTGGAATGGTAGACACAGGGGACTTAAAATCCCCCGGTCATTGTGACCGTGCCGGTTCAAGTCCGGCTCCGGGTACCACCCACCTCTATGGAACCATCG
>JALWTA010000007.1 GCA_027082955.1 Sulfurovum sp. | reverse complement strand
ATCTGCTTGCACAAAGTGTACAGGGACATGCCGGCACCATTGGCGAATGTACTGCCTGCCACAGCTCTGTACCAAACACTGTCAACGGCGGTCCGCACGGTATGCACCCGGTTGGGCAAAGCTGGGTCAGCGGGCATAAACATGTCGCGGAGCGGAATGCAGCACAGTGTAAAGTGTGCCATGGACAAAACTACAGAGGCTCTGCCCTTTCGGAAATGTTCACGACCCGTACACTAAGTGTTGAACACGGCACCAAAACACTCCAAAAAGACCATCAGGTCAGCTGTTATGACTGTCATAACGGACCAAACGGCGGCTAATGCCGGCTACTTGCAGGAGCTTCCCCCGCTCCTGCAAATACCATCGATCAACTTACTTCTGCACACCAGATAAATACTTAAAAATTTAATGATATACTATAAATTATGAATATACTACTTCTTGAAGATGACCGGACTCTCAGTGAAACGCTCTGCGACCTTTTGAAAGGGGAAGGATATGATGTCGATCTCGTATATACAATGCAGGAGGCTGAGGAGAAAAGTTTTCATCAGTCATACGACCTCTATCTGTTCGATATCAATCTTCCCGATGGTGACGGCATAGAGCTTTTGCATAATCTCAGGCACGCAGAAGATGAAACCCCGACTATCTTCATCACTGCACTAACAGACATTAACACTATTGCCAAAGGCTTTGAACTCGGAGCGCTTGACTACATCAAAAAACCTTTTGAACCGGAAGAACTGCTCATACGTATTGAAGCAAAATTCAGCCAAAAACAAATTGTTTACGGACATGTCAGCTATGATCCGCATTCTAAAATACCAAGGATTGACGGTGCCATTGTCGATCTGTCCAATGTACAGAGCAAGCTGTTTGAGAAACTCTTGATGCACAAAGGGAGCATTGTTACAAAAGAGATGCTCTATGAGTGTCTGGAACATCCTTCCGATACCGCCTTGCGGGTTGCATTGACCAAACTGAAACAAAAGCTCAATATCGATATAAAAAACATACGGGGACGGGGGTATCTGCTTGAAGAGCTATGAAAAAGAGTCCCTGCTTAAAAACTTTTTTGTCTTTTTTGGTCTCCTTGAGATACTGCTGGCACTGCTTTTCATTGAACTCTACCATACCAAAAAACGCGAATACCTGCAAAACCTTTTTAAAACCATGCAGGTATGCAGCTATACATACAACTGTAAGCAGTTCTCTTTCGATTTTTCACCCAGAGCTCACATCATACTCAATGAACTCCATCAAAAACCGGATCCACACGCCTTTTTTACCATTCCAAGGTCTGAGAAATATGCTCTTAAAATCACATATCCCTCTAGTGCATATATGAATGATCTGTTTCATATCCGAAAAATACTGACACTGAAATTCATTTTCTCAACGCTGCTTTTGATGGCAGTCGCACTTTTTTTCACACGATACAGTCTCCGTCCCATACGTGAAGCGCTCAAACTCAATGATGAATTCATCAAAGATATCCTCCATGATTTCAACACCCCCATCGCTTCCATTGTGCTCAATGTCAAGATGTTCAAAAAAGAATACACCGACAATCCATTTGTCAACAGGATCACCCGAAGTGTCGATACCATACTACTGCTGCAGAACAATCTCAAAAGCTTCCTGCAGCACTCTCCGTCACAGGTAGAAGAGATCGATGTCGCAGCGATTGCACTGCAAAGACTCGAGTTTATGCAAAATATCTACCCCCATATCACTTTTGTTTACTATAAAAACAACCCCATGATATGTGTCACAAGTCAAGAGCTCTTTACCCGTATTCTTGACAACCTGTTGAACAATGCAGCAAAATACAACAAACCCAAAGGAGAGGTACGTTTAAATATTCTTCAAGATCGTATCACTATTGAAGATACGGGAAAAGGGATGAAAAATGCCAAACAGGTATTTAAACGCTATTACAAAGAGCAAAATCGCGGACTGGGGCTGGGGCTGCATATTGTAAAAAAACTTGCAGATGAACTCAATATTCCTATTGACATTCATTCTGTACAGGGAGAGGGAACAACCGTGACCCTCGACATGAAAGCAATCAAAAAGAGTCGATCATGAAAATACGCTATCTCTCCCTTCTGCTTCCACTTGTACTATATGCCAACATAGATCAACAGATAGAAGCAATACGACAGGCACCTGCGTCTATAAGATATAAACTCATGAACCGCTTTAAAAGAGAAATTATACGTATGAGGGAAGAAGAGCGCATTGAAGCCATAAGAAGGCTCAAAGTAATCACACACAGCACACATGCTCTGCAAGCAATAAAAGAGATACACCGTTACACTTCCCAAAAAGAACATACGCAACGTACTTTTAACTCACCCACACACTCTCATACCAAAACGCACACAAGACACCTCCCCCATACCTATATGGAAGAGGCATTGGAGACACAGACACAAGAACAGGTGCAAAGCCAGGTTGAGGAACAGACTCAGAACCAGGTGCAAAGTCAGGTTGAAGAGCAAACCCAGAACCAAGTGCAAAGCCAGGTTGAGGAACAGACCCAGAATCAGGTACAAAGTCAGGTCGAAGAGCAAACCCAGAACCAGGTGCAAAGTCAGGTCGAAGAGCAAACCCAGAACCAGGTGCAAAGTCAGGTCGAAGAGCAAACCCAGAACCAGGTGCAAAGCCAGATTGAGGAACAGACCCAGAATCAGGTACAAAGCCAGGTTGAGGAACAGACCCAGAATCAGGTACAAAGCCAGGTTGAGGAGCAAACACAAAACCGAATAGAAAATGAGGTAGAACATGAAGATCATGAATAGCAAAACCATACTCTTTGCCATACTCTCCCTTATGCCCATTTTGGCACTTTCACAAGTGAGAGATACAGATATGGACGGTGTTCCAGACACCATAGACCGTTGCAAACAGACACCGTTTCTGGATGAAGTGGACAAGAATGGATGCACCACCAAAAGACTGGTCTTCCCTCAAGAACGTCAAAACGGCAGTTTGGAACTGACAGCAGGGTATGGCTACAATGTCAATGATGACGATATCCATCGTACCATACAGCACAGTGGAAACGTACAGCTTACCTATTACTCCGACCACTGGATTTATGCTATCAGAAGCGGCTATTTTCATTCCAGTACGGATCATGGCGCACAAGACACAACACTCAAAATAAAACGTCGTTTTAAGATAACACCCGATCTGAAACTTTCCGCCGGGGCTGCAGTCAGACTGCCAACCTATCATTTTCCGGGAAATAGAACAGACGTTTCACTCTATGGCTCTGCAGTCTATTATCCTGTAGATGCACTCTCCGTTTTTGCTGGAGCGAACCATACATTTATCAGAGATGTGGAGCAAACAGCGGCACTACAGGACACCAATACCTTCTATGGCGGGATAGGATACTTTTTTACAGAAAAGAGTTATGCAAATATTGCTTACAGTTTCAGCAAAAGCAAATTTGCCATTCAACCGCCCATAAAATCCGTTGTATCAACCCTCTTCTACCAGATCAATACCCAATGGTTTGTCGCAGCCACATACAGCAAAGAGATCAATACCTTTTTGAAACATGACACATTTAATATCGTCTTTGGGTATAAGATATGGTAACTTCTACAGCCACTGCAACTTTTTAAGCCCCTCTTTGACCATGGTTGCCGTGTCACCACTCACACCTGCAAGCGCTTTTTGGATCGCTTCTTTTTTGAAGCCCAGACTCTCCAGTGCCATCACCGCTTCGCCCATGGATGCACCTACACCGCTCTCTTCCTCACCATCTACTATGAAGTCGGCAAGCTCTACGAGAATACGGCTTGCCGCTTTGGGGCCAATACCCGGTACCCGCTTGAGCATCCCCACATCCTTGCTGCTGACAACCCTTGCAAAGGTCTCAGGAGTGAAGGTTGAACAGACTGCCAAAGCTACTTTCGGACCGACACCGTTGATCTTGATCAGCGTATCGAACATCTTCTTTTCGCTCTTCTGCATAAAGCCGTAAAGCGCATTGGTATCCTCACGGATAATCTGCGTGGCATACAGTTTGACATGCTTCTCCTTTATAGCATTGGAGGTGTTGAGGGAGACATGTACCTCATAGATTAGTCCGTTAACATTGATATATACATAGGTTGGGTCCCTATGTTCTACCGCACCTTCGATTCCTACGATCATTCTCTCTTCCTTCTGTATCTTTTGTAAAAGTATAGCCTCACTTTCCGTAGTATCTTCCAAAATATGTCATATTGTCATATTTCTTCTTCAAATATACATTGCGGTAAAATACATCCAACTTCAACACAAAGAGAATCATGAGACTGCGATCCATATTTACCAATAGCTTCGGCATTCTACTCTCACGCATCACAGGTCTGGTGAGGGACGTGCTCATGGCGTCGGCTCTGGGAGCCTCGATCTGGTCAGACATGTTCTTTATTGCATTCAAACTACCCAATCTTTTTCGCCGTATCTTTGCCGAAGGGGCTTTTACGCAGGCATTTATGCCCTCTTTTATCGCTTCAAGACACAAAGGTGTCTTCGCCACGGCTATATTTTTGCGTTTTTTGCTCTTTTTGATGCTTTTTTCACTTGTCATTACCCTCTTTCCCGAACCGATGACCAAACTGATGGCGTGGGGATGGTCATGGGATCTTGTTATACAAACCGCACCGCTTACTGCCATCAACTTCTGGTACCTTGATCTCATTTTCATTGTAACCTTTTTGGCAACCCTGCTGCAGTACAAAGAGCATTTTGCTACCACCGCACTCTCAACTGCACTACTCAATATCTCCATGATCTGTGCACTTTGGCTTTATATGAAGCATGATCCCAAAACAGTTGCCTACGCACTCAGCATTGCCGTACTCATTGGCGGCGCACTTCAGGTTGGAGCACACCTTGTCACCCTGCATCGATTGCGTCTTGACAGGCTGCTTGTGGGTGGATGGAAATACCGCAGCCAAAAAGATGTCAGAGCAGAGACAAAACAGTTCAAAAACCTCTTTCTTCCAGGGATCCTTGGCAACTCTACACCTCAGATATCCGCTTTTGTAGATACGCTGCTGGCAACATTTCTCATGGCAGGATCGGTCTCTTTTCTTTTCTATGCCAACCGTGTTTTCCAACTGCCGTTGGCACTTATTGCCATCGCCACTTCTACAGCCCTCTTCCCAGCCGTATCCAAAGCACTGAAAAACGGTGATGAAGCAAAAGCCTACGCAAACCTCACCCAGGCATTTTGGCTGCTTGCTTTCTTACTTGGCGGAGCAACACTTGGAGGCATACTCCTTGCCGAACCGATCGTATGGCTGCTGTTTGAAAGAGGCAAATTCACAGCACTTCAGACACTTCAGACTGCCCATGTGCTACAGATGTATATGCTCGGGCTGGTTCCCTTCGGACTTGCCAAACTCTTTTCTCTCTTTCTCTATGCCTCTCACCGCCATAAAAAAGCAGCTAAGGTCGCACTCTACTCACTCATTACTTCCGTCACATCGTCACTAATACTAATGCACTCTATGGGAGCAGCCGGACTGGCACTTGCAGGCAGTATCGGTGGATGGGTACTCTTTGGTTTTACCGTCAAAGAGATAGGCACTCAGAAATTCATCAAGATCATCCGCAACAGACGCTCGCTCTACCTCATTGCCACGCTACTTCCTTTTGGCATGCTCCTCTATTGGCTCAACGGTTGGCTGCTTTCACTCATCAGATAAATTTGGTATAATCGCTTATTCTTTTTTCAAGGTCAATATCATGATGGTCATTTTTGACAGCGTTACCAAAACCAAACGCCCATTCGAACCTATCTATCCGAATAAAGCGTCTATCTACGTCTGCGGCCCTACCGTCTATGACGATGCCCATCTGGGACACGCACGCAGTTCGCTTGCGTTTGACCTGCTCTCCCGCACCCTCAAAGCGCTTGGCTATAAGGTGACACTGGCAAAAAACTTTACTGACATCGATGACAAAATCATCAAAAAGGTCGAAGCTACCGGCAAGAGCATGCAGGAGATCACCGACTACTACATTGAGCGCTATCTTGAGGAAATGGCACAGCTTGGCGTACAGCGTGCCGACATCGAACCCAAAGCGACTGAGTCACTCGGTGCTATAGAGCAGATGATCCAAAGACTGATCGACAAAGGGTGTGCCTACATTGTCAGCAACGGGGATGTCTATTTTGACACTTCCAAAGACCCGCACTATGGAGAGATCTCGCACAAAATCCATGATGACGATGAGAACCAAAGCCGTGTAGCGCACAACAGCGAAAAACGCAACCCCAAAGACTTTGCCCTCTGGAAAGCCTGCAAGGGAGAAGAGGATATCTGTTTTGATACTCCCTTCTCCTCCGGACGACCCGGCTGGCACATCGAGTGTTCAGCAATGATCGAGAAGCACTTTGAAGGCAACGGCAGCTACAGCATCGACATCCACGGGGGCGGTGCCGACCTGCTCTTTCCTCACCATGAGAACGAAGCAGCACAGAGCCGCTGTGCCACAGGACATGCCCTTGCCAAATACTGGATGCACAACGGCTTTGTGCAGATAGACGGTGAGAAGATGAGCAAGAGCCTTGGCAACAGTTTTTTCCTCAAGGATGCCCTCAAGGTCTATGACGGAGAGGTACTGCGTTACTACCTCAACTCGGTACACTACCGTAATGACTTCAACTTCAACGAAGAGGATCTGCTCGCTGCAAAAAAACGCTTGGACAAACTCTACCGCCTCAAAAAGCGTCTGCTTCCCAGCAAAGCTTCAATGGTCAATAGAGATTTCAAAGCTGCCCTGCTTGAGGCGATGGCGGATGATCTCAACATCTCTGTAGCCCTTGCCGTCATCGATGAGATGGTTGCCAATGCCAATGAAAAACTCGATGCAAACCCCAAAGACAAAGCGCTCAAAAAAGAGACGCTTGCCAATCTGGAGTTTGTCGATACCCTGCTCGGCTTTGGCGGCAAAGAGCCCTACAGCTACTTCCAGATCGGTGTCGATGAAGCGCTCAAAGTACAAATAGAAACCCTGATCGCCAAACGCAGCGAAGCCAAAAAAGCCAAAGATTTCGCCACCTCCGATGCTATCCGTGATGAACTCACCGCTATGGGCATTGCCATCATGGATACACCAGAGGGTACGCTATGGGAGAAGTTATGATACGAAAACTGATTTTAGGCATATTTTTCATGAACATTCTTACATATGCAGATGAACATTTCCCCTTCATAGGGCTTTCGCTTGGCTACCAAACACTCACACCAACAAACTTTGAGAGCACAAACCATACTGCGATCGGTCTGCAAATTGGAAGCCAGAGTCTAAACTGGCGTACAACCTTTGGTATTGCCTATGAAAAGTCTTACAAAAGCGCCGACATGGAAGTGGACTACATTCCTTTTGATACCCTTTTTGGTACACCAAAAATACGCCCCTATCTCGGTTTGAACATCAATTATTTTCATTACAGCAATAGCCAATTACAAGAGGGCAACGGGTACAGTTTTGGAGGCAACGCCGGAGTGATCATCTATGCCGATGACAGGGTCGATATTGACATCGGCTACCGATACAACAAAACCAGACAGATTAACGGATTGGACACCCTGCGGGGACCAATCCTCTCTGTCCACTACTTTTATTGACTTTAGGCTATAATCGCATAAAATTCAGGAGCGGCACGTGTCACTTTTTTCCTACCAGAACCTTAAAAAGATCCTTTTCAAACTTGACCCTGAAACAGCGCATACCATAGCCGGCATCGGGCTGCGGGCTGCTGCCTACTGCCCTCCTGCACTGCGCCACTTTTCAAACGACTTTTTTGTCTCCGACCCCATGCTCGAGCAAAATCTCTTTGGCAAAACATTCCGAAACCCGGTAGGACTCGGTGCCGGGTTTGACAAGAACGGACAGTACATCACCGCCATGCCCGCACTCGGATTCGGATTTACCGAGATTGGTACAGTGACACCCAAACCGCAGCCGGGCAACCCCAAACCGAGACTCTTCCGTCTGATCGAAGAGCAGTCCATACAAAATGCCATGGGTTTCAACAACAAAGGGATGGGCTATATGCTCGAACAGCTCAACAAGCTCTACTTTTTCGACTACCCCATCGGCATCAACATAGGGAAGAACAAAGTCACCCCCGAAGAGAAAGCACTGGAGGATTACGAAACACTCTTTCATGCCTTCAAAGACTACGGTGACTACATCGTCATCAACATCTCTTCCCCCAACACACCGGGGCTAAGAGACCTGCAGAACGAACAGTTCATCAACGACATCTTCGCCATGGCAAAGCGCATCACCAACCAACCTGTTCTGCTCAAGATCGCACCCGACATGACCCCGGAAGATGCCGTTGCCCTCTGCACCACAGCCGTTGAAGCGGGAGCAGCGGGTATCATTGCTAACAACACGACCATAGACTACTCGCTGACACCGCATGCCAAAGACTTCGGCGGTATCTCCGGTGCGCTTTTGAGACAAAAGAGTTACGCACTCTTCCGAGCCATCGGCGAAGCACTCTACGGCAAAACCCTCCTCATCTCCGTAGGCGGCATCGACTCTGCCGAAGAGGCATACAGACGCATCAAAGCCGGCGCATCACTCGTACAGGTCTACAGCATGCTCATCTACAAAGGTCCCCGTCTGGTCAAAGAGATCAACACCGGACTGGTTGACCTGTTAAAGAAAGACGGATACACTCACATCAGCGAAGCCATTGGCGCAGATTGGAAACAGTCGCGTGAAAATTAGAAATTAAAAATTAAAAGTTAAAAAATTAGGAATGAGGAATTGGGAATGAAGAATGTTTGTATGCTTTTTTTCAAAAAGCTTTTTAATAACGGCATTGCACAGCAATGCAAACCGACACTCTTCACTCTTCACTCTTCACTCTTCACCAAAACAGCACTAGTGCTGTTGTTTTCAGGAGCACTCATGGCAAATTCACTGCCCAAACACTACACCAAAACCCTTGACAACGGACTTGAAGTTGTCGTGATCCCTATGCACAACGACTCCAATGTCATCACTACCGACATCTACTACAAAGTAGGCAGCCGCAACGAAGTGCTGGGTAAAAGCGGCATGGCACATATGCTTGAGCACCTAAGTTTCAAATCGACCAAAAAACTCAAAGAGGGAGAGTTCGATGTCATCGTCAAAAGCCACGGTGGGGTGGACAATGCCTCTACAGGTTTTGACAAGACACACTACTTCATCAAAACCGCCAGCAAGAACCTTGACATGACGCTTGATCTTTTCTCTGAACTCATGCACAACCTCAAACTCGATGACGGTGAGTTCCAAAGAGAGCGGCAGGTGGTTGCCGAAGAGCGACGCCTCAGAACTGACAACAGCCCCATGGGATACCTCTACTTCCGTCTCTTCAACACCCATTATGTCTACCACCCCTACCACTGGCTGCCCATCGGGTTTATGGAAGATATCCAAAGCTGGAAGATCGAGGACATCAGAGCCTTCTATCACCGCTACTACCAACCCTGCAATGCCATCCTTGTCGTTGCCGGAGACATTGAACCCGAGAGGGTATTCAGCGCTGCCCAGCGCTACTTCGGTAACATCAAAAATGAACACCCCATTCCAAAGGTAACAGCGGTCGAACCGAAGATAGACGGTGCCAAACGCGCCATACTGCACAAAGAGAGCAACCGTGTCGATACCATCGCCATCGCCTACCCCATCCCCAATTTTGAAGATGACGACCAGGTGGTGCTCTCTGCCATCAGCCACATCCTCAGCCACGGCAAAAGCTCATGGTTTGAAAAAGAGCTGGTACACGACAAGCATCTTGTCAACCAGATCTACGGCTACAATATGGAGATGAAAGATCCCGGCATCTTCCTCATTATGGCAATGGCAAACCCCGGTGTTGACATAAACAAGGTTGAAAAAGCGATCCTTGACGAGCTTGAAAAACTCAAAAGCGGTCATGTCACACAAGAGGAGCTTGACAAGGTCAAGATCAACACCAAAGCCGAGTTCATCTACTCACTTGAGAGTTCAAACAACGTTGCCAGCCTCTACGGGGACTATTTGGCAAAAGGTAACCTGAAGCCTTTACTTGAATATGAAGAGAAATTGGATAAAATAACGCTCAAGGATATCGTGCGTGTGGCAAAGAAGTACTTCAATCATGACTTCTCCACCACAGTCATTTTGAAAAAGCACGATGACAACAACACAGCCAAACAGGAACAGTAATGGATACCTATATTACCGGTGCAACCACTGCACTGATCACCCCGTTTAAGAACGGACAGCTTGACGAAGCGACCTTCGCGACACTGATTCAAAGACAAATCGACAACGGCATTGATGCCGTCTGCCCTGTCGGTACAACAGGCGAAAGTGCCACACTCAGCCATGACGAACACAAGCGCTGCATCGAGATTGCCGTAGAAGTTTGTAAAGGGACACAGACCAAAGTCCTTGCGGGTGCGGGCAGCAACGCCACACACGAAGCGATCGACATTGCCAAACATGCCGAAAGCTGCGGTGTAGATGCCATCTTCTCCGTCAGCCCCTACTACAACAAACCAAGCCAGGAGGGGCTCTACCAGCACTACAAAGCCATCGCTTCAGCCGTAGCTGTCCCTTTCATGCTCTACAATGTACCCGGACGTACCGGTGTGGACATTTTGCCAGACACCGTTAAAAGACTCTTTGATGATGTACCCAACATCATGGGTATCAAAGAGGCGACCGGTTCCATCGAACGTACCGTAGAGCTGCTGGCAAAAGTGCCTGAACTCTACGTCTTCAGCGGTGACGATGCCATCGACTTCCCCATCCTCGCAAGCGGAGGCAAAGGGGTCACCTCCGTCACTTCCAACCTGCTGCCGGACATGAAAGCCAAACTGGCACATGCAGCACTTGCCGGTGACTTCAAAACCGCCAAAACGCTCAATGACGATCTCTTTGCCATCAATAAAGTGCTCTTCTGCGAAAGCAACCCAATCCCCATCAAAGCGGCGATGTACATTGCAGGACTGACAGAGACACTGGAGTACAGACTGCCGCTCGTACCGCCAAGCAGTGAAAACATGAGAAAGATCGAAGAGGTCATGAAACAATACCACATCGCAGGAGTAGCCTAATGAGTAACATGAAAGGAAAAACCGCCGTTATCACAGGAGCCACCAAAGGCATCGGACTGGCAGCTGCCAAAAAGTTTGCCCAAAACGGTGTCAATGTCGCATTTACCTACAACTCCAACAAAGAGGCAGCCGACAAGATCGCTGCCGAATTGGAAGCAGAATATGGCATCAAAGCAAAAGCCTACCCGCTTGACATTCTCGACACAGACCAGTTCAAACCGCTCTTTGCCGCTATTGACGAAGATTTTGACCGTGTGGACTTCTTTGTCTCCAACGCCATGATCTATGGCCGCCCGGTGGTCGGCGGTTACGGCAGATTTATGAAACTGCGTCCAAAAAAAGGTCTGACAAACATCTACACCGCAACGGTGGGTGCGTTTGTGGCAGGCTCGCAGGAAGCGGCAAAACGCATGGAGAAAGTCGGCGGCGGCTCCATCGTCACCCTCTCTTCGACAGGAAACCTGATCTACATCGAAAACTACGCAGGTCACGGTAGCAACAAAGCAGCCGTAGAGGCCATGGCTCGCTACGCAGCCGTAGAACTTGGCGAAATGGGCATCCGCGTCAACGCCGTAAGCGGCGGACCCATCGACACTGACGCGCTCAAAGCCTTCACCAACTACGAAGAGGTCAAAGCAGAAACCGTCAAACGCTCCTCCCTCAACCGCATGGGAAGCCCTGAAGACCTCGCCGGCGCCATCTACTTCCTCTGCACCGACGATGCAAGCTGGATCACAGGGCAGACCATTGTTGTGGATGGGGGAACGACGTTTAGATAATTAGGAATTAGGAATTAGGAATTAGGAATTAGGAATTAGGAATTAGGAATTAGGAATTAGGAATTTTGCTATTTTTTGGTTGAACCAAACCTTAAATCTTAAAAGTCTTTGGCTCTATATTCAATGAGTGTCCTAATATCTTTCCAGTAAAAGGCGGCTAAACGACAACACGTCAGTCCTTCAGCTTTTCTTTTTTCTTTGCTTCGTTTCTCTTTTTCTTTGTGCTGCTACAAAGAAAAAAGAAATGAAGAGAGAAGCTAAACCAAGCTAGAACTAAAAACACAACTTTGATAGATATAGATACTATAATATAAATAAAACAGGAGCAACAGGTCATGGCAACCTCCAAAATGTTCAATATCCCCAACATCCTCGCCTTCATCCGCCTCCTGTTGGCTCCGCTCATGTTCCTCTTTCTTGTCAATCAGGATGCCTCTCTCTTTCAGGGCATACACCCAAGCTGGCTGAACTACTTTGCCGCATTTATCTTCGTACTCGCTTCGGCAACCGACTTTTTTGACGGCTACATTGCCAGGACGTTCGATCAGGTAACCGTCCTCGGTGCCATCCTCGACCCACTTGCAGACAAGATGCTGACTCTGGCAGGGTTTCTTGGACTCATGATGCAGGGCATGGCATCGCCATGGGCGATCTTCCTCATCCTCACCCGTGAACTCTTCATCACCGGTCTGCGAGTATCTGCCGTCTCGCAGGGCATGAACATCTCCGCATCATGGATGGGCAAGGTCAAAACTGTCGTACAGATGATCGCCATCGGCTTTCTACTGATGCACTGGCCGGGCGGTACGCTCCTGCTCTGGTCTGCTGTGGCACTGACTCTCTACTCTGGCTATGAGTATGTCAGAGATTTTTTTCGCCAAAACAGACAATAAATCGTTTTTTCCTTCAAAAACCTTAAAAAAACCATATTTTTTTGCTTCATCGTTACAAAAAAGCAATGTATTACCTCTTGAGAACGCCCATATATAGGGTATTTCCAGGAAGATCAACCATTTTTCAACAAAAAGTTAACAATTCATTGACTTTTCATTAATCTTTATGTTATCATACCTCTTGTAAATACACATATAAAGGAAAAAACATGAAGTTTACAAAACTTAGTTTGGTAGCAGCACTTGCAGTAAGTGCAGCGGTAGCAGGCGGAGACATTGCTCCGGTAGAGCCGGCAGCAGCACCGGTAGAAGCAGTTTCTCCATGGACTGTAAGCGGTGACGCTAAATTGTACTACTCTACAACAGATGGTAACAAATACAACCTTTTTGACAAAGGTGCAGGTGATGTCCTTGATGGTTACGCAACGGGACAAGCTGCAATTAGTGCAGATGTATCTTATGCGCTTAACAATAACTGGAAAGTAAACTTCGGAATGACAGGACTTGCTACACTTGGTCTGGACGACTCTGTTGTTTCTTATGTTTGGCTTCGTTCAGCTGCGAGCGTAAACGGCAAAATGACAAGTGTAGGTGACGCTCTGTGGATCGATACAGCAAACATCACAGGTACTGCATTTGACGGTAAAGCGACTTTCATCCTCGGTCGTACAGAGCTTGATACACCATTTGTCTTCTCTGAAAAATGGAACATCGCCCCTAACACATTCGATGCAGCAGTTGCAATGGTTAAACCTGTCGATGCACTGACTTTGGTTGCAGGATACGTTTACGATGGTAACGGTAACGGTGCAAGAATCGGAACTTTCAAAAATCCAGAAGGTGGATTTACACACGGTGACGGTTACTTCCCACTCTTTACTGGTGCAGCAAATGAAATCAGCGATCAGGCATGGGCAGTAGCGGCAATCGGTACTGTAAGCAATGTAACCGGTCAGATCTGGTACGAAGAAGTACTCAGCGTAGCACAAGCACTGTGGGTACAGGCTGATGGTAACTTCAACGGCTTTACAGCAGGTGCTCAGTATGCGTACATCACACCAGACAGTACTCTTGAAAGTGCAGTTGGCGGACCAATTGATAACTCTTCTGCATATGCCTTCAAACTCGGCTATAGCAAAGATGCACTCAATGTATGGGCAGCATACTCAAGTGTTGACAACAAAGGTGTAATCCCAATCTCTAACACTGCTACTATGGTTGGTGGCGCTGGCTGGGGTGGTAAACCTCTTGATGCAGCACTTGGATCACAGTCTAAACTTTATACTGAAGCATGGTGGAACTACGGATTTGTAAGTCAGCCGGATGCACAGTCATTTGCAGGTGCGATCGACTACAAATTCTCTAACTTTGATGTTCTTGCACAATACACAAATGTGCAACATGCAAGATTTGCAAGTGCAGATCTTTCTAAGATCTATACTGCTGACATGGATGAGTTCGCGCTTGTTGGTAGCACTAAGCTGATCGGTCTGGATGTTTCTCTTGCATACATCTACGGTAAGTTTGACTACAAAGAAAACACAAACAGAACACACTCAAACAACACGCTTCAAGCATACGTAACTTACAAATTCTAAGATTGCGTAGTTACTACAGGGCTTTCCTGTAGTAACACTGCATAACCCTTTCTTCACTTTTTAATCTCTCAAACACATCATATACTGCGCTTCTTTTTTGATAACTGCTTTCATTTTAACTTTTTCTAAGCTAATTGGGAGTACATTACCCTTACAAAAAAGTTAAATGATAACTATTTTCATTTTAATTTTATAACTTCATAAGGATAACTAATCTATGAAAAAGATAGTGGTGGCGCTTGCCGGGCAACCTAATGTCGGTAAATCTTCACTGATCAACGCCGTATCGAATGCCAAACTCAAAGTAGGCAACTTTTCCGGCGTGACCGTGGACAAAACAGAGGTCATCTACAACTTTTGCGATGAGATCTCCTGCCGTGACTATGAAGTACACATCATTGACCTTCCTGGTGCCTATTCACTGACAGAATATACCATTGAAGAGAAAGTCACCAAAAGTTTTCTGCAGAGTGACGAGTACGACATCATCGTCAATGTCATTGACTCGACCAATCTTCAACGTAACCTGCTCTTTACGACACAATTGCTTGAAACCGGCAAAAAGGTCATTGTCGTACTCAACATGATGGATGAGGCCCAAAAAGAGGGTATCGAGATAGACGAAAAACAGCTTTCTGCCATCCTCGGTGTACCTGTCATCAAAACTTCGGCAGCAACTGGTGAAGGCATAGAAGCACTCAAACACGCCATTGTCGAAGTGTATGAAAAGCCCGAAACAACTGCCAAAGTGATCTACTCCGACCCTATAGAAGAAGAGATTGCTCATATTGTCGCATTTCTTGAGGAAAAAAAGTACAAAAGCGACGTTCCCTACCGCCACCTTGCCGTCAAACTGCTTCAGGAAGATGAAGAGCTCTATAAAAAAATGCACGATGAGCCCATCTGGATAGAGATGCTCCCCATCCTGCGTGAAGCCCTTGACCACATCTACCTTCACATGGGTACCAAAGACCTCGAAGAGATCTTTGCAGACGAGCATTTCGCCTTTGCCAAAGGGGCACGCATGGAGGTAATGAGCGTCAAGCGCATGCGAGCCAAGAACCTGACACAAAAGATCGACAACCTCCTCATCAACAAATGGCTCGGTGTGCCCATTTTCCTCTTTTTTATGTGGCTGCTCTTTCAGCTTACCTTTACACTCGGTGCCATTCCTATGGACTGGATCGATGCAGGATTCACATGGCTTGCAGACCAGGTGCATCTGCTCTTTGGCAACGGCGAGCTTGCATCGCTCATCGCAGACGGCATCATTAGCGGTGTCGGTGCGGTGGTGATGTTCCTACCCAACATCATCATCCTCTTTCTGGGTATCGCCCTGCTGGAGACCACAGGGTACATGAGCCGTGTTGCCTTCCTGCTGGACGGATTTTTCCATAAATTCGGATTGCATGGTAAAAGCTTTATTCCATTGGTCACAGGTTTTGGCTGTTCTGTCCCTGCCTACATGGCGGCACGTACACTCAAAAATGAAAAAGACAGGCTCATTACCCTCTTTATTATCGGGTTTATGAGCTGCGGGGCACGTCTGCCCATCTATGTACTCTTTGCCGGTGCTTTTTTCGGTCAAGAACATGCAGGGAACATCCTTTTTCTCATCTACATCTCAGGTGCAATGCTGGGGCTGCTGATGGCAAAGGCGCTCAAAACCTTTGTCTTCAAAGGAGAAGATGAGCCTTTTGTCATGGAGATGCCAAAGTACCGCCTCCCATCTGCCAAACTCATCTGGCATACCGTGTACGGTCAATCCAAAAGCTATCTCAACAAAGCCGGTACGTTCATTCTGGCAGCTTCCGTGCTGGTCTGGTTTGCCAGCAACTATCCTAAAAATACAGCACTTGAAACAATGTACCAAACCAAAATAGCACAGGTACAAAGCACCGCCAAAAAAGCAGCACTCAATAATGAACTTCAAGCAAAACTGCTTGAGCAGAGCTATCTTGGACGTGTAGGCAAAGCAACAGAGCCTTTCTTCGCGCCACTTGGGTTTGACTGGAAAATGTCTGTATCACTCGAAGCAGGACTTGCCGCCAAAGAGGTGGTTGTCTCTACCCTTGGCGTGCTCTACTCACTTGGTGATCAGGTCGATCAGGAGAGCAACAGCCTGCTTGCACAAATACGCGTACAGATCCCCTTTGCCGCAGCGATCGCCTTTATTGTCTTTGTTATGATCTACCTGCCCTGCTTCGCCGCATCTGCTGTCTTTGCCAGAGAAGCGGGTGGGTGGAAGTATCTGGTCTATCTTTTTGTCATGACAACGGCAAGTGCATGGATACTTTCGTTTGTGGCGTATAGGGTCGCGCTGCTGATCGCAGGATGAAAATTAGAAATTAGAAATTAAAAGTTAAGAGTTTAAGGAGTAGGAAGTATGAAGTTAACTGAGCTTACAAAAGGGGAGCGTGGGGAGATTGTCAAGATTCATGCGGACAAAGCGCTCAGGGATCGACTCAACTCCTTTGGCATCATGCGCGGGGAAGAGCTTACGGTCAAAGGATGTTCCATTGCCAAACAGACAATGGAGATCGAGGTAAGCGGTACGCTCATCGCGTTGCGGCGTGAAGAAGCGGAGAAGATAGAAGTCACCAGACGCTAACAGCTCTGACTGACGCTTGCGTATCGCATAATCTTCATTACATTTTATGCGCAGCAGCAAATAGCCTAAACAACTTTAAGGCTACTGGTTGGTGCAGTCATCACTAAACTAAAGAACACATCTAATAAGGATTTTAAATGAAATTGCGTATTTTTACACTCTATATTTTGATAATAACTATTGTTATCGGCTCAGACGAAAAACAGCGAACAGCAGTACAATCCGTCAGGAACATACTTGGCACAAACGATGCCCAGATACATGCCAAAGGTCAGCTGCGTACCGGATATATCACATTGAAGGAGAAAAATCAGGAGCGTACGAGTGCATATGGTATTGGAGGGCATATACACTTCAACACCAAACGCTGGTACGGTCTCAAGCTTGCCCTTTCGGCATATACTGTTATAAACCCCGCACTCAATCAAAACCCTGCACATATCAATCCCGACTTTTTCGATGCCTCCAACAAAAGTTTCGCCCTGTTCTCAAAAGCTTTTATTGACGGGAAATGGGGCAATACCGAAGTGAAACTCGGCAGGCAGTCACTCAACACTCCTTTTGCAGATGGTGATGACATCCGTATGATGCCAAACTTCTTCAATGCCTACACACTCACAAATACCGATATTGCACATCTGACGTTACAGGCAGGATTTATTGACAAGATGGCAGGATGGGAAAATGGTGTAGACAGCAGCAAGTTCGTCGATATCTCTGAAGTATTGGGGACAAATGATACCGACGGGATCTACTACGCCTCGGCTCGCTATGACAGCAATGACATTTCACTAAGCCTTTGGTACTACCACTACACCGATATTGCCGATATTCTCTATACCGAAGCGGGCTATGCCTACGCTCTTTCAGACAATATAGAACTTACATTTGGATTACAATACAGTGATACCCAAGCATCCGGTAATGCCCTGCTTGGCATGAAAGATGCCCATACATTTGGAATAAGTACACAGGTGGCATTGACATCTCTTGGCATCACCCTTCTTGGTGCCTACAACAAAGACAACGGCAAAAGCGGTGCTTCCGATCTCTCGCTTGGCGGCGGTCCCTACTTTACCTCAATGGAAGATCAGACCATCGATGCCATAGGCGCCAAGGGGAGTGCATGGATGGCAGCGGTGGGGTATGACCTTGCCGCGCTGGGTGCACCACACCTAAACTGCGGTATCGCCTATGGAACGTTCACAGCCAATGAAGCCAACATGCACTACCACACCAACGAGACAGATATTGTCGTTGAATATGCACTTCTTGACCGGCTTACCATGACTGCTGCCTATGCAAATATCAATCACAAAGATGACAGTGGTGTGGATTTTGACCAGTTCAGACTTATTGCGGCATATAGTTTTTAACACCTGTCACACGCACACAGAGGCGGGAGTGCATTTTCATCACTGCGTATCTCATCCAACACGCACTTCAAGAAGGTATCGGCATGTTGGTTGAGGGTGTAGACCGCCCACTTTCCCTCTTTGTGTGAGACCAGTATGCCTGCAGCTTTGAGCTGTTTGAGATGTCGGGAGACAAACGGCTGGGAAAGTTCAAGCGTATCGCACAGTTCACAGACACAGACACTGCCTTCACGTGCTACCAATGCGATGATCCTGACACGGTTCATGTCGGAGAGTGCTTTACACAGTGCTGTTATTTCATCGATTTTTGCCACTTTCAGCTCCTTTAAAGGCATCTTTTCATATAACTATATTGTTATATGATATCCAATGTTGTATTAAGGATATCATACAAAGAAGGATTATAGATGGAAATCACACACTTTTTAGAAGCACTCTGGCAGCTAAGCATCGCCATGGCACCCTACATCCTGTTTGGGCTTGTCTTTGCGGGCATTTTACATGAGATCGTCCCTGACAGCATCGTTACCAAACATCTTGGCAGTGACAACGTCTCTTCGGTGGTCAAGTCAACCCTCTTTGGTATCCCCCTACCCGTCTGCTCCTGCGGGGTCATTCCTCTGGCAACCTCCATCAAAAAATCGGGTGCAAGCAAAGGCGCGACGCTCTCCTTTCTCATCTCCACCCCCATCACCGGTGTGGATTCCATCCTTGCAACCTACGGCATCTTTGGTTGGATCTTCACCATCTACCGCATCATCACCTCCATGATCATCGCCGTCACAGCGGGTATTTTGACCAATGTTTTTGGCAAAACAAACGAAAAAGAAAATGAGGAAACAAATACTGCAAGCAAAACAACATTTAGTGCTGTAAGGGTACAGCACCCCACGCAAACTGCATTTACACCCAAAGCAACCAATACCCCACCTTCATTCTCAACGCTCAGCACTCAACCCTCAACGCTCACATCTCAAATGAAGGCATCACAAAGTGATGCTAACCAAAACGCTTCACTCTTCACTCTTCACTCTTCACCCGCTTCCAACCAGGAAGCAACCTCCTGCTGCTCATCAGGCTCCTGCTGCGACAGCGAAGAGAAAAAAGGCTTCTCGTTCGCTGCTGCCATGAAGTACACCTTCATCACCCTGCTTGGTGACATTGCCAAACCGCTCTTTTGGGGGCTGCTGCTGGGTGCACTCATCACTGTAGCGATCCCGGACAATCTCAGTGAACTGCTTAAAACGTACAACTGGCTGAGCTACCTCATCGTCATCGCCATAGCTGTACCAATGTATGTCTGTGCTACAGCGTCATTGCCCATTGCCGCGGGGCTTATGCTCAGCGGTGTAAGTGCGGGAGCAGCTTTTGTGTTCCTCTCGGCAGGTCCTGCAACCAATACTGTTACCATCGGTGTGGTTAAAAAGATGCTGGGAAGCAGATCTCTAGCGATCTATCTTGGCACTATTGTCATCGGCAGTATCCTTTTTGGACTGGGACTTGACTTTGTTTTCGATGCCTCCAACATCGACCCTGCATCACTGGTACACATGGATGAACATGGCGGTATCATTGCTACCATGAGTGCTGTTGTCCTGTGGGGAATGGTACTCTACTTTATAGCCAAACCGTGGTTTACGAAAAAATCCGAATGCAGCGGTGGCAGCTGTTGTGGAAGCTAAGCGTATGATATTTTTAGCTATACTGACTCAAAAGAGAGAGGAGTATGCATGAAAGCGACCATTGTCAAACTGATCTTACTGCTGTCACTCTCTTTTAACGTCACCCATGCGGCATTTATTGCCGTGGAGGATGACCATGCACAGTGCCATCATACGACTGCTGTAGATTTTGTCCTCGAGCAAAACAGCAGTGACGACTGTGGTGACTTGTGCAAGATGCATCACTTTTTCCACTTTATGGCTATTATTGATGAAACACTCCCTGTACTGGAAGTACCAGTAATGCAAGAAGCACCGCAGACAAAAGTAGCAGTATATACACCTCCTTTTGAAACCACAGAACACAAACCTCCCATATACACCTAACCCCACCCTATTCCAAAAATATATTTAGACTAACCGTTCGGTACTGCCGAGCTTACAAATCTTTATCAACCCTCTGAATAATTGATTAGTGAGATTTCACTCATAGTTTTTCAGAGAAGCCCATTTAAAACGATACAAAGGATTTTGCCGATGCAAAAAACACTCATACTTTTCACCACGCTCTCCCTCTCACTGTTTGGGATGAGCTATGAACAGTTCAAGGCCTACACCCTCAAGCACTCACCAGTGCTGCAGCAACAGCAGCTGAAGGTAGAAATGGCCAATGCCAAAAATGGCATAGCCCTTAGAGCACAGAACCCCTCACTCTACATAGGGGGTGCAAACTACAATCCCACAAACAGCTCAAACGAGCTTGGCTATGCTGTTAGATTCTCACAACCGGTACGTACCGGCAGCTTCTATGAGGGTGTGCAGACAACTGCTAACGCCAATCTGCAACTGGCGCAGGCATATGCCACAGAGGGGCGCGCTGGCTACCTGAGAAGTCTTGAGAGCCTCTACACCCACTATGTCTACCAGAGCAGACTGCTCAGCCTGCTCAAGGCAGAGTATAGGCTCTCGCAGAAGGTCACCGAGATGGTGTACAAACGCTACAAAAACGGTTCAGAAAACAAGGTTGCCTACCTGCAGGCAAAGACACAGACTTCAATGCTCAAAACGCAGCTCTACTCTGCACGGCAGCAGCGCGATACCCTCTACTATCAACTGCTTGCCACAGCGGGTTTTAGTAAAAAAGTTTCACTGACAAAGCAGTTCATCTACGGCATCTCAGCTGCTACCAAAGAAACCGGCAGGACAACACCCCTTGAAGCAATACTTCTTGCCAAAGAGAGACTCTACCAGAGTAAAGCAATTGCTGCACAGGGAAGCTTCACACAATACGAACTAAGTACTGAACTTGAAAAAGAACCAGACCAATCCATCTTTCGTGTAGGTCTTTCCATACCTCTGGCAATAAACCATGACCGAAGCCAAGAGCGAATGCTTGCAAAACTGCAGCAAAATCAGGTCAAACTCGAACGACAACAACTTGCCGTAACACTGAAAAATCAGAAACAGATGCTGCAAAGTGCCATCAAAGAACTTACGGCACAGTACCATGCGCTGCAAAGCCTGCAAAAAGAGCAACAGGAGCTTACCGCCCTGCTTCAGGAGGGATATACTATCTCCAAAGGGTCTCTGTTTGAACTGATGACGGCAAAGAACAGGCTGATCCAGACACGTAAAGCCCTGCTTCAGACACAAAAAATGATCAATGAGAAAAAAATAGAACTACGCTTTTTACAAGGAGCCTACAATGACTAAAAGACTACTGCTACTTATCCTACTGCCACTGGCACTTACAGCACAGGATATTACCATGGCACATGCCAAAGAAGAAACGCTTGGGAAAATCATCTCCGTCAATGCCCAGATCACTCAGCTCTCCAGCCAGAAACAGAAGATTGTCTCGCGTCTTCCCGGGCATGTAGAGCACTACTTCGTTACCCCGGGACAAAAAGTCAAAAAGGGTGACAAAGTTGTACTCATTGAGTCGATTTCCCTCTCCAAAATGACCGCAGAATATCTTGCTCTAAAAGAGCAGGCAAAGGCGGCAAATGAAAAACTGGAGACTGCCCGTAAACTCTACAAAAAAGGGCTTACCTCCCAAAGTGACTTCAATCAGATTATTATCGAGTCTGAAAATGTCCTTTCAAAACTAAATGCACTGCGTTCACAACTGACTTCACTCGGTGTCAATACGGCTACGCTTAAAAAGGCAACAGATCAATTTACACTCTATGCCCATGCTGACGGAATGGTAGGTGACATTTTTGTACCACTGCACTCCAATGTCGATGCACAGCAGCCGCTAATGTCCATCGTCAATCAAAATACTTTCTATGCCATTGCATATCTCAGCGTTGCCGATGCCATGCATCTTAATAAACAAAGCAGCGGAGAACTTACCTATGCACGAGAGAGTTACAAAGCACATTTTGTACAGCTTATGCCAGTCATCGATGAAGAGACACAGCGTGCAAGGGCACTCTTCGCACTTGACTCACATCCGCGAAATACCCTCATCAATACCTTTACACAAATGCAAATCTCTCTTCCTCCTTATACCAAAGCAGTGACTGTGAACAAAAGTGCACTGTCACTCTTTAAAGGTGAGTGGGTGGTCTTTGTCAAAAAAGAGCATGATGAAGCACACGAAAAAGAGAAACAGCACGAAGCCAAAGAGAAGTCAGAAGAGGAAGAAAATGAAGAAGCAAGTCCCTATGAGCCAAGGGTAGTAGAACCCATCGCCTATTTTGACGATCGCGTAGCTATCAAAGGGCTGAATGCAGGTGACGCATATGTTGCATCAGGTGTTTACTTCGTCAAATCGATGCTGCTCAAATCGTCAATTGGCGACGGAGATTAGGAGCTTACTATGAAACCTTTTTTTGAACTGCTTATACGCTACAAATTTTTGGTATTGGCACTTTTTATTGCCATTGCAAGCTTTGGTTTCAAAGCCTATCAAGAGATACCGGTAGATGCCTTCCCCGACATTACGCCCAAACAGGTGATCATCTACACCGAAAGCCCTGGAAACTCCGCAGAGGATATAGAGAAGCTCATCACCTATCCGGTAGAGTCCGCTATGGCAGGACTTCCGGGGGTTAAAATGATCCTCTCAAACTCCATTTTCGGGCTTTCGTACGTTTCCATCTTTTTTGAAGACAAATACGACACCTACTTCCTCCGTCAGCTGGTAACTGAACGGCTCAATACCGTCAAGATCCCAAAAGGATGGGGAAAACCTACTATGGGACCCAACACTACCGGTCTTGGACAGGTATTTTGGTATCAGCTCAAAGATACCACAGGGAAATACTCTCTTTCCAAACTGCGGGAACTTCAGGAATATACCGTAGAACCTATGCTAAAGTCGGTTGACGGTGTTGAAGAGGTCATCGGATGGGGTGGGTTTGAGAAGCAGTATGATGTACTGATCGACCCCAAACGCCTTCAGGCAACCGATACAACCTACGATGAAATCGTTGAGGCACTTGAACGTTCCAACATCTCTGCAGGAGGACAATACCTGGAGTTCAACCGGGAACAGTACCTCATCAGGGGTGCAGGCTTCTACCGGAGACTTGATGACATACGCAACACTGTCGTGCGCAGCAAAGGGGCACTTGCTGTCACCATTGGCGACATAGCCGAAGTCAAAGAGGGCAAAGCACCGCGCTTTGGTGCGGTGACCATTGATGGCAAAGAGGCGATGTTCGGCATGGTCTTGCAGCGAAGCGGCACCAATGCCGCAAAGGTGGTTGAGTCCATCAAAGCCAAACTGCCGCTGGTCAATGCTGCTCTTCCAAAAGGCGTAGAGATCAAAACCATTTATGACAGAACGGAGATCACCCACAAAGCGGTCAATACAATGACATCGGCACTGCTGACAGGTTCTGTGCTGGTTGCCGTTATCCTATTTCTGTTCCTCTTTGAGCTGCGTTCGGCATTCATTGTCATTCTCTCTTTACCACTCTCTTTGCTGATCGCCTTTTTGATGATGAAAGCGTACGGCATGTCGGCGAACCTCATGAGCCTTTCGGGACTTGCTATCGCCATTGGGATGATCGTTGACGGTACCATTGTAGTCGTCGAAAACAGTTTCAGACTGATGCATGACAACCCGAAAATGAAACGCGCTGAAGTGATCGCCGAAGCAACGGCAGATGTTGCCAAACCGGTCATCTTTGCTCTGCTGATCATCGCTGTGGTATTCATCCCGCTGTTGAGCCTTACAGGGCTTGCAGGAAAACTCTACACACCAATGGCACTCGATATTGTCTTTGTCATGCTCTGCTCGCTTGCGGTGGCACTGCTGCTGGTACCTGTACTCTCTTTTATGCTTCTAAAGACCGGGAAACATGCCAACTCGCCACTGATGAACACCATCAAGAGTATCTACACACCCATGCTCGAGTTTGCACTGCACAATGCCAAGAAGCTCATTGTCATTACCTTTGCGATATTTGCGATCCTTGCAGCACTCTTGACTCAGCAGGGACGTGAGTTCATGCCTGAGCTCAATGAAGAGTCCATCATGTACCGTGTCATTGCCATTCCGGGTACAGCACTGGGACAGAGCATACAGAGCAGTAAACAGATAGAAGAGTACATTCTAAAAACCTACCCTAACCAAGTCTCCTCTGTACTTGCCATGATAGGAAGAAGTGAAAAGGGTGAGACGGCACAGGGGAACTATATGGAGGTGCTGCTGACACTCAAGCCGGATATTGACAATATTGAGGCACTTGCACACCGCATGACTCTTGAGCTGCAAAAGCACTTCAAATATGTACAGTTCATCCCTACACAGCCTATAGCCATGCGTATCGAAGAGCTGCTAGAAGGGGTTAAAGCGGAACTTGCCGTCAAAATTTACGGTGAAGACCAGAAGGTAATGGATCGTATCGCCACACAGATACAACAGGCGGTCTCAGGCATCGAAGGTCTTGAACGTCCGGAGATCGAATCACAGCTTGGACAGGCACAGATCGTCATCCGTCCAGACTATCTGGCACTCTCACGCTACGGCATCAGTGTCGATGAAGTGATGCGTGTCATTCGTAACGGGATTGGAGAAGAGCCGGTGACTGAAAAGATAGAAGGTGTCAAGCGTTTTGGTATCGTACCAAAGATCAAAGATGCCAAAAAGGACATTGCATCGGTCAAAGCGGTACTGCTTCGTAGCCAAAGCGGCAAAATGGTACGTCTCGATGAAGTCTGCGATATCAAAGTCATTCAAGGTCCCGCCTTTATCAAACGTGAGGATCTCAGCCGTTACATGGTCATCTCTATGGAGGTAGAGGGGCGCGACATCGCTTCGTTTGTCGCAGAAGCAGATGCCAAGATCAAAAAGGAGGTCAATATTCCAAACGGCTACTACATCAAGTGGGCGGGAGATTTCAAAAATATGCAGGAGGCAACGGCAACGCTGACACTGATCATCCCAGTGACACTTCTGTTGATACTGTTGCTACTCTACACTGCCTTCAACTCCTTTAAAAAGGCGTTTCTCATCCTGCTTGGCGTACCGCTTGGGCTCATCGGAGGCATTGCAGGGCTGGTCATAAGCGGCGAATACCTCAGCGTCTCCGCTATCGTCGGATTCATAGCCATCTTTGCCATTGCCATTCTCAACGGCATCGTACTGGTAAGCTTTATTGATGAGCTACGTATCAAATATCCCCATGTCAAAACGGTCGATCTGGTAAAAGATGCCACACTGCTGCGTCTAAGACCGGTACTCATGACGGCATTTACGACCCTCTTTGGTATTTTGCCGCTGCTCTTTGCCACAGGGGTCGGCAGTGAAATACAGTACCCTCTCTCAGTCGTTGTAACCGGTGGTATCATCTCCTCAACCGCATTGACACTGCTGATACTTCCCGGATTGTATGTGTGGATGTTTGAAGAGAAAAAAGCGTAACGGTCACCTTGCAAAAGGCAGACCGCTTCAGACTCAGTAGAGTCTGTCGATCATCTTTTGAAGTTTTGACTTGGCACTGTGGAGGAAGAGTGTACTTTTACCGGAGAGCTTGCCCTCTTCAGACATCGGGATAGACATAAACTCTTTTATCGCATCGATAAGTATGCGTGTATGGCGCATCTCTTCGCGTGATTTGTCATGATACTCCGAATTCTCTTTATGCCCCTCAATATGCATGATTCTTTTGAGTTTCGCATTCTGTTCATGAAGCAGTACTTGAAAGCTTTTCATGGTTGAAATAGCATCCTGCATATGTGCATCGACCTTGTCCATCTCCTCTTTACAGTTTCCTTTCTGCTTGACATATGCTTCGGCGTCAGAGAGCTGCTGTTTTGCAAAAGCAAGGTTACTACTCGCTTTTGTTGACACCCTTATGGCATAGACAGCCCACATGACAAGCAGTGTCACGATGCCAACAAATGCACCGCCAAGGAAGAGGTCTAGTTTCCCTCCAAAGAGTGTTGCATACCAGCCAAACACCTCTTTTGCCGTAGCAGCATCCGGCATCTTGGTGACATCAAGCGTAATGCCAACCTTCTCTGTTGCCACATAGACCATACCTGCAAAGGTCAAAAAACCTGCGATCAGTGCCATGAGAAAGCCTGTGAATTTGCCGCTGCTTACCTCTTTGACCACAAAAGGCGGCAGCTCCTCTTTGCGTTCAAAGACCACAACCTCTTCACGCTCGCCATCCTCATCTTCCACATTCTCAAAACCAAGAACAGTCAACAGCTCTTCACTCTCATTGAGCGCTTCCTCTTCAAGTGCTTTCTTGGCATCACTGTAGCCTTTCAGATCCTCTTCAAGCAACAATTTACAGACTTCCATCTGTTTCTCTGCATCATTGACGATATGTTTGGTCTTCTCTATCAGCATCTGTGCCGCATCGTTCTTTTTCATACCGTCTATCTCTGCGAGCACATCACTGTCATCCAGTGTTGCTTCAGATGTGTTGTCTGACTCCTGACTCACAGCTTCAAAGGTATTTTCATTCCCCTCTTCTGCTGCTTCTACCGATTCTTCACTACCCTCTGTTTCCGCTGCCGCTTCTGGGTGAACCGCCTCCTCAACAGCTGTTGTCTCTTCCGATACCGCTTGCTCCACTGCTTTCTCTTCCTCAGCGCGCATCTTGTCTCCTTCTTCAAAATTGTTGCATCAATGCTTTTATTTTATCAAAAAAAACTCATAATTGTTTAATCTATATCAACTTTTTGATACATGTTCGATATAATTCTTTTCATTACTCTCTATTAGGAACACCATGGGAATTCTTATTGCACTTTTAGTCCTCTCTGTACTGATCTTTTTCCATGAACTTGGGCACTTTACCGCTGCCCGCATCTTTGGAGTGCAGGTTGATGTCTTCAGCATCGGTTTTGGCAAACGTCTATGGACCAAAAAGATAGGTAAAACCGAGTGGAGCATCTCTGCTGTACCACTGGGCGGCTATGTCAAAATGAAGGGGCAGGATGACACCGACCCGACCAAAAAGAGCTTCGATGCCGACAGCTACAATGCCAAAACACCGTGGCAGCGTATCATCATCCTCCTTGCCGGTCCGTTTGCCAACTTTTTGATGGCATTCCTGCTCTACCTTGCCATCGCCTATATGGGTGTACCCAAACTGCTGCCCTATGTCGGGAAAGTGGGCAAAGACACCCCTGCACTCCACGCCGGTCTTCAAAAAGGTGACAAGATCGTTCAGATCAACAGTATAAAGATACACTACTGGGAAGAGATCGGCAAAGCGATCAATGATACATCAGGAAAGATCAGCTTGACCATAGACCGCAACGGTACAACCCAGAACCTTACACTCATCCCAAAACTGATAGAAGATAAAAATCTTTTTGGTGAAACGACCAAACGACGCATCATCGGCATCTCGCCGCTTCCCAAACAGACCACTGTCGTTTATGGGTTTGCCGAGGGATTCAAATATGCATGGGGTGAAACAGTACGCGCATCGACACTGATCTTCCAAAGTGTCCAAAAACTGCTCACCGGTGCAGTAGGAGCCGACAAGCTCGGCGGCATCATCACCATTGTTGATGTCACTGCACAAGCAAGCCATGCAGGCATACTGGCGCTCTTTTTCTTCACCGCACTCATCTCTGTCAACCTCGGTGTACTCAACCTGCTGCCCATCCCCGCACTTGACGGCGGGCATATTATGTTCAACCTTTATGAGATGCTGCGCGGCAAAGAGCCGAACGAAACAGTGATGTACTACATGACCGTCACCGGGTGGATCATCCTTGGCGGGTTGATGATGCTTGGACTCTATAACGATATACACCGTCTGATGGGGTGATTTTTCTTCAAAAAAAGTGAAGAATTAATAGTGAAGAGTGAAGAGTTTTGGTATGCTTTTCTTAGCGAAAAGCTTTTTTCAAAGATACACCATGTAGGGTGCTGTACCCCTACAGCACCAAAAGGATAAAGATGATACTTGACAAAGAAACACTCAGAGCAAACCTCGATAAAGTGATCTGGAACATCGAACAGGCACGCATCAGTGTCAGTGAACACCATATTGTCAAACTAGTCACCGTTGCCAAATATACGGATGTGGAGAACATCGCCACACTTTACAAACTTGGACAGCGCGCCTTTGGGGAGAATCAGGTGCAGCAGCTGCGTGAGCGTATGGCACAGCTTGAAGACCTGCCGCTGGAGTGGCACATGATAGGCAGACTGCAAAAGAACAAGATCAACAATCTCATCGACCTGCGCCCCTCGCTCATGCAGTCCCTTGACAGCCTTGAGCTGGCACAGGAGATGCAAAAGAAGCTCACTGCAAAAGAGGCAAAGATGTACTGCCTGCTTCAGATCAATGCAGCAAAAGAGGAGAGCAAAGCCGGTGTCATGCCTGAAAAAGCAGTTGAAACTTACCTGCAGATCAAAGCTGAATGCCCCAACATCACCCTCAAAGGGGTCATGACTATCGGTGCCCACACTGACGATACAAAAGCGATACAAGAGAGCTTCGAGACCACCCACCGTATCTACGAAGAGCTCGAAAAAGAGGGAGCAACCATCTGCTCTATGGGCATGAGCGGCGATTATGAGCTGGCGATCAAGTGCGGGTCGAATCTAGTGAGGATCGGGTCGGCACTGTTTCAAAATTAGAGTTTAGAGTTTAGAGTTTAGAGTTTAGAGTTTAGGAAAACTTACGGATTTTTGGTTGAATCGAACCTGAAATTTTGAAAAATATTTGGCTTGATCTCACCGATTGTCCTAATACATTTCCAGCAAGAGGCAGTTGAACGACAACACGTCAGTCCTTCAGCTTTTCTTTTTTTCTTTGGTTCGTTTCTTTCTTTTCTTTGTGCTGCTACAAAGAAAAAAAGAAATGAACAAACCATCAAACAATGTAAAGGATAAATAGCATTGGTGCTGTGAGGGCACAACACCCTACGAAGAAACACGTTTATACAGGCAAACAGAACATTATGAAGCTGCTTCCATCTGGCACTTCTGACAGACACCGTACAGATTGACCTGTCTTCGGTTCAGGCTGAAGTGTTCCTCTTCACTGAGATGATGGAAAAGCGCATCTGTCTTTTCAAGACACATTTTATCCTCCACCGCACCGCACTCGGTACAGACAAGGTGAATGTGATCCTCTTTTGCCAACTCGTACTTGGATTTTTTGCCAACGATAGGCACTTCTACAAGTACACCCTTTTCAACCATCAAGATAATGTTTTTATAGACTGTAGCAAGAGAGAGGGAGGGATAGACCTTTACCACTTCAGCATAGATATCATCTACAGACATATGTCCATATTTATCGACAACACTTAAAATATTCATACGCTGAAAAGTTGCCTTCAAGCTACTCTTTTTCAGCAATTCAGCATAGTCTGTCATCTTGTTCCTTTTTCTGTGCCTATATAACTAAACATACCACAGTATCCTTAGCTATATATTAAACCCAAATCTCGAAATAGAAATTTGGGTTAAACCAAAAAGCCGCAGTTGCAGCTTTCAGATATATTTTCTTACAGCTCTTCAGCGTGTTTTGCAAGGTACTCTGCAACACCGTCAGCATCAGGTTTCATACCCTCTTCACCTTTTTGCCAACCTGCAGGGCAAACTTCACCATGCTCATTGGTAAACTGCATTGCATCGATCATTCTAAGCATCTCATCCACGTTTCTTCCCAGTGGAAGGTCGTTGATCACTGCATGTCTGATTGTACCGTCAGTGTCGATCAGGAAAGAGCCTCTCAGTGCTACAGACTCGTCAAGCAGTACATCGAAGTCTCTTGAGATCTGCTTTGTCAGGTCTGCAACAAGTGGGAAGTTGATGCGTCCGATACCACCTTTTTCTACCGGAGTCTCTCTCCATGCAAAGTGAGAGAACTGGCTATCGATAGAAACACCAATAACATTTACACCTCTTTCTTGGAACTCATTGTATCTGTGAGAGAATGCAATGATCTCTGAAGGACATACGAATGTAAAGTCAAGTGGATAGAAGAAAACAACTGTTCCTTTTTCTCCAAAATTTTGATAAAGATTGAAGTCATCAACGATCTGTCCGTCAGCGAGTACCGCTGTTGCTGTAAAATCAGGTGCTTTTTTGGTTACTAACATATTTTATCCTTTAAATAATAATTTTTATCCGTAAATTATAACCACTTTTGTTTAATAGGAGATAAAAGAGCTCCCCCTAAAATCGAAATAGAAAAAATGTAAATAAGCGGGAGTGTCGTAAAATACGAAGAAACCAGAGAAAAAAGTGCACTTGATTCTTTCACCCATCGGGTGCACTCTTTCCCCAAGGAGTGAAAGT
>JALWTA010000006.1 GCA_027082955.1 Sulfurovum sp. | reverse complement strand
TCTTGTCTTTCAGCTGAGCATGCAGGTTATTGTAGGGAGGCAGGATGGAAAAGACCGAAAAGTCATTCCCGTCCATACAGTGCATCCCCAGGTCATTCCATGCGCTCAGGGTGTAGCCGTTGTTGGAAGAGGTTGGAGGAGTGGTTGTGGTGCCGTTTCCTCCATCTTCATCTTCGTAATACTTTTTTTCATCCTTTTTTTTGTGTTTGTTTTTTTTAACGGATTTTTTATCACTCTTTTTGTGATCATCCGCATACACAGCAGTTGATGATGCCAGTACAATCGGGATTGCAGCAAGTGCAAGCCACAGTCTTCTTTTTCTTATCATGTCGGTCTCCTTTTATGGTGTTAACTCATTCAAAATTATAGGAGAATTGCGTTATCGTGTCGTTAGGGAAGTGTTAGCGTTGTGTTAGTTCTCTGTATGTGCTGGAGGTATGATTATGCAGTTGGAGGGAGTATCCGCCTAGCACCAACGAAACAGTCATGATAGTGGCCATGGTCAAGCGGTGAGACAATGATTCCTTTCTTTCTTGATGCTGCATGGATAAATTTGCCGTTACCGAGATAGATGCCGACATGGGTTACCGGAATATGTCGTTTCTTATCTGTAAGGAAAAAGACAAGATCACCTTTTTGCAATGCATCAGGAGAAACGGGTTTTCCGGCTTTTGACTGGGAGAGGGCAGTTCTTGGCAGTTTGATGCCGTGTTTTTTGTAGAGATATTGTACATATCCCGAACAGTCGAATCCCTCTGGTGTGGTACCGCCCCATTTGTATTTCCCGCCCTTGAAATATTTGGCATACTGCAGCAGTGCATCCCTTTCATTGTCGCTCAAACGGTATGTTAGCCCTTTTGCATGCGCCTTCGCACGCGCCTTGGCAATGTGCCTGACCGCTATTTTGGCAGCCTGTGCGGCTTCTGCAAGACGGGCTTCTTTGTGGAGTTCGTCATACATGGCCTGTAAAGAGAATTCGGATGCTTTTTGGGTGAGGCAGGCATTTTCACAATGAAAGAGTTTTTTGCTGCTCTCGATATGACCATGCTTGTCTTTTACAATGAAGAGATTTGATGCATGCAGTACAAGCGGCAGATACAAAAAGAGTACATATCTGTTTTTCATACCTGTATTGTAGCACAATCTTTGTTTTCAGTGATGCGTTCCACAAAAATTTGCATCACACCCGTGTACGCTTCCGGAAAATTTTGAATTGTTCACAAGGAACTTTAGCAGTCTTTTCTTTTTTTGTTTGAAAAGTCCATTTTTAAGGGAAGCAAGCGCTTTGGGTTTGCCTTTATGGATATGCTCGAGTTTTCCAGGTGTATCAAAAAAATAGTGCCAATCGTCATCATCGATCTGTTTTGCCATATAGAACGGTGTACCGTGGCAGGGGGTACAGAGCTTTGTGATGATCCTGAACGCTTTCGTATCATATTTTTCAGCCGCCTGTGCAAAAGTGGCTATGAACAGTGCAGTACACAAAAAAAGGTATCTTTTTCGCATGATTGTCTCCTTTTTCTTACTATACTGCTTGGATGTGCAAGATATGTGTAGCCATGCTTGGGTATAATGCGCAGTATGGATGCTGATATCATAATAGTCGGGGGAGGGGCAAGTGCTTTGATGCTTGCTTCTTTATTGCCGCCGCACCGTAGCATTATTGTCGATGCAAATGCCAGAGCCGGAGAGAAAATACGCATCTCCGGAGGTGGAAAGTGTAACATTACCAATGCGGTGATGGATGCTTCATACTATCGCGGGGATGAAGCTTTTACAGCGCAGATTCTTAAACGCTTCGATGAAAATGCGCTGCTTTCATGGCTTGATAAGTATGGACTTTCTCCCGTACTTCGCAAAGCACATCAGTACTTTTGTCCAAACAGTTCACAAGAATTGCTTGATGTTTTGTTGTGTCGAAGCCGAAAACAAAAGTTTTTCCATAATGAAAAGGTGTTGGATATACATAAAAGGGGTGATATTTTTTATGTGAAAACCGATAAACGCACTTTGACTGCTCCCAATGTGGTCATTGCATCAGGCGGTTTGAGTTTTCCCAAACTGGGAGCAAGCAGCATTGGGTATGAAGTAGCCGAGAAATTCGGACATACCATTGTAAAAACAGCACCGGCACTGGTGGGATTAACCCTGCAAATGGAGCAGTTCTTCTTTAAGACGCTTGCCGGTGTCTCGACAGATGTGGAGATACATGTAGGAGAGCATCTGTGTAAGGGGTCTCTGCTTTTTGCGCACAAAGGCATCAGCGGTCCTGCCGTGCTTGATGCATCGCTCTACTGGGAAAAAGGGCAGATTGCGATTGACTTTCTTCCTGGATTTTCATGGAAAATGATACAAAAGAGCAATAAAAACATTAGTTCCCTTCTGCCTATGCCCAAACGTCTTACCAAGGCATTTTTGCTACAATTTGGCGTTGAAGACAAGGCAGCGAAATCTCTTTTGAAAGAGGAGATAGACCGTCTGAAGGGATTGCATGCCTATCATTTTGCACCGGCTGGGACATTTGGCTACACTAAAGCAGAAGTGACCAAAGGCGGTGTATCGACCGACGAGATCGATCCTGAAACGATGATGAGCAGGTATGAGAAAGGACTCTATTTTATTGGAGAGGTACTGGATGTGACAGGACAGCTTGGGGGCTACAACTTTCAGTGGGCGTTTTCAAGCGCGTTTGTTTGTGCAAAAAGTTTGGGGAGAGGAAAACAATGAAAATCAAAGCGGTATTGGCAGCTGTATTTGCCATCGTATTGAGCGGATGTGTCGGCACACCTGACAGTGAAGGGTGGCATTCGTCACAGAAAGAAGCCTTTTTGAAGATACTTCAACATGATACCTATATGTCTTTGTGTAATGAAAAGGCACTTTATGAAAAGGTACGCAAGAGTGAAGATTCGCGCTTGATGAGTATTTTGCTTATTAGTTATGCGAACAATCTTGCCAATGGGTGTATGGACATTGTCTCTTTCAAGAAAGCACAGGAAGAAAGAAAGTCTGAGAAATTCAAAACAGACTACACCTTCTATAAACAACGTGTCGATGCCAAAGCCATCCGTATGCAGCTTAGGGCAGGGCAGAGCATTGAGAAGATACTCCAGCCTTATGTACCGCCCTATCGAGAGTTTACAAGACTGGTTAATGCTTACCATACACTGAAGAAACAGAAAAATACTTCACCAGTATTGCTGCACAAAATCCGTCTCAATATCGAGCGTGTCAAACTGATGAAGCCGATCAAGAGCAAAAACTATGCGCTGGTGAACATTCCTGAATATACTGTAAGGATCATTGAGAACGGTAAAACGGCAGTCAAAATGAAAGCGATTGTAGGCAAAAGAGACAAGCAGACACCGATTTTCTCTCAGGATCTTCAGTATGTGGTACTCAACCCGCAGTGGAACGTGCCAGACAGTATCGCCCGAAACGAGATCATTCCGAAAACACTGAAAGACCCGGGTTATCTCAAAAAACACCGTATGGTGATTCGTCGTGACTACAACCTAAAATCTCCGGCATTGCACTTTTCCGAACTCAATGCAGAGGCATATGTGAAAGGGGAAGGAGAGGTTCCGTTTAAGTTCATTGAAGTGCCATCGAAGAAAAATGGACTTGGACGTGTCAAATTTCTCTTTCCAAACAGACACTCCGTCTATATGCACGATACACAGTCGAAGTATCTTTTCAAACGTTCATTTAGATGCTACAGCCACGGATGTGTGCGTCTTGAAAGACCCAAAGAGATGTTGACCTATATCATAGGACACTACAGTGCGACACCGCTGCCAGAAGCTGAAGAGATGTATGAGTCACTTAAAACACACTTCATCAAGATCGTAAAACGTTTACCGGTACATACAGCCTATCTGACCGTTTATGTTGAAGATGATGGATCGATCCATACATTCAAAGATGTCTACGGATACGACAGGCTGCAGAAGCTGACGTTCAGGGAGTAGCACGATGATGGGGCGGGCATGGCTGATACTGGCAGACGTGCTTGTTTTGTTGCTCCTGCTATTTGCGTTCATACTCTATTATCTCTATCCCCCCGCTTACAATCCTCCCAAGATGACCACGGTTTCTAAAATGACTACCATGCAACAAAGCGATCCAAAGACGTGCAGAGGAGATATACCGATCCCTGTAGAAGCGAATGTAACACTTTCGAAGATCAAGGAGATGAATCTTACTACCGATTCAACAGAGTCGCAGTTTAGCCTTGAGGAGATTTTGCAAATGTCACAGGAGGTAGCCATGCAGGAGTATCTTGAAGAAGCCCAGTACCGCTATAGACCGCTTGAAACACGTCTGAAAGCAACAAGAACACAAAGGGGTGATGCCGTGTTTATCCGCATTTTTAAAAAAGAGGCGCTTTTGGAGGTGTGGATCAAAAAAGAGGAACGGTATGTACACCTCAAGGACTATGCCATCTGTGCCTACTCCGGGCACTTGGGACCAAAATTAAGAGAAGGGGACAAACAGGCACCTGAGGGCTTCTACCGTGTCTACCCCAAACAGCTCAACCCTCACAGCAAATTCCATCTTGCCTTCAATCTCGGATACCCCAACGCCTATGACAGAGCCCACCACCGCACCGGCTTGTTTTTAATGGTGCACGGCAACTGTGTCTCGGTCGGCTGCTATGCGATGACCGATGCCAAAATTGAGGAGATATACGGTCTTGTTTCTGCTGCACTGCATAACGGACAGCCTTATGTGCCGGTGCACATTTTCCCATTCAGGATGGAAGATACGACGATGGATGCCTACAGCGAAAGCCGCTGGTATGACTTCTGGATGGAGCTTAAAGAGGGGTATGACTACTTTGAGGCAGAAGAGGTACCGCCGGAAGTAGATGTGGTAGATGGAAAGTATGTCATTAGAGAAGCAAATGAAGTTTGGGGAAAATAGTCAATGAATATGGTAAAATATGCCAACTCAACAAAATGGTGAAACATGGCATCCAAAGAGATACTTTACAAGGGGCATACCTACGCCCTTTCTTATGAACTTGTCAACCCCTCGGCATCAAAGAGTGTGCTGGTTCTGCACGGATGGGGAAGCAACAAAGAGATCATGAAGCAGGCGTTTGGGAAAACGCTTCCCGGCTACAGACACATCTACCTCGACATGCCAGGATTTGGCAACAGCAGCAACGACACAGTGCTTCATACAGAGGACTATGCTGCTATTGTCAAAGCGTTTCTTGAAACGCTCGATGTGACACCCGATATCATCATGGGGCACTCTTTTGGCGGCAAGGTCGCGACGCTGCTCAACCCGCCTTGTCTGGTATTGCTCTCAAGTTCGGGCATTCTTGTACCCAAACCTTTTGGTGTGCGTGCGAAGATCGCATTGACAAAACTGCTCAGAGCAGTTGGCATTGCAAAGATCGGTAGGCTTTTTGCCTCCAAAGATGTCGAGGGGATGAGCCATGAGATGTATGAGACCTTTAAAAATGTCGTGAACGAAGATTTTGAACACAACTTCTCCAACGTCACAGGCAAAGCACTGCTTTTCTGGGGTAAAGCCGATACGGCAACACCGCTTTGGACAGCGGAGAAGATCAACAGACTCATTGACAACAGCACACTTTACCCGCTCGATGGGGATCACTTTTTCTTTCTGAACCATGCGCCGTTTATCGCGCAGACTATTTTAGACCAATGTAAGGAAACCGACTGATGCAACTGCTCAACCTCGCTTTTTATTTTATCTTTCTGATCGCCATGGGCTACTACGCCATTACCAACCTGCAGTGGTACAGCTATAAACTTGAACGTGTGGTCTTTCACCACACCAAGGCGTGGTGGCACTTTGTCTATTTTCTGATCCCCTACGCACTCTATATGCTTGCAGACTATGCAAGCAGTTATGCCTTTGTCGTTGTCATCGCCTACCTTGGGCTGCTTTACAGCTGGTACAGAGGGCTTGACAAACCGCTGGTATGGACAGGACGGGTAAAGCGTTTCTATGCGGCACTGCTGCTCATTGGGCTCTTTATGGCGTTGGCACTTGGGCATCACGGTGTGCTGATTCCGATCTTTATTGCCTACGGTATCTCTGTGTTCATTGAAAAGATGCTCTTCAACGGCTTCAAGCGAAAGGCCAAAGGCAAGATAGAGAAGATGGAAAATCTCAAAGTTGTAGGGGTTACTGCAAGCTACGGCAAGACGAGTATCAAAAACTTCATTGCCCATTTGCTAAGCAGCCGCTACAGTACCTACGCTACACCCCGTTCGGTCAATACCCTTGGGGGTGTGATGAAGGACATCAACGATGACCTTCCTGAAAATACAGAGGTCTATGTCGTCGAGATGGGTGCCAGAGGCGAGGGAGACATTGCCGAGATCACCACCTTTGTCAATCCGCACTATGTGGTGGTGGGCAAGATAGGGCCTGCGCACATCGAGTACTTCAAAACCATGGAGAACATCCGCAACACCAAAATGGAGATCATGCAGACAAACCGTCTTGAGCAGGCGTGGATACATGAAAGTGCCATGGTCAAGCCAGAGAACAATAAAGTGCATGTGTACGGTACAGGCGAAGTGGCACAGGCACATCCCGATCTGCCTATGCCGGAATTTATCATCAGCGATGTGGAAGCAACACTGGAAGGGACAAGCTTTACACTCAACGGCACCCGTTACAGTGCCAACATTTTGGGTGCGTTCAATGCCATGAACCTTGCCGCTGCGGTATTGGTGGCAAAAGAGATGGGCTTGAGCGATGAGGAGATCCAAAAAGGGCTCTCGACACTCAAACCGGTTGACCACCGCCTGCAGCGCATAGACGCCGGCGGCAAAGTGATCCTCGATGACAGCTTCAACGGCAACATTGACGGCATGATGGCATCATTCGATCTGGCATCAACCTATGAGGGCAGAAAAGTAGTCATCACCCCAGGGCTTGTAGAGGTGGACGATGCCCTCAACGAACAGGTCGCCAAGCGCGCCAATGAAGTATTCGACCTTGTGGTAGTGACAGGTGATCTAAACTACGCAATTTTCAAGAAATATGTTGATGCCGATAAGTTGGTGAAGCTTGAAAGTAAAAGTGAAATGGAGAAGATGCTTGTGGAGCAGACGAGGGTGGGAGATTTGATCCTCTTCGCCAACGACGCCCCCTCTTTCGTGTAATTTTGTCTGATTTGCATACATCTTTGAGGGAGTTTGCTTAGTCACTTGCTATATAGCAAGCTCCTACGCAACAACCCTCAAACCTGCATACAACTCAAACAAAATATTGTGCCAAATTACTTCGTTTCGCTCAGTCACTTCTTCGCTCCACTCACGACGATCACCCAAATCTAACGCAAACTTACACGAAAGCCATGTTTTGTCAAGCTGCTTCGTTTTGTTTGGTCACTTATTTTTTAGTAAGCTCCCTTGCTTCACTCACGCCGTTTGAACAAATCTACAGCAAACTTACACAAAAGTATATTTTTTCTGACATCTGCACCTTGGAGTCGGAGGCTTTAGCCCCGCCAGATATTATCATGATAGTCAGTGTTGGGACGAAGCTAAAGCATTCGCTTCCAAAAGGAGGGAGTAGGTGATAGGGAGAAGGAAGCAGTTAAGGTTGGCATAAGTGAGCATATGAAAAATTTCTACCTTCTACCTTCTACCTTCTACCTTCTACCTTCTACCTTCTACCTTTTTATTCTCCCATTCTCCTAAAAAACAGATCATGCTTTTTGCTCTTTATCGTGATCCCTTCCATTCCGTAGCGTTCTTCCGAAGTGATCTGAAAGCCTTTTTCAATGGTCTCATGCAGCCGTTTGCTGACAAATGAGGTGAGGCGGTTACGGCATGCCATGCGGGTGGTGGCGAGTATGGCGGTGTAGGTGCCGTCTTTGTGCTTTTGCAGTTTACCGGTAATGCGGTTGCAACTGTCAAACCCCTCAAGACGCATGGTGTCAGGGTGAAAGTCCAAAATGGCACGGGCTTTGCGAACGTTGTAGCCGTCCATGACCTTGAGGTGCCAGTCTCCTTTGAGTGTTTGGATGTCAACCGGTTCGGCGTAAGCGGTCAGTGTGGCACCAAGAAGCAGTGTAGAGAAAACGAAGCGGCGTGAGTGCATAAAAGTTGTCTCCTTTTTGGTGTTACCCAACTCTCTCAATAGAAAACAGCATTCGTCACAATCATCGTATGTATGGGCTTCGTGTAAAATCATCACCGAACCTACGGGTGCGACTCAAATTTTACACAAACCCCCTACACATGAGCGTTGCACCGACTGCAAGTTTTCTATTTCGAGATTTGGGTATAATCATGACACTATACAAAACAAGGATTAACGAAATGTTTATCAGGGCTTTTTTGGGTGTGGCAGTCTGTTGGGGGATGCTTACCGCTTCTACGTTGCAGATGACACCCAAACAGGAGGCATTCATCGCCAAAAAGGTGTGGCAGAACGAGGGTGCAGGCAAGGACAAGTACCTTGTATGGTGGAATGACGGAGAAGATTTTGCTTCGCTTGGCATAGGACACTTCATCTGGTTTCCCAAAGACCATACCGAACGCTTTAGAGAAGTCTTTCCGATGGTTGTCGCATTTATGCAAAAGCGTGGGGTGAAGATGCCGTCATGGCTGACACCCCAGAGTGATTTCCCGTGGCAGAGCAAAGCGGCACTGATGTGGGCGAAGAAGGTTAAAAGCAAGCGCTATATGGAACTTTTTACGTTTTTGAAACGTACTATGCCCCAGCAGGCTGCCTTTATGGCGCAGCGTACCAAAGAAGCCCTGCCGCAGATGCTTGCAACGATCGATGACCCCAAAAAGGCAGAAACGATCAAACGCCGTTTTAAGAAGATGCTTTACAAAAAAGATGGCAGTGTTGATGAGAGAGGACTCTACATTCTCATTGACTACACCAACTTCAAAGGCGAGGGTACCCTTGAGAGTGAACGCTACAAAGGGCAGGGCTGGGGACTGCTGCAGGTACTTGAACATTTTGATGAGCGTAATCCTGACAAATACAGAGCCTTTGCTAACTCAGCAAAAGCGATGCTTTCTCGCCGCATTAAAAACTCACCGCTAAAGCGTGGGGAGGAGCGTTGGCGTAAGGGATGGTTTAAGCGGTTGGATACCTATTGGAAATAACTCAACTTTCGCACATAAATTCTAAAGGAAAATCCATCTACGAAAGCCCATAAACAGGCAGATTTACGTACAATTTGTTACCACACACATTGTATAAAGGAGCCTGTTTTATGGAACTTGACAA
>JALWTA010000005.1 GCA_027082955.1 Sulfurovum sp. | reverse complement strand
TTGTCAAGTTCCATAAAACAGGCTCCTTTATACAATGTGTGTGGTAACAAATTGTACGTAAATCTGCCTGTTTATGGGCTTTCGTAGATGGATTTTCCTTTAGAATTTATGTGCGAAAGTTGAGAATAATAATATCCAGATGTCCCATTTTTTCCTGAAACCATGTCATATATTGTGCCTCACGGATATAATCTACCTCTTTGGAGATCACATCGTCGATTTCATCTAACATATCTTCTATCAGGGGAGAGTGCGGCACCATTTTATAGGCTGCCTTGATCATGCTCATATCGTGCTTGAGTGTTTCATCGATTCCGGGGTATTGCATCTTGATCGCGAGTATGTTCCCTTCTTTGTCCACAGCTTTGTGTACTTGTCCCAAACTGGCAGCGGCAAAGGCTTTTGTGTCAAAATTTTCAAAGATATTTTCGGGATAATCATTTAGTTCATTTTTAAATGTTTTTCGAACCACGGCTCTATTGAGCGGACGGACTCTGTAGGCAGCTTTGTTGAGCTGCTCTTTATACTCGGGGGTTAACATTAAATCCTCAACACTCAAAAGCTGAGCAAACTTCAGAGCTGTTCCTCTAAGTTTGGTAAGGGCATCAAAAATGATTTTGCTGTTTTTTTTGTGCATCTGCCTGTTGGCTTCATTGCTCCATATCTGCTTGACCTTGCCGCTTAGGGTGTTTATCCCCACTTTGGCTGCCGTTGCGCCATAGACCCCAATGCGACCAAGTTTCGAAGTAGGCACTTTATCCATCATTTCTCCTTCGGGCGGCAATCTTCCGGATGAAAATTGGCTAAATAAGTATGAAAATATGTTCTTGAGACAAATGTTCCCAGATCAAGCAGTTTTCCCGCTAAATCAGACTCTACAAAGACTTTGATGATCTCTGAAGTCTTATCGATAAGCTGTGTCGTATGGTTAAAATTCTCAGATTTGTCTTCAAGCCAATAAGCAACAATGCCAAGGTAGTACTCCCAAAAAAGCAACAGCATCCAATCTTGCGACAAAGGTCTCTCCAGACCTCTTTGTTCGAGATAGTTGTTCCAGATATCTTTCACCGTATCCAGAAAAATTTCTCGTGCCTGTTTGCCGTTATTAAAAGAGGTAAATGGAGAAAAAATTGCCAAATGTGCCGCTTCGGCTACAAACTCACGATCGGGCAGAAAGTTGTCCAAACAGGTTTCGATAAGGGTTTGTATCTGCTCATCCAACTCATACGTTTCAAACGCTTCAATCTCCTCCAACTGCTGCGCCAGCTTGATATACTGTGCCTCAAAATAAGCGTAGAAGATTTTATCCTTATTGGGGAAGTAATTGTATATTGTTGCAATGCCTACATCAGCTTTTTTAGCGATAGCTTTCATAGTGGTAGCACGAAACCCTTTTTCACTAATAATCTCAACTGCCGCTTCAATGAGTTTTGCTCTTGTTTGCTCTTTCTGTGCTTGGGAGATTTTCATTGCTTATCCTTTAATGTATAATAGTTATGTAAAAAATATTGTATATTACAAATTATTGTATAGTCATTTCACTTAAATTTATATTATTTTGCATTACATTAAATAACCCGAATGTTTTGTGTTATGTGATGGGTGAGGAAACCGGAGAAATCGGTGCCAGGTGATTGGAAGAAATCGGAAAATCGGTGCCAAAAATCGGTGCCAGGCGATTGTAATCGAGATCGATGGGTGCAACCTAAGAGGTGGTCCACTCTAAAAGTAACTAGCGTATCTCTTCTGCTTTCCAGACAGAAAAAGGGTGGCTGACCAGATAGGCATTACGGTATCGGGGATCATTTGAAACCTCTTCTGTTACCCAGTCAGGTTTGGCAAAGGGCTCCGTTTCGCTCTCAAGTTCGATCTCCGCGACAATCAGCCCCTCATTTTCCCCCTCAAAGATGTCAAGCTCCCAGGTATGCCCCTCATGTTCGACAAGATAGCGTTTTTTGTTGATGAAAGGATGGATGCAAAGCTCAGAAAGCATCGCTTCTGCATCAGTAACGGGAATGGGATACTCAAACTCTGAGCGGGTCAGTCCCTCTGCTTTGCCTTTGAGTGTGAGAAATGCTTCATTGTTACGGATGCGTACCCGTACCGTCGCACCTGTAGCGGCAATGTAACCCTGTTGAATCGTATAGGGGGTGGGAAGTAGGGGGAGTTTTTCTTGGTCAACAAGGAATTTGCGTTCTATCTCCTGCGCCATAGGGCTACTTCTCCTCTTTTTTACGGACAATGTCGGCACCAAGGGCAGCAAGTTTGCCCTCAAGGTCATCATAGCCGCGGTCAAGGTGGTAGATGCGGCGTACATTGGTCGTGCCTTCGGCAACGAGTGCGGCAAGCACCAGCGCAGAAGAGGCACGAAGGTCGGTTGCCATGACGTCGGCACCATAGAGTTTCTCTACTCCTTTGACCGCTGCAGTCGATCCCTTGAGCCAAATGTCAGCCCCAAGGCGGTTGAGCTCGCTTACATGCATAAAGCGGTTTTCAAAGAGACGCTCTTCGATGAGGCTCTCACCCTCTGCCACACAGGCTACCGCCATAAACTGTGCCTGCATATCGGTAGGAAATCCCGGATACTCTACAGTAATGATGTTGACTGGACGGATCACCTCGGCAGGATGGATGGTAATGGTGTCATTCTCGATGTCGAATGAAAACCCCATCGACTCAAGCTTGTCTATGGAGGCGCGGATATGCTCCGTATCGACCTTTTTCAAGGTAATGGAGGAGTTGGTGATGGCTCCCGCACAGAGGTAGGTACCCGCCTCGATGCGGTCAGGTATGATCTCAGTTTCCGGAAACAGAAGCGGTTTTCCGCCGGTACCCTTGATGAGCAGTTCGCTTGTGCCGATGCCCTCTATGGCAACTCCGGCAGAAGCAAGCATCTCACACAGTTGGACGATCTCAGGTTCTTTGGCAGCGTTGATGATGGTGGTGGTACCGTGTGCGAGTGCGGCAGCCATGAGGGTATTTTCCGTACCGCCTACGGTGATCTTGTCAAAGATGATCTTTGCCCCTTTAAGCCCCTGCGGTGCCACGGCATGCACATACCCGCTTTTGATCTCAATGGCTGCACCCATCGCTTCGAGTGCCTTGAGATGCAGGTCGATAGGGCGCTGTCCAATGGCACAGCCGCCGGGCAGACTCACTTCACACTCACCAAAACGGGCAAGCAGGGAACCCAGCACCAAGATTGAAGCACGCATCTGCGCGACAATTTCATAGACAGCTTTGTGGGAATTGATGGTGCTGTTGTCAATGTGTGCAACCGTACCTTCATGCTTCACTGTGCCCCCAAGCATGCCAAGCAGCTTGAGCAGTGTACGTATATCTACAACATTGGGCAGGTTGGTAAGTGTTACGGGTTTGTCACTCAATATCGTTGCGGCAATGACGGGCAGGGCGGCATTTTTTGCACCGCTGATCGTCACACTTCCGCTGAGTCTCTTCCCGCCTTGTATCTGTAGATAATCCATATATGTTTCCTCGCATGTATAATGGTTGAGATTTTATCCTAACATTGGTTAATCTGTCCTCAAAGAAAAAGATATTTATAAATATTAATTTTTTTCTGATTTTACATTAAAAAATAGAAAAATTGATATTATTCACTATAAATTTAAAGAAACTGTTAGTTGATGTAGTGTACTATATTTTCTAATATTTAAATGCAGCGCCTTGTCCAGCGCGATTTTGAAGGGGAGAGTATGTCAAGCAGTTTAGAGAAACTCAAGGCACTGACCAGCAAACTGGAAGAGAAGCTTGAGCAGAAGCAGAGTCAAACAGCTGTACCTGCCAAAGAGACGGCAGAAGAGAAACAGACACCTGCAACCCCCCAACAGCCTGTGGCTGTTACACCTGCTCCCCATCACAACACTACTACACAACCAACACCCGAATCTGTCAAAAGAGCAGAACCCGAAAGTGTACGTCAGGGAAACATTGACCGTGTAAAAACACTCTTTGAAAAGCTGAAAATCTTTGAAAAATCCCCTGATTTTAATAACATTTTCCACTATAAGGCGATGAACCTCTCTGGTATCGGTCTCAAAGAAGAAGATTTTGGTCAGGTGCGGGAAGGCAAATACATTCAGATTATCGCCATCACTTACGAACCGGACAAAAATGGTAAAAAGAAAGCAAAAAACATCTCGCTTGGCTACTTTGGCAAAGCGGAAACACTGGATCCTAAACTCAAAAACGAGATCATAGAGTTTGTCCTGCGCTGGCGTTATGAGAAAGCATTTCAGAATGTCGAGCATTACAAAGAACTGATAGAAAAGATAGACATACCGACAGACAGCCTTTTCTAAATAACAGGCTCTGCCAAGCCTAATTAAAAATTTGCTACAATCGCCTTTCAACTACACATCAAGGTTATATTGTATGCATTTAGAACTTACTCCAGAAGCTCTTTTGAAACAGCTTGGTTACTCTGTCACAGAACAGACCCTCAAACAGATCAAAACAATCCTCAGCGCCACAGACGGGTTAGATACATTTCTGCCGCACATTCCCTCATTTGCCGATGCATTGGCTGTAGAAAAAGGCTACATCGCCATGTCAAACTCCGTTGACCACCTCAAGATCAAATGCGATGAGGACACCAATGCGGATAACCTTGCCGCTTTTACCCAGCTGGTAGAACACTGGGCGGACAAATACAGACTGAAACTTCAAAAAGTCCCCAACAAAAACACCTACTACATCATCGGTCACGCGTAAGTGCCGCTCTCAGCCCTCAATGATGAGCAGCTGAGTGCTGCCACCGCGCCGCTTGGACACAACCTTATCATCGCCTCTGCAGGTACAGGAAAGACCTCTACCATTGTAGGGCGCATTGCCCATCTGCTGCAAAGCGGTATGGAGCCGCAGAAGATTCTGCTGCTGACATTTACCAACAAGGCTGCGGGGGAGATGATCGCCCGTTTGGAGCGTTTTTTCCCCAAAAAGGTGGTTTCCAAGATAGAGTCGGGTACCTTCCATGCAGTAAGCTACCGGTGGCTCAAGGCACTGCACCCGAACCTTGCACTCAAACAACCAGCAGAGCTCAAAACCCTCTTTAGAAGCATCTATGAAAAGCGCAACTTCGAGCGTATGAATCTTTCCGTTGCACCGTTCTCAGCAACCTACCTGTATGAGATGTATTCGCTCTACCAAAATGCTTCTTTGGAAGGCTTCGATGTCTGGTTTTTGGAGAAGTACCCGGAACATGAAGTGCTGATGGATGCCTATATGCACATCATTGAAGAGTTTGAAGCTGAGAAGGAAGCGTACGGCTTCGCCTCTTTCAACGATCTGCTGCTGCGAATGAAAGCACATGCCGAGCAGTCACAGATCCCGTTTGATGAAGTGCTCGTCGATGAGTATCAGGATACCAATACCCTCCAGAGTGCACTCATTGATGCCCTCAAACCCCGCTCACTCTTCTGTGTCGGCGACTATGACCAGAGCATTTACGCCTTTAACGGTGCCAACATCGAGAACATCGCCACCTTTGCCAAACGCTACCCCAATGCGAAGGTCTTTACCCTCAAGACCAATTACCGCTCTACCGCACCCATCCTCTCTTTGGCAAACCGTGTCATTGAGCGTAATGAACGCATCTATCCCAAAAAGCTTGAAGTAGGCAGACATGGTAAGACCCATCCGCCCCGCCTGCTGATGTACAATGACCTCTTTGAACAGTATCAGGCGATTGCCCACTCCATCAAGCATACCCATGTGCCAAACAACGACATTGCCGTAATTTTTAGAAACAACTCCTCTGCTGACGGCATTGAGGCGAGTCTGCGTGAGATGGGTATCAGCTGTAAACGCAAGGGGGGTACTAGCTTTTTTGACGCAAAAGAGATCAAGTTCCTGCTCGATCTGCTCTCGCTTCTGGTCAACCCAAAAGATATGATGGCATTCATCCACATTTTCGAGTATGCCGGCGGTGTAGGGAGTGCGCTTTCCAAAGAGATGTTTCAGTGCTTTTTACACTTTGGACAAGGCAGTCTGAGACAGGGGATACTCTCTCCCATTGAAAAGGAACTGCCAAAGCTCAACCCCACCAAGAATGTACAGCTTGGACTCTTTGATGATGATTTTGAGATCGGTACGGCAACCCGCTTCAAGCACCTTGAGCTTTTGCCTGAAGTCTATGCCCATCCCATCCTCAAACACCCAAGGCTGACACAGGATGGGGTGAAGTTCTTTGACCGATTCTACCGCTTTCTCTCCAATATTCAATATGATGATACCCCGGTTAAAGTGCTAAGAGAAGCACTCTCTTCAAAACTCTACGAGGGAATCGTTGAGATGCTCTCTACGCAGCGCGGTCGGCTCAAAAACGGAGAAATGGATGAAGAGAAGAAAAAAACTGCACGTGAACGGATCATCACCAAAGCAAACCTGCTGCTCAACCTTGCACGTCCCTATCGTGAACTGGGACGTTTTGTCAATGCCATGGTACTTGGCGGAGGGGAGCTGAGCGAAGGGGAGGGGGTCAACCTGTTGACCGTACATGCAAGCAAAGGGCTTGAGTTCTCTGAAGTCTATGTGGTCGATCTGGTAGACGGGCGCTTTCCAAACCGCAGAATGATGAGCTCCATCGAAGAGGAGCGTCGGCTTTTCTATGTGGCTGTTACCCGTGCCAAAGACAAACTCTATCTCTCGCTTGCCAAGTATGACAAAGTCAAAAAGGCAGAGTATGTCCCTTCACAGTTTTTACATGAAGCAGGTCTGATCAAAGGTGAGTTTGTGGAACCTGTTCCAAAAGGCAAAAAGAAAGAGAGCGCTTAGGCTTTCCAGCGTTTGTCCCGGATGCTCATCTGCTTACTTACCTCATCATAGGCGATATCAAAGAGGTCGATCTCTTTGATCAGAGAACTAAGCTTCTTATAGCCGTAATTAAGGGGAGAAAATGAGGATTTATTGTTGATATACTGTCCCACTTCAGAGAGGTTTGCCCACCCGTAGTCGTCTGCCGTCTGTTCTACAGCAGTGCGCAGCAGATTGACCAGCCAACTGTCCTGACGCAGTTCTTTGCCGCTTTTTCTGCGCTTCTCTTTCTCTACAGGGGTCTGGGCGGCATCTTCACTGTTGCCTGTAAGATTTTCGGTGAAAATAAACTGAGAACAGGCTGCCATAAAGGGCTTGGGGGTTTTCTTCTCGCCAAATCCAAATACCTTGATGCCTTCTGCCTGTACGCGCATCACTACCGGAGTAAAGTCGCTGTCACTTGTTGCAAAGGCAAAGGCATCGATGTCTTTGGTATGCAGCAGATCGATCGCATCGATGGTCATGAGAATATCGGTAGCATTCTTGTTCTTGGAGTAGTCGAACTGCTGAATGGGTTTGATGGCAAACTCAAGGAGCTTGTCCTCCCAGTTTTTGAGGTTATCTTTTGTCCAGTTGCCGTACGCCTGCCGAATGTTGACGACACCATATTTACTGAGTTCATTGATAATGCCTTCTATCGAACGGTGTGAAATGTTGTCACAGTCAATAAAGAGGGCAATATGGTCTTCTTTTTTTGTCATGTTGCTTCTTTTTTATCTGCATTATACCAGATATCATTTACTAAGTGTAAATGAATTATGCAACAGGTTTGTAGTAGGTCAGGGTACTGCGCCCAAACTTTTTCTTTTTGGTCTTTTCAAGCGTACCGATCTTCTCAGGCATCGTCAGGTTTGTCATGTGTTCTACGGCAACCATTTCGCACACTTCCGGCTCTATCTGTTCGATGAGTGCGATGGTCTTGTCGTAAATCTCATCCATCCCGTCACGGGTGGAGAAGGGCGGATCGAAGTAGAAGTAGGTTTTGCCTCCCTGCCGTTTGACAAGCCCATAAATGTTTGCAAAATTCTCAAAGCTGTCCCCGAAAAAAGCATGGCATCGCGAGGGGTCAGTCTGTCGAATGTTGTTCTCAAGCGAACGGAACGCAATTTTGTTGTACTCCATAAAGTAGCACTGTGCCGCACCGCGGCTGAGCGCCTCAAGCCCTACAGATCCGCTTCCGGCAAAGACCTCTACGAAGTTACGATCCATGATCTCAAACTGGATCGTGTTGAAAAACGATTCACGCAGGATCGACTTGGAACTTCGTGTGGTAGCGATGTCAGGTATCTCGATACGTTTACCTTTGAATTCTCCGGCAATGATGGTGGTCGTGAAGAGTTTGATCTTCTCTTTGTGTCTTCTCTCTGTTTTCATAGCGCGTATTGTACCCAAATCCCTAAAATTTGACAATCGTTTTAAGTGTATTGATCAGTTTGCTGCTCTCTTTGACATCTCTACGCTCTTTGCCGGGTTCGGTCGTTGTAATAATGGTACGACCCGTGATCAGTTTGCTGCCGTCTTTTTTACGAATGCCCCAGTAGGTATGCATGATGACCGGTTCGCCTCTGTATTGCCCAAGATAGAGTACAATATGTCCGGGAACATACAGCAGCGACCGGAACGGTTCGGCTTCACGGATAATATGTCTTTTCCTCGCTTTCTTGGAGCTTCCTCGAATGTAGATCGTCTGTCCGTCTTTTGCCTGTTTGCTGGAGTTTCGATGCAGGAAAATGCCAAATACGCCCAGAAAATCCCTTGTGGTCGCCGAACAGTCCCGGCATCCGTATCCGCCTCCCCAGCCATAGGGTTCACCGTAAAACTCCCGTGCTACACGTGCCACATTACGGGAAGTAAAGGGCAGCGGCTTTTTAGCAATGATCCCTTTGGTGTGTACCTGTACCTTTTTAATGAGTGCCTGTCCGCGTGCCGTACGCGCAGCTGCCAGATAGCGTTTTCCGTCCTTTGCTACAGGAAAGAGGGTGCCGAGTTTGACAAAACTGACTGCCTTTCCCTTTTCATTGAAAAGACGGAGGTTGTCTTTAATGGTTATGGCATATTTGCCGTTTTTAAATGCTCTTATGAACTTTTTGTCAACATACGCAATATCGCTGGTCTTCACCCATCCAAACGCATATGAAGCACGTACAAATGCCCATTTGCCATCCCGTGAGAGGTGAGAGACATACAGCGGTACGTTCATGTGCAACGCCGAGTTTTGATTGTAGTTGAAAGGAAAACCCTCTCCTACTTTTCTTGGGTCAAGATAGAATGCATGTGTGGTCGGAAGTGCATGTACATTGACCCGCTCCATAGTGATCGCATGGTATCTTAGCGTATCCCGTTTACCGTAGTTTGCATTGCGTATCCATGCCCTGTAGCGTGAAGCAGGTATCACTCTGCCGTTACGTGTATAGATCTTGTTCTTGGTCACGAAACGCACTTCCCAGCCAAAATCTTTCAACGGAATATCAAGTTTTTTGAGTCTCCACGGTTTGAAATATTGACGGTTATATGCCGCATCTGCACGTTTTTGTCTTGCCTTTGGCCACGGTTTGATCTGTCTGGCATAGTAAGCAGGATTTTGGGGTATCCGCTTCATGTCGGCAACCATCCCCTTGGGCATGTGGTCAATGAGACTTGGATGCCGCTTGCTTGGCTTTAGGGTATAATCGGCATGCAGCGTGAGTGTAAGAAGAGGGATCAAAAGCAAAAGATGCACTGTATATTTCCGTATCATTTGAAGATTCCCGTTTTTTTGCCACATCTTAGTATAGATTGGTTAACCATTGGTGTATTGTAGCGTTTATTTGCAAAAAATATTGATAAAACATAATTTTAATTTATCTTTTGTTATACTTATGAAATGACAAGGAAAGCATACAAATGAAGTGGTATAACAGTATCAAGATCAAAATGATAGGGTTCTTTCTGTTGATCTCTATCGTATTTCTTCTCAGTATTGTCACAACCTTCTTCATGATGAGAGAGCAAAATCTCCCTCAAAATGCTTCCAAAGAGATTTCACTGCTCACAACAGAACTGCTTCAGGAAGTAAGAAGCAGACAGGTTGAAGCGGAAGAGACCGTTTTGAGTCTTGCTTCTGTGGGCAGTGCGCTGCAATCAGACATTTTTTCACAGTCCTACATCATTACCGCCATGCTTGCAAGCCACCAGAACAATACGCTCAATATCGTCAGCGGCGGTCTTTGGTTTGAACCGGGCATACAAGGCATCCCACAAAAGAGCCCCTACCTCTTTTTCAGCCGGAATCGAGACCATACTTTCGAACCTGTCAGCCGCTATGTATCAAATTTTCGTACTATGGCATTCTACACACTTGCCAAAAGTCTTCCAAAAGGCAAGACAGGATGGATCAGCGTATATATTGATCCTGTAACCCATGTCAAGATGATCACAGCAGTATCACCCATATATAACGGCAACCGTTTCATCGGTACAGCGAGCATCGATATTCCCGTCTTTCAAAATATCCAACAGACACTCATCAAACGCATCAAACATGACAATACCTACATTGTCATGCTCGACAATAAGGGGAACTTCGTAGGCAAATCTTCACTCTTTTACCGTTTTGCCAAAGCATCAAATATCTATCAGATCAAAAACAGAAATTTTGAGACGCTGATGCAACTGATCGCACCAGTCATCAAAGAGGGGAACGATACCACCCTCTGCTATAGCGATGAAAAAAATACAAAACGCTCTGAAAAGCTTGTCGAGAGCATTTGTATTGTCGAAGAGGATCCCATTCTTCACACTAGCAGTGTACTTGCCATCTACCATTTTCCTCGCACACGCTGGAATATCATCGTAGGCATTCCAAAAGCAAAGGTGCTCGAACACTATGATGCGCTTTTTTACAAGATTTTGGGGCTGACTGTCATTTTAACCGTTTTGGCGACCATCATGGGGTACTTTGTGCTTCGTTATCTTTTCATCAAACCTGTCGAGAACATCAACCGGCAGCTCCAGCAGGCACTTGATGACAAAGTGGACAATACACTCCTCGTCTGCAAAGACAAAGGGGAGATAGGGATTCTTGTAGAGAATCTCAATACCCGAACGGTCAATCTGCAAAAGGCGAGAGAGAGGGAATCAAAAGAGCACCAAATGAGGCTCATCCAGGAAGAGATGCTAGTACAGCAGTCAAAAATGGCAATGGTAGGGGAGATGATGGATTCTGTCGCCCACCAGTGGAAGCAGCCGCTCAATGCACTGACACTCTACAGCGAACTAATACGTAACGATTTTGAGGAGGGCAATGTTGATCAGGCCTACATCGAAAAGTTCAGAAAAGATATTCAGCTTCAGATCGACCACATGGTCAATACGCTCGATGAGTTCCGTTCCTTTTTCCGTCCAAACAAAGAGAAGCAGTCCTTCAAGCTGATCGATGTGGTTAACTCCGCACTCTTCCTTGCCAAAGATGACATCCTCAAACACCATATCCTTGTCAAGATAGAGCAGCAGGACGAGATTGTCATAGAGGGCTTCCCAAACGAGTTTAAGCATCTGATCCTCAACATCATCAACAATGCCAAAGATGCTTTTGTCGAACGTGACATTAAACAGAGGCTTATCCGCATTGCCCTGATCGCATCAGAAGAGGGGAAGAGGATGGAGATCTGCGATAACGCCGGCGGCATCCCCGAAACGGTGATAGAGAAGATATTTGAAGCCAATGTTACTACCAAAGAAGAGGGGAAAGGTACGGGTATCGGACTCTATATGAGCCGACGTATTGCACAAAAGCACCATGCCCGGCTACAGGCTGAAAACCGTGACGGGGGCGCCTGTTTTATTGTCTATTTTGACAGTGATGTCCCCAAAGTGCAAGATGCTGCCGATCTTCCTGCCAGATAACCGCTTGAGAATGACCACTGCAGGTTGTATCCGCCACACGGACCGTCAAGGTTGACTACCTCTCCGCAAAAGTAGAGCCCTTTGAGCCTTCTGCTTTCCATCGTATAGGGGTCTATCTCTTTGAGGTGGATGCCGCCGCGTGTGATCATCGCCATTTTAAACCCGTCATGTCCGTTGACCGTTAGCGGTGTCCAGACAAGCAGTTTGAAGAGTCTGTCTCTTGCCACACCCTCCTGTTTGGCAGGGGTCTTCTCCGGATCGGCACCTGCGAGTATGCAGAGTTGACGGCTCAAAGACTCGGGAAGCAGGGTGGTTATGATCTTAAGAAGGGTACTTTCCGGGTGAGCGCTCACATGCTTTTTGAAGTGTGCGCGCAGCTGCTCTTCGTTCATCCCTTTGGTAAAGTTGGCAAGCAGCGGCACCTCATCGAACTTTGAGAGCAGTGGTGTGATCTCACGGGAGAAATCAAGCACCACCGGACCGCGTATCCCTTCTTTGGTAAATATAAGATCCCCTTTGGCATGAAGCTTTTTATATTTTTTCATATCAACTCGCAGTTCCACCTTTGCAATGGTATCGGCACGGCAGTGCTGCACCCAGTTCTCTTTGACTTTTAACGGCATCATGGCAGGGTAGAGGGGAGTGACCTTGTGTCCTGTAGATTCTGCGAGCACATAGCCGTCTCCCTCTGCTCCGAGCATCGGGTAGCCTTTGCCTCCGGTAGCGACCACAACGTGTGGCGCAAAGTAGAGAGCCTGAGTGCTTTTGACACCACACACACACGCTCCATCATGCTCAAGACTGACCACACGCTCACCGCACCGTACCTCTACGCCCAAACGTTGCATTTCATCTGCCATGGCATTGATGATGGTCTGTGAGCTGTGTGTGACAGGAAAAACACGGTAGCCGTCAGGCGCATGACTCTCAACACCAATCTCCTTGAAAAATGCCATGAGTGCACAATGGTCAAAACATTCCAGTGCATGCATCATAAACTTGCCGTCACGCCCAAAACGCTGCATGAAACTTTCATTGTCAAGGGTGTTGGTCAGGTTGCACCGTCCACCGCCTGTCGCTTTGAGCTTTGCACCGATCTTGGAAAGCTTTTCAAGCAACAGCACCTTTTTCCCTGCTCTTGCCGCAGTAATGGCAGCCATCATCCCTGCAGCACCTGAACCGATCACTATAAGATCATATCTCTCTGGTCTCTCTAGCATCACTTTGTCATCCTTTGTTGCCGTAATCATACCAAAAATATGTTGCACTGTTAACATATGGTTAGCCTTGAGGGCATATACTACGACCAATCCTCTCCACCCGTAATGTTTTCCTCCTCCCTTTCAAAAAGCATTTTTCTTCCTCAAGATCGGGCGGAGAGGGGTTTAACCCAACTCGCGCTATAATGCATCCAAATTTTTCCTACCACAAAGGCACCATGAACGTTCAAAACGCATTTTCTCTCAATGCTGAGGCATATGAGCAGGTCAATATCATCCAAAAACGTGTTGTAGATGAACTTCTTTCACGGATCACCGACAGACCAGAGTGCCTGCTTGATATTGGCTGTGGAAGCGGAGGGGTGTACCGCGCACTTAAGTGGCAGCCTGCATGTTTTGTCGGTATGGACTTTGCCGAAGGGATGCTATCACGCCATCCCAAAGCGGACAACGTAACCCTGTTGAAACGCGACTTTAACACACAAGATGCCTTTAAAGACCTTGATACTTTTGCTTTTGACCGCATCATCTCCTCTTCGGCACTCCAGTGGGCGGACGATCTTGATGCTGTCCTTGCCAACATTGCCACACTCAACGCCCCTGTCTCACTGGCGATCTTTACTGCCAATACCTTTAAAACCCTCTACCAAACCGCCAATCTACCGCCACTGCTGCGCAGCAAAGAAGAGACCGTAAGACTGCTTGAAAAACATTTTCAGGGCAACATAGAAGTGTTGGAGTACACACTTACCTTTAGTTCTGTCAGAGAGATGTTCCGCTACATGAAACAAAGCGGCGTAGGCGCAGGGCGCAACGTGTTAGGCTATAAAGCCATGAAACAGCTCATGCAGACCTATCCGCTGGAGTATCTGGAGTATGAGATCGTGCTCATGCATGAAAAGGGCTAATTGCTCACTACTCCTTCTTCTGCATCATACCCTTTTATATCTTCTTGAAACTGTTCCACCTCTTTTTGCAAAAATTGCTTATAGTGCCCACGCATAACAACAACCGGCATACCCACTTTCGCCCACTTAAAGAATGCAGAGATATCCTGTCTGCCCACATGGATGCATCCGTGCGACATTGCCTGTGTATTGCCAAGGTGCAATGCCTGTCCATCCTGTGTAAACTGCAGTTCAAAGTCCATGTTGTTAATACCGTTTGGATCTGGGTGGGTTTTGGACATATGATACCGCCGCTTCAGAAGAATATGAAATATGTTGTTGTTGGTTTCATGTCCGCCTACGGGTACCAGCTTGCCGTTACGTTTTTCAAGATGTCCGCCGCCCGCACCTGAAGAGATGGTACCGTGCCACCAGATGGTACCGTCTTTGTCTACAGCGTACATCTCGCCGTCACTGCCGGGTTCACGTACCGAGACCACAATAAAATCCTTCCCTGTAAAATCAACAATATGAGGGTTTTCATGGTTGACATCTGTCAGTTCGAATTTCGTCGTACTCAGCGGCTTGATATTGACTCTGTGTTTTCTGTAAGTGGTTGCCTGAAGCAGTGCTGTTGCCAACAGTACCGCACCAAGCCCCAATGTAATCTTTTTGATCATGAAATACTCCTTCTTATTAAAAAAGCATATCAAGAGTTCGTTTACGGTGCGATAATTTATGATGTGATTTATCATATTTTTAAGTTATCCGTGAGAATTATGATATTTTTTATTTTTTTAGTTGTGATTCCCTAGAAAGCTTGGTTATAATCTTTTCATACTATCTAAAATCTTGAAGGACTGGAATGGGAAATATTGGCATAAAACTGACATCTGCTCTCTTATTGACAACTGGGATTGTCTTCTTTGCAGGTTGCGGCAATAACATACCTCAAATGCCAGAAGCCACAGGTGGTGGTGACCATTTTGTCTATCACGGGCATGATTTTGGACCTGACCGTGATGCAGACTATAAAGCCGGTGTAGTGGACGGTTGCCGTACAAGTGACGGCGACTATACCAAAGACCATACACGCTTCCGTACAAACGAGTCATACCATGCCGGATGGGAACATGGCAGACTGCACTGCAAAGGGGCACCAGCTTCATGAAACATCTTTTTATATCTCTTGTCACTCTCCTCATGCTAAGCACATCACTTCACGCTTCTGTCGAAGAGTACAAGAAACTGCATGATGAAGCCAACCAACATTATAGAGAAGTATTGCACAAAACACTGCCTGACATACTCAAATCGGCATCTGCTGAAGTAAAAGATGCTTACAAAAGCATAGGTTACCGTCCTGTATGGACAGACAGTGATGCGCTTTCAGGCTACGGACTGGCACTGCTTGGTGAGATCAAGGATGATCTCGCACACGGTGCACTCACTTCACTCAAAGCTCCCTATGAATCGATGCTTGAACGTACCAAAACATTCAGCAGCAAAACACCGCTGAAAGAGAAACAGTCCATAGAGGCAGGGATGATGCAGCTTTTTGTCGATCACATCAATGCGATCATCTCCAATACAAAAAACAATTATACACCTGCCTCCCTCTTGAAAGATTCGCTTAACAAAGGATCGCTCGTACACTGCTACAACACGATTTCCAATGTACGTATTTTGAAGCGTATGCCTGCACTCAAAGCCCCGGAGACCATTGACGAAAACCTGACGAAAATGCTGACAAAAGGCACAAAAGAGGCACGGCTTAAAGCCATCTACAAAGCACTGCACTATCAGCCTGTATGGGTCAGCAAACAGGGACTCACTTCCTTTAGCAAAACACTCTTCCATGCTATAGAAACAGATCCTATATTCGATCATACCGGTCCGACATGGAAACGTTTTATGGAGCTTAAAGCACTGCCTGTTCCCAAAGATGAAAAGGCATTGGTCAAGCGCGAATTTGCCATTGCCAGACTCTATCAGGACTATATGGGCTATCTGCTTTACGGTGCCATAGACTGGAAAAAGTTTCAGCACAAACTGCACAAAACACACAGGCACGGCGTATGGGATGTACACAATGTACTGCTTTCACCGGAACTTCTACTGCTGCAGTCGGTACAAAAAGGCTCTCTTTCTTACGCTTTTGAAACGGCTAAGCCGAAGTTCCCCGCTTATGACCGAATGGTAAAAGTATTGCAGCAATACCGTCGTATCGCACAACAGGGCGGCTGGCCGAAACTGCCCGATTTCAAGGATCTCAAACCGGGAATGCACAGTGAGGTGGTGCCTCTGCTACGTAAACGCCTCAAGATCGAAGGGGATTATGTGCCCTGCAAAGAGAGCACAGATGCCAATAGTACGCTCTATGATGAGTGTCTGCTCACTGCGGTCAAACACTTTCAGGCACGGCACGGACTGACAGCAGAGGGGTACATTGGCAAGAAGACGCGCAAAGCCCTTGCAGAGTCGGCACAGCACAAATATGTACGGCTTCGCCTGAACATCGCACGGTTAAAATGGCTCAAACGCGACACCGACCGCTATCATATCGTCGCAAACATTCCCCAATACGAGATCTGGGTCTATGACGACTGGAACGTCATCGAAAAAATGCCCATTGTAACCGGAAGGAAAGGGCATGAGACACCGGTCTTCTACAACCGTGTCAAACGTATCGTTCTCAACCCCTACTGGCGTATCCCTCCAAGTATAGTACGGCATGAAACCATCCCAAAACTCAAACGCAATCCCGGCTATGCCAAACATGCACATATCGAGATACATACCGGTTATTCGGAACATTCACCAAGGGTCAATCCGTACAAAGTGAACTGGCACAAATACGGCAAACGTCTTCCACCATACAAATTTATGCAGTCTCCCGGAGAACACAATGCCCTTGGAAAGGTGAAGTTTCTCTTTCCAAACCGCTACTCTGTCTATATGCACGATACACCGGAAAAAGCACTTTTTAGCCGTGACATTCGTGCCTTCAGCCATGGATGTGTAAGACTGGGAAGACCTTTCGATATGCTAAAAACATTTGCTGATATAGACAAAAATATCGACTATGATAAGGCTCAGAATATCCTCAAAACCAACAAGAAAACGGCACTTCGATTATCGGAGCCCATTCCCATCGACATCATCTATATTTCTGCCTGGGCAGATGAGAACGGTACAGCCCAGTTCAGGGATGATATCTACGGATACGACGCACTGCAGATGGAAACGGCAAAGTGGCTTCCTGCTTCTGATGCAGAGAAGAAACAAAAAATAACAGATAGCTGACCTGTGTATGATTTATTACACTAAAACAACTCAATAAAAAAGGAACCTTACCCATGAAAAAATCTATACGCTTTGCTCTGCTTCCCATACTCGCTGCAAGTTCACTTTCTGCTACAGACCTGAAAGGAGAACTGGAAAATGTGTATGTCAAAGCGGCCAATACCTTGCTGTTTTTTACTTCCGAAGACATCATCAGTTCGGGTACCTACACCTTCGACAATGATGACCAGACACTCCATACTTTCTTTTTCCCTATGACCTATCAGTTCAAGAGTGATTCTAATTTTTACAACTTTTATGCCGACGGCAGCATCGGTTACAGCAAATACAGAGAGAGGCATCTGCTTTTCAGGGGAAGCGATGATGAGATTGACATCAAGACTTATGCATTGAAAGCCGGAGGCGGCGTACGCCTCAACGTTCTTGAAGATACACAAATCATGCTGGGTGCGTCATACATCTATTCCCGCGTCAACAGTGACTACAAAACTCCAAAATCGCTTGGAAACAATCTTGTAGACAGTGCGTTAAACTATGTTTTTAACAGCAACAACCACTTCAACACATACGAATTGTACGGTGAAGCCGGCTACCATCCGTTCATCAACGGATACGCACCCTACGCAGAGGCGGATATACGCTACTTTAATACCGTGATTGACGATCCGTATATCGATGACACGACCTCAACTGTTTCCAAACTGAAACTTGGTGTTGTCACACCTCCTGTTACAACCATAGCACATATGCCGATAAAGCTTGAGTTTTATGCATGGGACGTACTTGTGTTCGGCGATATGCAGGATGCCCTAGATATGAACAACTTTTATGTTGCCGGGATGACATTACATTTTGACACAGCACACTATACCGATATGATAACTGGTGTGAAATTTGATATCAATATGGTTAAAGGAGATAAAATAGATGGAATCAACTTCGGTTTTGGACTTGATTTCTAAATATTAGAGTGTATAAAGTTATCATTTAAAAATCAAATTCTATTTCATTTTGATAAATAATAGATGTTTTACCGGTATATTTACTTTTACATACACTTTCTTGTGTTAGACTATAACATCTTTAACCAAAGGAAGAACATGAATAGAACATTACTGCTGTCACTGCTATCAGCTTCTACCGCTGTATTTACACTGTCCGGATGTGCCAGTGACAGTTATAATGGATACAACAGCTATGACCGATACGACAATCGAAGCAGCTACGACAGAAAGATGGATTATGAGGCACACAAAGATGTGCAAGAAGCATCTAAAATGCTCTCTGCGCAGGACATTCAAAATATAGAAAATCTCAAATAGTAACAAGGAGCAAACAATGAAACACGGCAAGATCAGAACAGTTGCAGGAGCAGCGGTGTTGGCTATGGGACTCATGACAGGATGTGCAAGTACTGCAGACAATATGAGAGCACAGGGCTATGGACCGGACTATTCACAGGGGTACGGTGACGGCTGTGACAGCGGAAAAAAAGCGGGCGGTTCGATGTTCGACCAGTTCAAGAAGAATGTTAGACGCTATGACTCCAATCACAAATATCGAGAAGGATGGGATGACGGTTACAAAGAGTGTAAATCGGAAGAGAAAGAGATGTTGCACTCTATCGAAAAAGCACAGAGAGATCAGGCTATTAGAGATAGCGGAAAATACAGGTATTAATGAAAATATTGCACTATTTGTTGACTTCGTAAGAAACTTCGATGATACAATCACATATAATGTTCTCAATAACGATATTGACGTTGAAAGAACGTTTGATACATGGAACTTCGGTGTAACATACAAGTTCTAAAACGGTCTGACTGATGCGGTTTTCTCCGCATCAGATTTCCAATACAGCTTCATTTTCTACTATTTTTTCACATATTTGACGAGTCTAAAACAAAAATACCGGATTAGAATACCAACTTCAGTACGGTATCGGAAAAGAGTATGTCTTCTACCGGAGAAAGCATTCCATCCCACTTCATTCCAAATTTCTCATCGAACCCTTTGGCAACGGATGCAATGCCGTAATCACGGGTAATCGTTTTGCCGTCGTCCCTTGAGCTGAATATCATGATATTATCAATAGTTTCCATGTTGTCGAGCATAAAGAGATAGGCTTCAACATTGAGTTTGGCGGTAATTTTGGGGTTGCGTCCATAAAGTGCATGTACATAGTAGGTGCCTTTTTCATACGCGGGACAGAAATCCTCTTCCGTGAGAGAAAATTCATTGCGTTCGTGGTTAGCTATAGCTCTGGCAACCTCGTTTTTAAGCTTAAACATAATGAAGTGACCCAAATGTTGCATTTTGCGTTCAGCGATCATCGCAAAGGTTGCAGGATGATTGCACCAACGCTCGAGTTGTCTGGCTTTGACAGTATAGTAGCCGGGAACATTACTGGCTTCTTCTATGTCAATAATATGCTCGATATGCTGCCGTTTTTTGTAATAGGTGTAGAGTAAATGAAAGGCGTACTCTTTAAGTGGGCGTTCAGGCAGGTTGCCGATGATATACTGGTAGTTTTCGGTAAAGACCGTATGTAAGGAGCTGTAGAGGTTTTCTAAAGCGCGGCGGGTGATCTGTCGACACTCAACGCAATGAAGACAGCCACCCTTGAGAAAAAAGAGTATCAGCAGTTTCTTTTTTTTAAGACTTGGGGAAGTCGTCCCTGTTTCCCAGCGGCTCAAAGTGACCGGGGTAAGGGAAGCAAATGCAGTATGATATGCTGCAAGTGCCTCCACTGCCTCTTTTTGTGTCAGCTTATTATATTTTCTATATGCTGTCAGAATCTCTCCGACGGGATTTCTAATGGTACCCATATAGCGTCATCTTCCCTTTAGAGTTTAATTTGAATTTATAGCATAAAAATTGAAGATTAGTAATCTATTTTGTAAATTCAAAGAATAAATTATCATATTTAATTTTATTTTAGTAAAAAATGATAAGTACTCTCTTCGGTAAATTATACATTATTTATCATTTAAAAAATTAAGAATATTTTATCATGATAAATAATAGCTCTTTTTTTGATAATTCATTTTTTTGTTTCCATCTTTCTGTTAACCTTAAAATATCTTTTCAAAAGATAGAACAGACACAAAAGGAAATCAAGAAATGAAAAAAGCAATCGCAATGACAACATTTGCAGCTGCACTGCTGCTTGGTATAAGCGGGTGTACAGATGCTGAAATGGCAGACTTCAACGAGGGAATGCGACAGGGCGGATATGAACAAAGTGGCGGAGGTTTGGCACCGTGGGCTCTTTCAACAGACTGCAAGAACTATCTCATGACAAAATTCCCTGACTTCCCGAATGCTGCCTTCTCTGTAGGAAGAGGGTACTACAGAGGAGCAAAAGTGCATGTTCCTGTAACCTTCAGGTGGGATGAACCGCGTGTGGATGAAAGAGGCGAGTGTATCATCAAGAACGGCATTGTTCAGCGATACAAAACACTATACTAAGGTGTATGGATGAAGAGAACCGGAATATTGGCAGTAGTAGTGCTCACAGCGCTGCCCATTCTCGGAACTGCAGCGAGTTTCAACTGTTCACAGGCACGTACCCCCATTGAGAACGCGATCTGCTACAACCGTACGCTTAACCGTCTCGATACGGAGATGGGGCGCCTCTACCGTGAAGCACGCTACATTATCCCGGGCATCAAGAGACAGCAACGCAACTGGATAGAGCAGAGAAACCGCCGGTGCGGCGTGAATGAGTCATGCCTCATCCGTCTTACGCGACAGCGCAACGATGTGCTGCGCAGACAGATAGACAGGTATCGGGACGGTGGGTACATACAACGACCAGCCAAACGTCCGACGGTCTATTTTCCGCAGCGTGGCATCGTCTGTGACAGAAAAGGAAAATTTTGTGCCGACTCCTATGGCATCTCTATCGGGCTTACAAAGGAGTATCTCGGCAACAAGGCGGCAAAGCGGCTGCGTAGAAATATCAGTCAGTACCACATGGACACCAAAGCCTACACGCTCTCCAACGGTATCTACTGCAATTCGCGCCGCTACCGCTGTTACCAGAACCGCTACTCCGGTGCGCCTGTGAGCGGCTACTATACCAACAGACTGTTCAGATAAACATAAGGGGAAAAAGTGATAAGCAACTTGCTATATACAGCGTTGACCGTTGTAGTGATCGTCGTAGTACTGCGACTAATGGGTGTATTGTAAACGATACAAAATAAAACAGTTAAAGGAAAGCAAATGAAAAAAATACTTATTACAACAGCAGTTATTGCACTCTCGGGTACAGCATACGCGGGAAGCGTCTATTCGCCTTCAAAGGGTGTTATCTGTGACAAAAAAGGAAGTTTCTGTGCCGACTCTTACGGTATCTCTATTGCATTGACAAAAGAGTATCTCGGCGGCAAAGCGGCAAAGAAGCTCGAAAAGATGGCGGACAAGTACCATATGGATATGAACGAATGGACATTTGCCAACGGTGTCAGCTGCAATACACATAAAAAAATGTGTAAAAAGAGCAAGTGGGACAAAAAACTTGACAGACACTGGACGATGATGCTCTTTGGCGATGTCCCGCATGTCAGCCATGCGGGTGGCGGGAAAGCACCATTAGAACTTTCAAGAGATTGCAAAAACTATCTTATAGATAAGTTTCCCGACTTCCCGAATGCCGCGTTCTCTGTAGGCAGAGGGTACCATAAAGGCGGAACGGTACATGTACCGGTGACTTTCAAGTGGGACGAGCCGCGTGTGGATGAAAAAGGTGAATGTATCGTCAAGAACGGTGTCGTTCAGCGCTACAAAGCATTCGACTGATCCCCATCCAACACAAGGAGGCGTCATCAGCCGCTTCCTTGTTCCCATCTCTTTTAAGGATACATGATGAAATTATCTCTAACAACTTTGTGTATGTCGACACTGCTTGCTTGCGGACTCTACGGAGCCGACATACCCAAGGATGGCAACCTCACCAGCATGGATGACACTGTCTTTACTGACGAGGGCTCTGCGCTGATCGATGTGCAGCACTACGATCTGGCATTTGACTGGAACGCCACCGGCGGTGACATCAGGGCAAAAGCGATTCTGGATGTGACTGCAAAAGCACCGCTTTCGCAGATAGCGCTCGATTTTCACGGCTTGCACATCGATGTACTGCGTGTCGGGGGTGTGAAATCAGATTTTAAAAGAGCAGGGGACAAACTGCTTATCACCCTTCCCAAAAAGGCGGAAAAAGGCGCTGCTTTGAAAGTCGAAATCGACTACAGCGGCGTACCCGATCCGCTAAAAGGGGAGATGGTGCAGGGGTGGAGCAGATTGCCAGAGGGCAAGGGTATCTACGCCGTCAACGAACCAAACTCCGCAAAGAACTGGTACCCATGCAACAACCATCCGCTCGACAAGGCCCTCTACAGCTTCACTGTAACGGTGCCTGAGGGCTATACCGCCGTTGCCAACGGAACGCCGGGTAAAACCGAAGTGAAAAATGGCAGACGTACCTTCCGTTACAGCATCGAAGCGCCGATGGCAAGCTATCTCTCGATGATGCATATCGGCGAGTACACCCGTCAAGAGGAGAAGAGCAAAAGCGGCATTCCCCTCTACAACTACTTCTTCAAAGGGTATGAGAAACTCGATGCCAAAACGCGCGGGGAGTATGCCAAAACCGGTGAGATGCTTGAGTTCTTTACCGGGAAGTTCGGCGGCTACCCTTTCAAGAGTTCGGGCATTGTGGTAATGGGCGGAGAGAGCGTGCTTGCGTTCGAGACCCAGACGCGTCCTACTTTCGGAGCGCATTCGGGAGAGAGCAAGATCGCCCATGAAATGGCGCACCTCTGGTTTGGTGACTATGTCTCTTTGAAGCAGTGGAAAGAGACCTGGCTCAAAGAGGGGTTTGCCACCTACGCGGCAGCGCTCTGGTTCGAACACAACAACCCCGACTATATGAAGCAATGGGTCAGGGGCTCATACGAATCGATGATGGGCATTCAGCGCATTCCCAAGGACGAACAGCTTGCCAAAGTGCTGCGTTTCTACACGACCAAGGAGCGCACGCTTACAAAAGAGGATATCAAAGCGCTTGTGCTGCTTGGAAGCCACGGCAAGATCACAAAAGAGGCGATGGGGAAGATACTCGCAAAAGTGCCCAAAAAGGGGATCTCAAGCTACAAACTTGCACCGGTGCTCGCCGATGCGCCATTTGACTATTTTTCGCTGACCTTCAACGACTTTATGAAGTTCAACACCATTATGCGGGGCGAAAAACCGGAAGGTAAAGAGATGGGCTTTGAGCAGATGGTCGGTACGCTGGCAAAAGCGCCGCGTACCATCGAAAAGTTCGAAGAGATGTACGGTCCGGGCTCCTACACGCGCGGCGCACTGGCACTCCACGCATTGAGACTCAAAGTGGGCAATGAGACCTTCTTTACCATCATCCGTGCCTACCTCAAACGCTACGGGAACGCCAATGCGAACTCCGACGACTTCATTGCTGTGGCGCAGGAGGTAAGCAAACAAGACCTCTCCGCGCTTTTCAAAGGGTGGCTTGAAGATACCCTGCCGCCCGATATGCCCACATACGGGCTCTATCTTAAAAACTACAAATAGAAGGATTGCATTTGTCTATACGAACATATCTGATTGTTGTTTCTCTCTTTTTCGCTACAGCACTCATAGGAGGGGAGATACCTACCGACAAGCGTCTTGTCGAGGGGATGCTGCCAAACGGATTCAGCTACAAGATCATGCACAACGAAAAGCCAAAAGATCGCGTGGTGATCCGGCTGCTTGTCAAAGCGGGTTCGCTTGAAGAAGACGAAGACCAGCGCGGCCTTGCGCACTTCATCGAGCATATGGCGTTCAACGGTACAGAACACTTCAAAAAGGACGAACTGGTACGCTACCTCGAATCCATCGGTATGCGTTTTGGCGGTGACCTCAATGCCGAGACCACTTTCGGGCACACACTCTACAAACTGAGCGTGCCCGTGACTGGCGACAATCTGGACAAAGCGATGCTGATCGTGCACGACTGGGCAGCGGGTTTGACTTTCGATAAAAAAGAGTTTGAAAATGAACGGGGGGTAGTGCTCGAAGAGAAACGCCTGCGCAACAAACCGGGGTACCGTCTCTACAAACAGTTCTCACCGCTCTTCTATAACGGAAGCCGTTATGAAAAAAGAGAGACCATCGGCAAAGAGTCGGTACTCAAGCACGCTCCCGTATCGAAAGCGGTGGATTTTTACAAAAAGTGGTACCGCCCCGAACTGATGACGCTGGTGATCGTCGGTGACATCGATCCCAAAGCGATGGAAGAAAAGATAAGAAAAGCGTTTGCAGACCTAAGCAACAGCAGCAACCACACACCACCCTATACGCGCCTTATTCCGGATGCCAACAGCACGCGCACCCTCGCAATGAGCGACAAGGATATCGGTGACAACTCCCTGCAGATTAACTACCTCTCGCGTGAACTGGGTTCTGTCACCCCCGATGAGTTCCGAAGCGAACTGGTCGATATTGTGGTACAGCTGATGTTCAAGCAGGAGGTGCCAAAACACCTGCTCGCACCAGAGACGAAACTGCTCGGGCTTTCGATGGATACACAGTGGATCACGCCACTTAGACGCAGTATCACGATCACGGCAGATTACGCCAAAGGCAATGCCAAAGCAGCACTGGGAGAAGTGGGGCGCATCATTGCCCGCTATAGCGCATACGGGTTTGACAAGGCAACCTTTGACGCGGTCAAAAAACAGCTCTATGCCGCCAATGAAAACAACCACAAGCAGCGGAGCAATACCGTCTCTAAAACATATGCAAGCCGTATTGTCGAAAGGGTGGAGAACGGCGGCGTTTTCATCGATGAGGATTACAACTACCGTTTCTCCAAGCAGTTCCTTGACTCTGTAACGCTTGACGAGGTCAACAAACGCTTCAAGGCGATCATCTCCAACCCCAACAGGGTTATTCTCTTCTCCGGTCCGAAGCGGGTGAAGATTGACAGCAAAGAGGCGGTCTCTATTCTTGAAAAGGCTGCCAAAGAGGCCAATGCTACGCGCAAAAACACCCAAAGCAATGTCTCCTTCCCTCCAAGACCGAAGCAGTGCGGAAGCATCGTCTCCAAACACTTCGACAAAACACACGGCATCTACCGCTATGTGCTGGAGAACAATGTCACCGTCGATTTCAAGCCCACAGACTTTGCAAAGAAGCGGGTGCTTTTCTCAGCAGTTGCTACAGGAGGGGATTCCGTCGTTGCACCGGAGGCGCTTGACAACCTGCACAAAGCCGCCCGCTGGGTTGTTGCCTCGGCTCCGGGAGAGGTAAAGGCGTGGCAGATGCCCGCGCTGCTTTCGGGCAAACAGCTCCAATATGAATTTGCCATCAACCGTTTTGATGAGAGCATCAGCGCAAGCAGTGCAACAGAAGATTTTGAGACACTGCTCAACCTGATCCGCTGGCAGATCACCGCACCCAAAATGGATCTGGCTGTCGCCAAACAGCAGCGTGACAGCCTATTTGCGGCACTGAATGCAAAAGAGCGTGACCCGGGGTACCGCTTCAACAAAGCCTTTGAGGAGTATCTCTACGATCACAATCCGCGTATACAGTTCGATACGCTCCAAAGCATCGCCAAACTTGACCCCAATGTAATGCTTCAGGAGTTCAGAAAAGCCTTTGGAAGCTTCAACCGTTTCCATGTCGCCATTGTCGGCGACATAGACCCCAAAACCGTCGAGAAGCTGCTGCCGTGCTATCTGGGCACACTGCCAGGCGGCGCGAAGCCAACAGCCTACGACGGCACGCCTTACCCTTACAAAAGGGGGCATCTGCGTTTCACCCGAGCCTACAACAGCACCAACATCACCAATATCACCATGCAGTATCGTACAAAGCTGCCGAAGTTTTCGGTACATACTGCCGCGACGGTCAATCTGCTCCAGAGTGTGCTGAATATCCGTCTTAGAAACGAAATACGCGAAAAACAGTCGGGCACCTACGGTATCGGTACGGAGTGCACACTGACGCGGGAGACCAACAACACACTCGTCTGCAGCATCGCTTTCGCTGCCGATCCCAAACGAAGCGATGCACTCATTGAAGATGTGCAGAGACAGCTTGCCGCCTTCATCAAAGAGGGGCCCGATACTAGGACTCTCAAGAACGCGAAAAAAGAGTTTTCCGTCGGTTATGCGCAGCTGCTTCGCAAGAACGAATACTGGCTCTCCCTGATGCAGCTTGAAAACCGCTTCGATACGCCGCTTGAGGCGTATCTGAAGCTGGATGAAGAGACGGCATCGGTCACGGCAGAGGAGCTGAGGCGTCTTGCGAAACAGATTTTTGAAGGCGACAGCATTATAGCGCAGCAGCAGCCTGCCGACACCCGGCAGACAGAGAAAAAACAGTAAGGAGTAAACAATGAAATGTATTGTGATCACACTGATCGTATCGATTGCGACCCTGATACTCGGTCTCTATTTAGGCTGGAAATATATTGGCGCAGGAGAGGTTGCCGCAACGCTTACGGTGATGAAGAAAAAGGCTGCCAGCGAGGGCTACATGAGCGAAGAGAAGTTCACGCAGCTGCTTGAAAAGAGCGGAAAGGAGCTTCAGAAGGCGTATCCTTCCGTTGCAAAAGCGATAGAGTCGACAAAAAGTTCCGCCAAGATCGCGCCGGAGAATGCCGGTGTGATCGACGCGCTTACAAAAGAGATGGACGCAGAATGAAAAAAATCGTACACACAGTACTGATAATTGCTATCCCTTTAATCGCGACAGAGATATCTGCTGAACAGACAGATACCGCAATCTCTGAAGCAGCCAAAAAACTCGATGCGGACTATACGAAATACGGCGCCTTCGATGCCCATATCGCCAAGGATCACGCCACACTTTCGCAGCTCTACTTCAAAGCCGGAAATCTCGAAAATGCCATAGAGTATGCGCTGCGTGCACTGAAGGTGTCTATGAAGCTTCGCAAAGAGAACGATCCGCTGCTGGCAAAACGCTACTACGATGCGGGCAATCTCTACTATATGCACAAAGAGCACCCCACTGCGATGCTTTATATGCAAAAAACCGCTGCCATCTACGAAAAGGCGGGCAAGGGCTCTCAGACTGCACTGGCGGATACCTACGAAGCCATCTCAAGCATCTACATCAATCTTGAGGATCTTGAGCGATCGAAAGCCTATGCCCAAAAGACACTTGCACTGCGCAAAAGCATTCTCCCAAAGAACGACCCGGCGATCAAACGCACTGAAGAGAACCTGAAGTTTCTTGCGCAGGAGATTGAAAAAAAGAAGAAGTAGATGACGCTGTTGCTGTCATTTAAATGGATTTCTACGAACTGCACATCCAAATTTTCTTTATAAAATCCATGATATCGGAGATGGTAACTCCATAGGCTCTGCCTGAAGAGAAGCGGATGAACTTGCCACAACAAGGTAAATACCGCTATGGTTAACATATCAATATTATTATTGCTTGTAAAAAAACAGTATCTATTCTTTTTTTGATGGGTTTTTGATATGATAAGAAATCCCCTTTACCAATAGTTTTATTTGATTTTTTGACATAGAAAGAAGTAAAATAGGAGGAGTGGTTCATGCGTTTTTCAACAAAAATTGGTCTATTTCTCATTGTGTTTTCCATCACAGGCTGGATAGCAGAAATATCCAGCGGCAAACTCTCCGCAATACTTGGTACTTGGATATGCAAAGAAGGACATCTGCAAGCAGTCAATGGTATATTTGGTGATCTTTCCTGTGGTTTTAACTTCGATATGATCCTCAACAGCAGTTTTATACTGTTGCTATTGATAGGTTTTTGCTGATTCTCAAACCTGCAAAGGTGTGACAAGAAGAAACTAAAAAGAATGATACAGTCCAGTAATCCAAAGGCTTCTTACTCCATCTGCGCTATAATCGCAGTATGACATTTACCCACGAACCCCTCCAGACCATCCTTTCACATCTTGAAGATGCATTGCAGTGCAAGCAGCACATCAGCTTTGAGGTACTCAACCCCGACCTGCACCGTGGGGTTTACGCCGGTACGCTTGTCGAAGCAGAGGGGAGGGTGTACCGCTACCGCAGTCTGCGTGCGTGGGATGAGCTGGCACAACTGCTTGGCTGCCGCATGCTGACCCCAGAGCGTGTAGCAGATACACCGCATATCAGAGTGACATTTGAAAAGATAAGCAAAAACGCATCTTTTCATGATATGCCGGTATTGCAGAGAGAGGAGAAGTACGGCATCGACTCCCCCTTTGCACAGATACACAAGATGGAGGAACCGGACTTTTTCTACTACTTCCGTCAGGCACTGCACAATGTCACTCTGTCATGTAGAAAGCGCATCCTTGATCTTGGCATCAACCGTGCCGATGAGTTTGAGGTGATCCGAAACATGCTTGATAGTAAACAATATCAATCCATGGAACTCGTGGGCATCGACCACTCCCAAAGTGCCATAGAAGCCGCACGTGCAGCCTTTCCTGAGCCAAACGCCCGTTTCTACACCCACGACATCAACACCCTTGACACACTAAACCTTGGGCACTTCGACCTGCTCATCTCCATAGGCACACTGCAAAGCCCCGGCATTGCCTTCAAACCGCTGCTGATGGAGCTAGTGCAGACCTACTTAAGCGATGACAGCGCCCTTATCCTCGGCTTCCCCAACACAAGATGGCAGGACGGCGAACTTGTCTACGGTGCCAAAGCCCCCAACTACACCATGAGCGAAATGAGTCTGGTACTCAACGACCTCATGTTCGCCAAACGCTACCTCCAGCAAAAGCGCTACCGTGTGACCGTAACGGGGAGGGGGTATCTTTTTTTAACGGCGACGAAGATAGGGGGGGGAATAGGGAGTAGGTTTTAGGGAGTAGGGAGCAGTTTAACCTTTCTCGTTACCATGTTCCTGCGTGGTAATGCATACTTCAACTTTTTATAGGAGATCTACGCCATCATATCCAACGGGCTCATGACTTTTGCCTTGTTCATCTCTGCGACTACATGCGTATATACCATAGTAGTTTCTACCGACTTGTGCCCCAGTAACTCTTGAATACTTCTAAGATCAATGCCGCTTTGCAACAAGTGGGTGGCGTAGGAGTGTCGGAAGATGTGGGAAGTGACGCGTTTGTTGAGCTGTGCCTTTTGGGCTGCTTCTTTGATGTTCCTGCCAACAGTTTGAGGGTGTAAGTGGTGTCTTCTTCGCTCTTTGCTGCGTGGGTCAGTGGAGATATTTTTCATAGGAAAGAGATACTGCCATTTGGTTTCATATTTGGCATTGGGGTACTTTTTGCTCAATGCGTATGGAATAAAAACACTCCCATACCCGGCTTTAAGATCTTCTTGATGTAACTGCGTTACTTTCTCTACCTGCTCTAAAAGTTTTGTTTTGAGACTTTGCGGTAGCGGTACGGTTCTGTCTTTTAACGATTTTGAGTCCCAAATGTATATCTTGTCAAACCCAAAGTCTATGTCTTTGACGCGAAGGTTCAAGGCTTCATTCATCCTGAGTCCACACCCATACATGAGATGGGTAATGAGGCTATATTCGCTTGGAATGTGCAACAATATCTTTCGCACCTCTTCCTTGGTCAACACTACGGGAATACGCTTTCTTTCCTGTGCCCTCAGTGCCTGAATGTCCCACTTGCTTATGTCGATGCCCAAAACCTCTCTGTATAAAAAGAGTAATGCGCTGAAAGCCTGGTTTTGCGTCGTAGGTGATACTTTGTCCTTTACTGCCAACTTTGTCAGAAATTGTTCAATGTGTACTTTTTCCAGTTTTATCGGGTGTGTTTTGTTGTGAAAAAAGATGTAGTGTTTGATCCAATGTACATAGGTACGTTCGGTTGAGTAACTGTAGTGCTTCAAGCGTATTTTTTCCCGTACAATGTCTAAGAGCTTTTTCTTTTTCTCGCCCATGATATTTCTCCTCTTTAAGGAAGATTTTGCGTGTTATTGCCGGATTTTTCCAATTAACACACAAACTTATGTGTTAAATATGCTATTTTAAAATAACACACGCGATCCTTGTAAAAATTGTATGAAATTTTTTCGATAGTATTTAAAAATATTTCAAAATGACATACTTTTTTATATTTAACACACAAACAGATATGATATTAATACTGGATTTTTCAGGAGTTTAGTGTAAAATGTGTGTATATAAATAGTTATAAATATTGGTGCTATTTTAGATTGAAATCGAAACTTTGTGCATAGCTGAAAGTTTAGCGGTTGAAATACTGCTTTGATAGCGGTTGTTTATTGGTTCCGGCAGTAGAAAAGGACTACAACGCCGAAAGTGGTCTAGGTTTTATCGCCGAAAATTATAGACCAAGGGTGCTGGTTCTAAGGCTCAAAAGCAGCGGTAAATTGCAGTCGTGCTAAAAGAGGTATTCTCTGCTGGCTGAACTTATACAAGTTTTGAGAGAGTCCCAATCAGAAAGCACAGAAAGCCGAACGGGCAACAAGCAGCGGTTTACAAAGCGGAGTGCAAATAGTCCAGGCACAGCACGCCGAACATATACCAGGTTTGGCTGCACGATTAAAAGGAAAGCACAAAAAGTCTGACAGGAACAAAAAACAGCAGTAGCCTGAACGAAAGGCGGAGAAATGAAATCCGTTATGCGGGAAGTCGTCAAGATTTAAGCGCCCCGGCTGCTGAAGCAGAATACAGGTGTTGCCATCTTAAAGGCTGGATGGCTTCGTCAAGCAAATGCAAAAATAGAAAAGGGTTTTATAACAATGCAATTCACCGGACTTAGCAAAACTGTCACGCATTTTGCAGTCGCAAAATACGCGCCAGTTTCGCTAAGCCGGTGATCGCAACGTTATAGAACTATTACCACCCAAGAAAAAAGATTAGGGTCATGACAAACCAAAACATCATGAGCTAAAAACTTACATCCCAAGTTTTTTAACAGTTGTAAACATTTTCAAACTTCAAAGTTTATGAACTTGCAAACTCTTTTTTGTGCAAATCATTAACATCCAAAAGATATATGAAAAGCCCAACAAAGTGCGAATATCTTCGCACTATCAAAAACAAATACATCATGAGCAAAAGTTGCACAAAAAGCCTACTATCAAAGCAAACATTCATGAGCCAAAAAACTCTTTTAACTTTAGCCCAAAGTTGATTGAGTATGGCTAACAAGTTAGCTATAACAAGTCATCGAAAAAGAAATATGCTTACTCGGCGAGTTTATCTAACTTTTATATGCTAACTCAACTTTCGCACATAAACCCAAGCTCTTTTTGCGTGTAGGCTCTGAGTAGCGCGATAATTTGAAGTATATCTTTATTCTCCTTGACAATATTTTCAATCTGAGCGATGTTTGTGAGTATTTC
>JALWTA010000004.1 GCA_027082955.1 Sulfurovum sp. | reverse complement strand
GCAGCAGCTTCCTCTACGGTTTTTTGTTTGAGATCAAGCAGCTTCATGCCTCTTCCTCGATGCTCTCGTACCCTTCCTCTTCAAGCTGTGCAACCAGCTCAGGGCCGGCAGTTTTGATGATGCGCCCGTCTTTGAGTACATGGATGTAATCAGGCTTGATGTAGTCAAGGATACGGCTGTAGTGGGTGATCACGAGGAAGCTGCGCTTGCCGTCTTTCATCATGTTGATCCCCTCGCTGACCGCGCGCAGCGCATCGATGTCAAGTCCGGAGTCGATCTCGTCAAGGATGATCACTTCAGGCTGCAGCATCAGCATCTGCAGAATCTCGTTACGCTTCTTCTCTCCGCCAGAGAAGCCTTCGTTGAGTGAACGGCTGATCATATCGGCCTTCATACCGAGCATCTCGAGGTACTTCTTCATCTCGCGCAGGAACTCTGCGGCGTTGAGCTCCTCTTTGCCTTCGTGCTTGCGCTTGGCATTGAGTGCGGTTCTTAAGAAGTAGGCGTTGTTGACACCCGGGATCTCCACAGGGTGCTGAAAGCTGAGGAAGATTCCCTCAAGCGCTCTCTCTTCAGGCTCCATCTCAAGAATGCTCTTGCCTTTGTAGAGAATGTCCCCTTCGGTCACCTCCACGTCGTAGTGACCCACAATGGTCTTGCTGAGGGTTGATTTACCCGCCCCGTTTGGTCCCATGATGGCGTGTACCTTACCCGGTTCAAGCTCCAGATTGAGCCCCTTGAGAATCTCCTTCTCTCCGATTTTTGCATGTACGTCTTTAATTTCCAGTATTTTCATCCTACGCTTCCTTCCAGTGTTAGTTCCAATAGTGCTTTTGCCTCAACGGCGTACTCCATAGGGAGTTGTGAAAAGACCTCTTTACAGAAGCCGTGTACAATCATGCTCACCGCGCTCTCTTCATCGATGCCTCTTTGTCTGAGGTAAAAGAGCTGCTCGTCGCTGATCTTGCTTGTGGTCGCTTCGTGTTCGACCTGTCCGTGAATGTCCTTGCTCTCAAGGTAAGGGAAGGTGTGTGCCCCGCATTGGTCGCCGATGAGCAGTGAGTCACACTCGGAGTAGTTTCTTGCTCCGTGTGCATTGGCACCGATCTTGACCAGACCGCGGTAGGTGTTCTGCCCCTTCATCGCAGAGATACCCTTGGAGATGATGGTCGAGCTTGTGTTCTTGCCAAGGTGGATCATCTTTGTTCCGGTGTCTGCCTGCTGTGCCAGTGTCGTAACAGCAACTGAGTAGAACTCGCCTACGGAGTTGTCACCCTTGAGAATACAGCTTGGGTACTTCCATGTGATCGCCGAACCGGTCTCCACCTGTGTCCAGCTGATCTTGGAGTTATCCCCCGCACAGATACCGCGTTTGGTAACGAAGTTGTAGATACCTCCCTTACCGTTCTCATCACCTGGGTACCAGTTTTGGATGGTGGAGTATTTGATCTCCGCATCTTTCATGGCAACCAGTTCGACAACCGCAGCGTGAAGCTGGTTCTCGTCACGTGTCGGAGCGGAACACCCTTCGTTATAGCTGACGTAGCTGCCCTCATCGGCAACGATGAGCGTACGCTCGAACTGTCCTGTATTGAGTGCGTTGATACGAAAATAGGTGCTAAGCTCCATCGGGCAGCGTACCCCTTTTGGAATGTAAACGAACGTTCCGTCGGTAAAGACAGCGGAGTTGAGCGCTGCGTAGAAGTTGTCGGTCATGGGTACGACGCTGAACATATACTTCTTTATAAGCTCCGGATAGTCTTTGATCGCTTCGGAGATGGAGCAGAAGATGATGCCGTGTTTGTTGAGCTCTTCAGTGTAGGTGGTCTTGACCGAAACGGAGTCTACGACCGCATCGACGGCAACACCGGCAAGCTGTTTCTGCTCTTCCAGCGGAATACCGAGCTTTTTGTACGCCTCCAAAATCTTGGGGTCTACCTCGTCAAGGCTTTCTGGTCCTTTTTTGGGTGAGGCGAAGTAGGAGATGGACTGGTAGTCTATGGACTCATACTCCAGATGCCCCCAGTGCGGCTCTTCCATCTTTTTCCACTTCTCAAATGCTTTAAGACGCAGCTCAAGCATCCACTCGGGCTCATCTTTTTTCTTTGAAATGAATCGTATCGTATCTTCGTTGAGTCCGGGCGGTACCACATCGGTTTCAATATCTATCTCGAAACCGAGCGCATACTCACCCGAAACGGCTTTGTTGATCTCTTCTTGTGCCATAGGTTTTCCTAATTCGGAGTTATTTTGTATTATTTATAGCATAAATTGGGTTAACGGTCAAGTGATTTGGATCAAGTTTTGAAAAGAATTTGAAAAAAGAGGTGGAGCGGGAGACGGGACTCGAACCCGCGACCCTCAGCTTGGAAGGCTGACGCTCTAGCCAACTGAGCTACTCCCGCAAGGAGTTTTCATCTTTCGATGAAGGCTGTATCTCTATTTGAGAGGTGTAATTATAGCACTAATATCTGAAACTATCCCATATTTTTTTTACTGCCTTTTTTACTCTCAAACCGCTAAAAAGTGTTATAATTAATAATATAGAGGAGGATATATGCTGCGATCCATCATTCTAAGAAAATTTCTTGGGCTTATAGGTGTGGTTCTTCTGATCTATACATCCGTAAGCATATTTTTTGCTGTACCAAAGATAGATGAGACGATAAAAGGTCTTGAGGAGAAGAATGCAAAGCTTGTGCTTGACAAAGTGGTGAGACTGACAGAGAGTGCGGGAAAAGATCTTGCGTACTTTAAAAATCAGGCTCTGGCATGGCACAAAAGAGAGCTTGTTGATATGACTTCGGTTGTGACTTCCATGCTTGAGAGTGTGTATGCAAATGCGCACCATGATCCCAATGCATCAAAGCGCTGCAGAAACACCTTTCTGGATTTGATAGGAAAAATACGCTATGACCACGACAACTATTTTTTTGCATTTGACTACAATTGTACTATGCTGGCTCATCCTTACATTGCCAAAGGAAGTGACATGCGTCATATTGTTGATATCAAAGGTGAACCCATTGTACCGAGGCTATTGAAAGTTGCAAGAGAAAAAGGTGAAGGGTTTACCCACTATTGGTGGAAAAGACCGGGAAAAGACAGTACACCTGTGGAGAAACTCTCTTACAGCAAAGATTTTCCGCAGTGGCAGTTTGTCATTACGACAGGGGTCTACCTGGACGATATCAAACAGGAGGTTGAAAAGCGCCGCAAAGCACTTTTCCATACCCTGCGGCAGATCATGCGCAAAACCAAGATTGGCAAGACCGGATATATCTATATTTTTGACAGTCACAAGATGATCATCCATCCCAACAGCAATATTGACGGCAAGAATTTCAAAAAACTTCTCAATCCAGGGAAGGGTACCTATATTTATGATGACCTTGTCAAAGCGGCACATGGTAGTGGTGTGCTGCGTTACAAATGGGACAAACCTTCTGACAAAGGGCACTATATCTATGATAAAATATCGTGGATTCGCTATGTGCCTTCTATGGATCTCTATGTTGTCTCCTCTGCCTATGTAGAGGATTTTGAGTCTGTTTCAAGATCGATTCACGACCAGCTTCTCTATTTGGGTATTGGTGTATTGCTGTTGACACTGCTGCTGAGTGTCATGCTGCTGCGTTATCTGCTCAGACCCATAGAAAAACTGGCACGGACAGCCTCCGTGATTGCAGAGGGAAATTATCATATGCGTGCAACGGTAGATACATCGGATGAGATAGGAGAACTGGCACGGAACTTCAATACAATGGTTGACAGGCTTGAAGAGCAGATCAATACACTTGATCAAAAAGTCAAAGAGAAGAGACTGCCGCTTTGGAAAAGATGGCAATCACCGATCCGTTGACAAAGCTGTTTAACCGTAGATATTTTTCGGAGGTTTCACCACAGATGTTCAGTCTTGCAAAACGCAATGATGAACCACTTAGTGTGATGATGCTTGATATTGACAGATTTAAGAAGATTAATGACACTTATGGTCACCAGACAGGCGACAAGGTTATCGAGTCGTTTGCAGAAATTGTCAGGTCGATCAAAAGAGAGAGTGATATCGCCTGTCGGTACGGTGGGGAAGAGTTTATCTTGTTATTGCCAAAAACTGCCATTGAAGGTGCTGCGGAACTGGCGCAGAGAATCAGACAGACTATAGAAGCTAAGCCCGTAACAAGCAGCATGGGAGAGAGTGTTCACTTTACGGTAAGTGTCGGTGTTTCGGAAGCTGATTATGAAAAGGATAGTACGATAGAAGCAGTCATTAAACGTGCCGATGATGCCATGTACCGTGCAAAAAGAGAGGGAAGGAACAGAACATGCACTTTATAGCTCATATACAAATATATTGGTATTTATGATAAGGATTGAAAAAAGAGGAGTGGTACCTCGGGTCGGACTCGAACCGACACGGGCAAAGCCCATCAGATTTTGAGTCTGACGTGTCTACCAGTTCCACCACCGAGGCATATACGCTTAGTGAACGTAGCCCGAATTCTACTCGTTACGAGCTTAAAGCTACTTTATAAATGCATGTAAACTGCAATTCATAAGCAGAAAACGTGTCAAATTGTCCTCTTTTTATAGGTGACTAAACTTTATTTGTTATAATGTCTTCATTAATTAATATGAACTGGTGGAAGAAGACGTGAAGACTACACTGATTGTGACAGCTATTATCTTTATATACGGTGCATTTTCGACATTTTTCAGAGACACGGCACTGGCAGGCAATATTGGCAAACTGGTAGGCGATACCAATATCTATCTGTTCGGATATTTTGCCTACGTCAACATTTTGCTGCTTTTCTACCCGCTGTACAAGCTCTATAGCGATGCATCTGTCCGAAAAGATATCGATTTCTATCTGGGGTGGATACTTCTTTTTATCGGAGCAGTTCTCTTTGAAGCACTGATTATTGATCCTCATAATGCAGGTTTTATCGGTATGCAGATCGTTTCTTTCCTCAAGCCCTATATCGGCAAAGCAGGTTTGTGGCTTTTCTGGTTGATGATCATGGCTTTGGCGTTAGTGTTTATTGTCGATGAATCGTTTGACTGGCGTTCACTTCTCCCTAAGAAAAATATCATATCACTAAAACGGAACAAGGTTGAAAGATCGTCAGAAAAGCAGTCTTATAGCAGGATAAAACGTTTCCTATCACGTCTTGGTAAATTGCTTACGACCAATCCGTTCGCTTCGCCGAGACTAGAAGATGAAATGATGCCGGAGATACAAGAGGTGGTTGAACCAAAAAGAGCAAAGCCGGCACCCAAACCAAGAGCTAAACGTGTTGCGAAGAATGAGGAAACACCGGCAACCCACAAAGTCAAGAATGTGGAGCTGTCAGAGCCTCTGCCTCAAAAGAGACCGAAACAAGAGAATGAGGTAAGCAAAGAAGTTGAAGATGACGATACCTCAGTTATGTCAGCCTCCGGTGTGCAGATCGTCAAAGAGCTGGAAGAGAATTCTCGCCTCATGGAGACGCTTGAGAAGGGTAAAACCGAGAAACCCAAAAATTTCAAGTTGCCCAAACTCGATTTTCTGCAAAAAGCACCTAAGCAGAAAAAGCGTGTCAATGAAGCGGAGATAGACCGCAAATCGGGCAACCTGATTGAAAAACTCAAACTCTTCAATATCAACGGGGATGTGGTGCGAACCTACAGCGGTCCGCTGGTTACGACCTTTGAGTTCAAACCTGCCCCCAATGTCAAAGTCTCCAAAATCCTTGGACTTCAGGATGACCTTGCCATGGCACTCAGTGCAGAGACCATCCGTATTCAGGCACCCATTCCCGGGCGAGATGTTGTCGGTATCGAGATTCCCAATGAGCAGAGTGATATCATCTACCTGCGTGAGATTTTAGAAAGTGACCTGTTCCAAAACTCCAAATCGCCGCTGACCATTGCACTGGGCAAAGATATTGTAGGCAAGCCGTTTATTACCGATATTAAAAAGCTGCCGCATCTACTCATTGCCGGAACAACAGGATCGGGGAAATCGGTCGGGATCAATGCGATGATCCTTTCATTGCTTTATAAGAACGATCCCGATCATCTCAAACTGATGATGATCGACCCCAAGATGCTGGAGTTCTCTATTTACGATGACATTCCGCATCTGATTACACCGGTTATTACCGAACCTAAAAAAGCGATTGCTGCACTGGCAAACATGGTAGCAGAGATGGAGCGGCGTTATCGCTTGATGGCAGACAAACGTACCAAGAACATCGACAACTACAACGAGAAGGTCAAACGTGACGGCTCTGCCGAACCGATGCCGTTTATTGTTGTCATCATTGACGAGCTTGCCGACTTGATGATGAACGGCGGTAAGGAGGTGGAGACTTCCATTGCCCGTCTGGCACAGAAGTCAAGAGCCTGTGGTATTCATCTCATTGTAGCTACCCAAAGACCGAGTGTCGATGTCGTTACCGGTATCATCAAGGCAAACCTGCCATCACGTTTGAGCTACCGTGTCGGTCAGAAGATCGACTCCAAAGTCATTTTGGATTCTACAGGTGCAGACAGCCTGCTTGGACGCGGAGACGGTCTCTTTACTCCTCCGGGTACGACCGGACTGGTACGTATCCATGCACCATGGGCGACCGAAGAGGAGATAGAAGAGATCGTTGAGTATATCAAGGCACAGCGTGTGCCGGAGTATGATGAGAGCTATCTTATCGAAGGGGGTGGTGTCTCCAACAAAGGGGGAGAGAGTGAAGTGGAACTGGATCCGCTTTATGAAGAAGCAAAAGCAGTGGTACTTTCCGACAAAAAGACCTCTATCTCCTACCTTCAAAGAAAACTGCAGATTGGGTACAACCGTTCGGCAAATATCATTGAACAGCTTGAGGCTACAGGTGTATTGTCTGCACCCAATGCCAAAGGAAACAGAGAGATCATCGCCTGATTCTTTCTGCTTTGTTTGGTAACACTTTCTACAAAAATCCCGCTTTTTCTGTAACTATCTGATACAGATATTCTATCTGTTTTTCTTCCTCTTATCATTCAAATAAGATTTAACCCTATTTGGGTAGTATTTACCTACAAATAACTATAAACAGGAGACCACTATGGCCTTAGTAGAAGAATATAAAGCACACACCGAAGAACGTGCAAAACTCGGTGTACCCCCGCTGCCTTTGAATGCAAAGCAGGTTGCAGAACTTGTTGAACTGCTCAAAGCAGACAAGATAGAAGATGCAGATTATCTGTTGGATCTGCTCAAAAACCATGTACCTGCGGGCGTGGATGATGCTGCCTATGTCAAAGCGGCATTTTTGAATGATATCGTACAGGGTAACGCAAAATCACCGGTGATCACACCGCTTGATGCGGTTAAAATCCTTGGTATGATGCTGGGCGGATACAATGTTGGTCCACTGATTGAAGCACTCAAGAGTGACGACAAAGAGATCGCGCAGGCAGCAGCCGATGAGCTGAAAAATACGATCCTTGTCTATGCAGACTTTGAAACAGTCAAAAAAATGATGGAAGAGGGCAACCCGTATGCCAAAGAGGTGATCGAATCATGGGCAAATGCAGAGTGGTTCTACAACAAAGAGCCTCTGGCAGAAGAGATCACGGTTACTGTCTACAAAGTACCGGGTGAGACCAACACAGATGACCTCTCTCCTGCATCCGAAGCCTTTACACGTGCAGATATCCCGCTGCATGCACAGTCTTTCCTTGTGGCAAGAATGGACAAACCGCTTGAGACGATGGAAGAGCTACGCAAAAAAGGGCATCCGCTTGCCTATGTCGGTGATGTCGTTGGTACCGGTTCTTCAAGAAAATCGGGGATCAACTCGGTACAGTGGCACATGGGTCATGACATTCCGGGTATTCCAAACAAGAGAACAGGCGGTGTGGTCATCGGCTCTATCATCGCGCCGATCTTCTTCAACACTGCGGAAGATTCAGGATGTCTGCCTATCCAGGCACCGGTAGACAAGCTTGAGACTGGTGATGTGATCACCATCAAACCATATGAAGGTGTGATCGAAAAAGAGGGTGAGGTTGTCTCTACATTTGAGCTCTCTCCAAATACACTTCCTGATGAGATGAGAGCGGGTGGACGTATCCCTCTGATCATCGGTAAGGGACTGACTGCAAAAGCGAGAGAAGCACTTGGTATGGATGCAGGTGATATCTTCATGAAGCCTTCACAGCCTGAAGATAACGGCAAAGGCTACACACTGGCACAAAAAATGGTAGGTCGTGCGTGTGGTATGGAAGGTGTCAAACCGGGAGTTTATTGTGAACCGGTCTGTACAACTGTCGGTTCTCAGGATACCACAGGGCCAATGACAAGAGATGAGATCAAAGAGCTTGCGGCACTGAGCTTCGGTGCAGACTTCGTACTCCAGTCATTCTGTCACACGGCAGCCTATCCAAAGCCTGCAGATATCGAGCTGCAGCACACACTGCCAAAGTTCTGGACAGAGAGAAAAGGGTTTATCCTCAGACCGGGTGACGGTGTCATTCACAGCTGGCTAAACCGTATGTGTCTGCCTGATACCGTAGGAACCGGTGGTGACTCCCATACCCGTTTCCCTATTGGTATCAGCTTCCCGGCAGGTTCAGGGCTTGTAGCGTTTGCAGCGGTTACAGGGATGATGCCTCTGACAATGCCGGAGTCTGTGCTTGTTAAGTTCAAAGGGGAGATGCAGCCTGGTATCACACTTCGTGACCTTGTCAATGCCATTCCTTATCAGGCGATCAAAGATGGTCTGCTAACCGTTGAGAAGAAAGGCAAGAAAAATATCTTTGCAGGGCGTATCCTTGAGATCGAAGGGCTTGAGCATCTTAAGTGTGAGCAGGCATTTGAGCTCTCTGATGCCTCTGCTGAGCGTTCTGCTGCGGCATGTACGGTCAAGCTGGACAAAGAGCCTATCATTGAGTACCTTGAGTCAAACATTGTGCTGATCGAAGAGCTGATTGAGCAAGGGTATGAGGACAAAGAGACACTCCAAAGACGTGCAGACAAGATGAGAGCTTGGCTGAAAAACCCTGAACTTCTTGAGCGTGATGAGGATGCCGAGTATGCTGCAGTCATTGAGATCGACCTTAATGAGATCACTGAGCCGATCCTTGCATGTCCGAACGATCCGGATGATGTAGCGACACTCTCTGAGATCCTTGCAGATGAGAAGCGACCGAAAAACATCGATGAAGTTTTCGTCGGTTCATGTATGACCAATATCGGTCTCTTCCGTGCACTTGGAGAAGTGCTCAAGGGCGAGGGAAGCGTCAAATCCAAACTCTGGATCGCACCACCGACCAAAATGGATGAGAAAGAGCTGATCGAAGAGGGCTACTTTGCTATCTTCGGTGCTGCAGGCGGACGTACGGAAATTCCGGGATGTTCACTCTGTATGGGTAACCAGGCAAGGGTAGCAGACAATGCAACTGTATTCTCTACCTCTACAAGAAACTTTGACAACCGTCTTGGTAAAGGCGCACAGGTCTATCTGGGTTCTGCAGAGGTTGCAGCGGTTGCAGCACTGCTTGGACGTATTCCGACAAAAGAGGAGTATCTTGAGATCGTCAATAAGAAGATCACACCTGAGAACAGAGACAGCGTCTACAAATACCTCAACTTCAACAAAGTCTCAAAAGAGGCACTTGAATCGATGGTAGGGTAATAGACTCTCCTCGTTTCCCCATGGAAGATCTCCTGTTGCATGCAGGAGTTTTTCCCTCTTCTCCTTCACAAATCACATAAGGTGCCCATAATGGCATTATAGTATTCCTCAACACCATGCAATGGTTTTCGTAGATACTTTTATATAAACGCTATCACTCATCTGCTATAATACTTTTTATAATCCGCATTTATGAGTAATTTGCTTAAAATGTTTGTAGTGATATTGGAAAATTAAAGACAGGATGTAAAGATGTCAGATGCAATACAACGCGTGGAAAAAGCCATTGATGAGATCAAGAGAGGGAAGATGGTCATCATGATGGATGATGAGGACAGGGAGAATGAGGGTGATCTGGTATACGCTGCGACATTCTCTACACCTGACATGGTCAACTTCATGGCAAAAGAGGCGAGGGGGCTGATCTGTACGCCTATTACCAAAGAGTTGGCGGCAGAGCTTGACCTTATGCCGATGGTCAGCCAAAATGACTCCAACCACGAGACCGCCTTTACCGTCTCCATAGACTCTGCTACGGCAAGTACAGGGATCAGTGCGGCTGAACGTGACGACTGCATCCGCAAACTTGCCAACCCGCTCAGTGTCGCCAAAGACTTTGTGCGCCCGGGACACATCTTCCCGCTCATTGCCAAAGACGGGGGGACACTGGTGCGTACAGGACATACTGAAGGCTCGGTTGACCTGTGCAAACTTGCCGGACTGGCACCGGTAGGGGTGATCTGCGAGATCATCAAAGAGGACGGCACCATGGCGCGTGCGGATGACCTTGAGGTCTTTGCGCAAAAACACAACATGCCCATTGTCTACATCTCCGACATTGTTGAGTACCGTCTTGCCAATGAACAGCTGGTAGAGAGAGTCTCGAGTGAAGAGAGCACACTGCGGGGCATGAAGGTCGAAAAACATACCTACAAAGACCATCTTGGGCGCTGCCATACCGTCATACAGTTTTACAAGCTCCATGAAACCGCCAACGTCAAGTTCCACAACATCGGCAGTGACATTGACCTTATTCTTGATGACAAACGCTTCAATGCGCTCAACAACGCCATAGAGTATCTCAAAACCAACGGGGGAGTACTCATCTTTCTCGACAGCAAGGTCATCTCGGCTGAACAGGCAAAAGAGTTCGGTGTAGGGGCGCAGATACTCAAAGACCTTGGCATCAGGAACATCAACCTGCTGACCACCAACAAAGAGACAGAGTTTGTCGGTTTGGCAGGCTTTGGGCTTGATGTGGTTGAAAAAATAGAGATCGTGTAGCGCAGCATTGTGCTGTATCTGCATGTTACAAACAAGAGAAGAAACCTCCTAATTAAAAAATCTATCCTCAAAACATTTTAAATCTTCCAAGTTTATGTTACACTTTTCTCATAGAAAATTAGAAAAGAGGTATAACATGAGAGAACACAGACCTATCTTTGAACCCAATCCGGAGTTTGCACAAAACGCTGCCATCAAAAGCATGGATGAGTACTGGGAGCTTCAAAACCGTGCCAAAGAGGACTATGAAGGCTTCTGGAAATCGTTTGCCGATGAGAAGATCGACTGGCTTGCACCGTATGAGAAGGTGCTTGATGAGAGTGACGCACCCTTTTACAAATGGTTCACCAACGGAAAACTCAATGTCTGTAATCAGTGTGTCGATAGACACCTTGCCGACAAAGCGGACAAAACCGCGATCCTCTTTGAGGGTGACAGAGGAGATGTAGAGCACATCAGTTATGCAGAGCTTTCACTGCGTGTCAACAAGATGGCAAACCTGCTCAGAGAGCACTTTGGCATCAAAAAGGGTGACCGTGTCGTACTCTACATGCCGATGATCCCAGAAGCTGCCTATGCCATGCTTGCGTGTGCGCGTATCGGTGCCATCCACTCCATCGTCTTTGGCGGATTCTCTGCCGAGGCGCTCAAAGACCGTATCGAGGATGCGGAGGCGAAGCTGGTTATCACCGCTGACGGTGCCTACCGTAAAGGCAAACCCTACATGCTGAAAAATGTTGTGGATGATGCACTCAGCCAAGGGGGCGAGAGTGTCGAAGCCGTGCTGGTGGTTAAACGCAACAATGAAGAGATCGCATGGGTAGAGGGGAGAGACCACTCTTACAATGACCTGATTGAAGCGCAGCATGCCGAGTGCCCGTATGAGATCATGGACAGTGAAGATCCGCTCTTTTTGCTCTACACCTCAGGAAGTACCGGAAAACCAAAAGGGGTACAGCATGCCAATGCAGGCTACATCCTCTGGGCGCAGATGACCATGGAGTGGGTCTTTGACATCAAAGATGAAGATGTCTTTTGGTGTACAGCGGACATTGGGTGGATCACGGGACATACCTATATCATTTATGGACCGCTCGCAGCTGGAGCGACTACTGTCATGTTTGAAGGGGTACCGACCTATCCGGATGCGGGGCGTGCATGGAAGATGGTACAAGACCACAAGATCAGCCAGTTCTACACTGCACCGACTGCCATCCGAGTACTGCACAAGATGGGTGAGGAGGAGCCTAAGAAGTATGACCTCAGTTCGCTCAAAGTGCTTGGTACGGTTGGAGAGCCTATCGACCCGCCGGCTTGGAAATGGTACTACGAAGTGGTAGGGCAGAGTCACTGTGCCATTGTCGATACATGGTGGCAGACAGAGACAGGCGGACACATGATCAGCCCGCTTCCGGGTGCAACGCCCATCAAGCCTGCCTGTGCAACACTGCCGCTACCAGGGATCATGGCGGAGGTCATTGACCCCGACGGTACGCCAAAAGAGACCAATGAAACAGGACTGCTCTGTATCACCCGTCCGTGGCCGAGTATGATCCGTACCATCTGGGGAGATCCTGAACGCTATGTGAAGTCCTACTTCTCCGATGCGGTCAAAGATGGCAAACCGGTCTACTTCTCCGGTGACGGTGCATTGGTCGATCACCTTGGCTACATCACTATTACCGGACGTGTCGATGATGTCATCAACGTTTCAGGACACCGCCTTGGGACAGCAGAGATCGAAGCAGCGGTCAAAAAAGACCCGTCTGTTGCAGAAGTGGCAGTGGTTGGAAAACCGCATGACATCAAAGGGGAGTCTATCTTTATCTATGTGGTACTTAAAGAAGGACACATCAACGCAGATATCAAAAACCATATCAACCAGCTGCTTGCCGAAGAGATAGGCAACATCGCCAAGGCGGATCATGTCATTGCCGTTCCGGGACTGCCAAAGACCCGTTCAGGCAAGATCATGCGGCGAATTCTTCGTTCCATCGCCAAAGGTGAAGCGATCACACAGGATATCTCGACACTGGAAGACCCTGCGATCGTGCAGGCGATCATCGAGAAAGCAGAAGAGGCGTAGCCTCTTTATAGCTGCTTTCATGCATGCTGCATTTTGTGCGGCAATATTTCTCTCTTAATTACCACTGCTCCATTAAAGCTTTGACCTTTTTCAGATCTTCAAAAACCTCTTTTTTCGCACTCGGATTTCTCAGCAGAAAACTTGGGTGGTAGGTAGGGATGAGGGTGTAGCCGTGCTGCTGGTGCAATGTACCGCGCACTTTGGTGATGCCCGTCTCATCTCCTGTTAGGTAATGGTATGCCGTACCTCCAAGGGTGATGATGATCTTGGGCTTGACCAGCTCGATCTGTCTGTTCAAAAAGGGCTGGCAGGTGTGTGCCTCTGTGGGGGTCGGTACCCTGTTGTTGGGCGGACGGCACTTGACGATGTTGGCAATGTAAACCTCACTTCTTGGGATGAGGAGGACATTTTCTATCATCTTTGTCAGCAGTTCGCCGGAGCGTCCGACAAAGGGTCTTCCCATGCTGTCTTCCGTCGCCCCAGGTCCCTCTCCCACAAACATAATCGCTGCATTGGGGCTGCCCTCGCCAAAAACGACATGGGTGCGGCTTTTGCTCAGTTCACACAGGTGGCACTTGAGTGCCTGTTCCTTGAGCTTCTCCAGAGAGTTTGGCAGTGCCAGATTGGTCTCGTCTTCTTTGAATATGGAGGCGGAAGTGTAGCGGTACCCCAGCTGTTTAAGCTGGTAGAGCTGTTTGAGAAGCAGGGCGTTTTTGAGGTTTTTCATAGCTTATTCAATATCCTCCAGCAGCATCGGTGTACCAATGGCTTTCAGGTTGCCGTGGGTATTGAGGAAGTAGTCTTTCCAAAATGCAGTAAGGCGTTCTAGACTTTTGGCATCGCGGTAGGCTTTTTTGCTGCTTGTCGCACCGACTGCCATCATGTAGACACGGGCATTGTCAAAGTCTGCCAGAAAGCCGCTCTTTGCCACTTTTTGCATCTCTTTTTTACGGTCGATCTTTTTGATACCGCCTTTGTGGTAGAAAGAAGTGATGGCAGAGTGTTCCAGCCCGTCAGAGAGGATGAGTACAACCTTTTCGCTCGCTTTTGAAGGTTTGACGACACGCTTGGAGAGATCGTGCAGGGAGCGGAAGATGTCAGAGTGGGGCAGTGTTTTGTTCGCTCCTTTGAGCACGTGTACCAGTGCTTTGGTCGCCTTTTTCCTGGCGTAGCGGTACTGTGCGTTCATACATGCCTTGTACTTGCGCAGTTTTTTCTTGGCAATGTCATATTTGGAGTGTTTTGAAAGCAGCGGTTCAACGAAGCCTTCGTAGGCAACATCGGCATATTTTCCGTTGGCATTGGCGGAGAAGGAAGCGATGGTGACAGCGTAGCCGTTCTTGATGAAGTGCATCATGTTTTTGTAGGTGTAGATCATCATCTTCTTGTCCAGCGGTGTGGTCTGGTCTACAAAGATGAAGAGCTCTTTGGCAGGGATGTTGTCTTCCAGTGCGATGTCGAGTGCTTTGTAGCAGCTTGGTACATCGCTGCGTGCGCCAAGCAGGGCACTAAGTGTTAGGAGTATCAGAAAAATACGTTTCATTTACTTGTCCTCGAATTCAAGATATTTTTTAAAGGTTCTGTCCTTGTTGTTGCGAAGCAGGGCGGTTGTCTCGGCATCGGTACCGCTGTTGTCGTTGATGATGTTCATCTTGTGCTGCAGCTTTTGAAGCTGTTTCTGTGCGACTCTGGCAATGTGGGTCTTGGCACGGTCATAGTAGCTGAGGAATGCCTTTTTGGTACTGAAGCCGCGCAGACACTCGTACGCCTCTTTGGATTCGCGTCCGGCAAAATCGTAGTGCATCCCGAAGAAGATGCCCAGTATCTGGATGAAGACAAAGAGCAGACCGAGTATCATAAAGGTGGCATCACCGCCTTTCTGGTTGGTCTCATCTTCGATATTGGCATTGTTGTGTGCTGTTTTTTTCTCTGTATCTGCTTTTGGTGCATCATCACCAAACAAAGAAGCAAGGTCATCTTCTGCATCTTTGCTGTCTGTATCGCCAAAGAGCGCGCCCACATCGTCATCGCTTTTAGCATCACTGTCGCCAAAGGGTGAGCCGCTGTCGTCATTGAAGATGTTGACGGCACTCTCGTGGGCAGAGGCGATCTCCTGTACAAGCACCTGATGTCTGATGTAAGTAGCCCCTATGGCAATGGCAATGATAAATGCCAGTGTCAGCATGGTTTTGGTGTAGGTGGTCATGACCTTGTCGTTGACATCGAGACGGTTGAGCATACGGATGTAGTTGGGAGAGTCTTTGTCATCAAATGTGTTGTCAATGGTAATGAGTTGCTCGTCAGGCTTGAGGTCACGCCAGTTGCTGCCCCCTGCGTTGTCGTTCTTGTACCAGCGGCGGATCTTTTTGATAAGCGTGTTTCTGTGAAGCTCCTGCCCGGTAAGGTGGGTCAGCCACACCAAAAGAATCGCCAGCATGGCAGCGACCCCAATGGCACCTTTCTCCTGTATCGACTCTGAAGCCCCGGGGATAGTAAATCCGGCAAGTACATAGGCAAATCCAAACGCTTCAACGATCACCAGTACAAAGATCATGATCCAGATGAATGTCGGTGTGGGTTTGCGTCCCAGTTCTCCTGCTGCATGTAGGTAGTCCTTGGCTTCATCATATGATTCGTCATCGACATCGACTTTTTCATAGAAGTTGTAGTAGTCGCGGCAGAGACGCTCTTCGGAGTAGAACCATTTGTGGTTTTCGTCATACCCCTCGATATCTTTTGCCAGGCGGGAAAGTTTCCCGATAATGGGGAAGTTGTAGGTGAAATTGAGCCACCAGAACTTTACCTCCTGCCAGTGCGTGATCATGAAGGCTAGGAGGATGACCCCAAAGCCCAACAACAGTGCTTCTATTTGATGCATCATGATAAATGCCCATATCTGTTCCATGTATTTCTCCTCTGTAGTGTCGGAAATTATTATAGCCAAAAATCATTTGGAAATACTGGCATTCAGATTTCTGACGTTTACAATCAATTATGATATAATTGAGCGATATTTTTGTAATAATATTATTATTTGGAACACTAAAGGAGTGAAAGTGAATGCAAAACGTATCCTGATCGTGGATGATGTGAATTTCAATATTGAGTTTGAAACAAAACTGATCAAAAACCTGATGGTAGGCTATAAGATCAATGTGCATATAGATGAGGCAGGCAGTGTAGAAGAGGCAATGAAAATGATCGATGAAAACGACGCCTATGATGCTATGATCGTCGATATGAATCTGCCGGACGGTTCTGGTGTAGATATTGCGAAAAAAGCACGTGCAAAGAGTGAAGAGACACGGCTTGCCGCACTGACGATCTACCCGAACGAGTATGAAGCCGAGCGTCCCTATTTTGATCTCTTCCTGAAGAAACCGATCATGATGGATGCATTCAACCAAAACTTTATCCGTCTTCTGCAGCTCTAGACAGGGGTGCTGACACAATGGGGAGGAAAGTGCTGCCACAGTATGGCGATGTAGATCCTGTGACAGGGCTCTATTCCAAAACAGCATTCCTTTCCATTCTCTCAGATCAATTTCAAGATTCTCTACAACCTTTTCCTCGTGCAATACTCTCTATGGAGTTTGATGATCTGTCACGCTTCAACGAGAGTTTTGGATATGAGATCGATGACCTACTGCTGCAAAAACTTGCAGCACGTTTGCGTACCTGTTTGAGGAATGAACTTTTTGCAAAAGCAGGTACGTACCGTTTTGCCATCGCAACAGACTATCATGAAGAGAAGCGACTGAAGCGGCTGGCAGAGACGATCGTCACTGCACTGCGTGAACCGTTCAATATCGAAGGTACGATGTTCTACATTACAGTTACTATCGGTATAGCGGTTGTGACAGAGTCGGTCGTCTCTGCAAAGATGCTGTTGAAGCATGCAGAGAGTGCGATGAAACAGTTGCAAAAAGACGGTACCAACCATATCGGATTTTTTACTCCGACAGATGAAAAACATCTTATGACAGAGTTGAAATTGTTGAAAGATATTCCCGGCGCAATAGACAGAGGAGAGTTCTATCTGCTCTATCAGCCACAGTTTTATGCTGACAAAGGATGTTATGCGGGTGCGGAAGTTTTGATACGGTGGCAGCATCCCCAGTTTGGAGAGATATCGCCTGAACGGTTTATCCCTCTTGCGGAAAAAAGCGGTATGATCGTACCGCTTACTGTCTTTATTTTGATCGAGACAGCCAAAATGTTCAAAAAGCTCGATACAGTGGGTATGCGGCACTTTACGCTCTCTGTGAATGTGCCCGCCTCGGTACTTTTGGAACAGAGCTTTCTTGAGACAGTAGCTTTTGTGCAACAGATGTACGGACTTCCCAAAGGGAGAGTGATCTTTGAGATCATGGAAGAAACGATTCCGGAAAATATGGACGGTTTTGTTACGTTGCTTAAGCGTTTGAAAGAGATGGGCATGGGTATAGCGATCGATGATTTTGGCACAGGACACACGTCGCTGCATTATCTGATGCGCTTCCCCGCAGATGTATTGAAAGTTGACCGTTCATTTGTACGCAATATCCATACTGACAAAAAACTCTTTTTACTCTTCCGTGCCATCAACGATATGGCAAAGGCATTGCATATGAAGATTGTCGCCGAAGGCGTGGAGGAACGTAAAGAGGCAGAGATCATCAAATCGTTTGGCGGTATTGTGGTGCAGGGGTACTACTACAGCAAGCCTATTGATGCGGATGCACTGTTCGCTCTTGTCCAGCAAGCCTGTAAAGGTGATCTATAGACAGATTTTTGCTTCGACAAGGGTTTCTTTGATCGATTTTTTATTGAACGGTTTGCCTACGAAACGGTCGAAAAGACCGTCTCCGGGCTCACTGCTGCTGACATCGCCCGATATCGATACGGCAAAGACAGGCTTGCTGCCCTTTCTTTTTTCGTAGCTTCTGAAACGGGTCATCACTTCAGAACCGGAGATCGATGGCATGTGTTTGTCAAGGAAAACAAGTGCGTATGGATTTTTCTCTTTTACTGCCTGTTCAAGCATTTCAAGCGTCTCTTCACCGTCCATAGCCGTATCGATATGGCAAAAGCTTTCACCTAAAATTGCTTTGAGCAGTTCGACATTGATACGGTCGTCATCGGCAATAAGAATACGCGGAGGTTCCTCTTCTTTAAGGAATTCATGGAGGATATGTGCATAGTATCCGTATTGGGAGATGACGGAAAAATCACTCTCCTGCATACCAAGCATCGAGAGGAACTGCTCTTCGATGACCAGCAGAGGAATGTCTCTTTTTTTTGCTGCAGCAAGTATGTCTGCATTGAGCTGGTGCTGAAAACAGATGAGGTGGGTAGTGTTATCAGAGAGCGTACGTATGGATTTTACGGCACTGATATTTTCTTTGTCAATACCGAAGCGCAACATATAGCGCAGTAGATTTTTACTGCTGAACGTATTGTTTTTGTCAAACAAAATGGCAGCCCTTAGATGTTTGCTGCCAATCGTTTCGAACATCCTCTCGTTGTTTTCGGTAACGACAGGAAGGGTGAAGTAAAAACGGCTGCCTTTGTCAAGTTCGCTCTCAAGCTCAAGTTTGCCGCCAAGTGCATGGACATATTCGGCACTGATACTAAGCCCAAGGCCGGTACCGCCATAGTGAAGTGCCGTATCTTCCTCTGCCTGTGTAAAGGCTTTAAATATCTCCTCCTGCTTCTCTTTGGCAATGCCTATGCCGGTGTCGGCTACCGAAATGTGCATCTCTTTTGTGCTGCTGTCATACTTGACGCTGAAAGTAATGTGCTGCCCGGACGGAGTAAATTTGTATGCATTGTTAAGCAGGTTCATCAGTACACGTTTGAGCATAACATCTTCGATGTTGATCTCTTTGGGAAGAAAAGGGTCGATGTAAATGTTAAAGCCGATCGCTTTGTTGTACATATTGGCAGAGAAGGTTTCAGCGATGTCGGCAAAGAATTTTGTAGGGTTGATGGTAACAGGTTTTGCTCTGCCGCGCTCTCTTTGAGAGGAGACCCTGTCGAGAATGGAGGTTGTCAGTTCATTGATGAAACGGGCACTCTCTTTTGCATTGTGGATATACTGCAGCAGTCTGTTGTCGGTCATCTGCTCCTCAAGCAGTTCCAGAAATCCGTACAGTGAGTTTGCAGGTGTTCTGATATCATGAACGGTATTGGAGAGAAAAGTGAGTGTCTCGTCACTTGTTTCGACCTGCTTTTGCTCTTTTTGGAGTTTGTCAACCTCTTCGACCATGTTTTTGGAGCTCTCTATCAGGCGCTGGCTGACATAGATCTCCTCCTGAGCCTCTTTCATATGCGGATACATGGTGTAGATGACATTGCTTAAAAACGGTACGATCGCTTCGAGAATCTCGAACTCATCCTGTGTGAAGTTGCGTATCTTGTAAATGGAAGAGTAGGCAGTGACCATGCCCAAAAAGCGGTCACCGTCGATAATGGGTACGATGATCTTCGATTTGATCCGGATATTGTCCGGATTGTCTACCTGAGGAAAGTACTCTTTTTCACTGGCAAGGTAGTTATAGATGCCGCCGCTGAGGGTAAAAAAGCACTTTGCAAGTACCCCGCGCTGACCAAGCATGGAGAGTGCATGCAGGGTGTCGTCATCACGTGCACGCAGAAGCGTTGCCGTCTCTTTGTCAAAAACCCACAAAGAAGCATATTCGGTATCCATCAACTCTTTGACAAGATCTTCTATGACACGATTGATCTCGACTTTGTCGTTCAGGGCAGCCAGTTTCTGTGTAGTCTCTTTTACCAGCTGTTTGAGGTCTGCTTTGTTGATCGTTTTCATCGTTTCCATTCTTCACTAAATAGTTTGGGCGTATTATAGTAGAAAAGAGAAAATGTTTATGTAGGAAAAATCCTACATACAAAGAGGAATGTTTTTGATAATATTCTGCCAATATTACTTAAATCATGAAGGAGAAATGTAATGGAACGTCCTACACCGACCGATGTAGAGAGAGAGGTCAGCAGTATCGATATGATCGTCTCAAAAGGGGATGCTGAGGGGAACATCACCTATACCAATCCGATCTTTATGAAAATTTCCGGGTATTCCCAGGGAGAGCTTCTGGACAAGCCCCATTCCATCCTGCGCCATCCGGATATGCCGAAGGTGATCTTCAAGTACCTCTGGGACAATATCACAGAGGGTAAAGAGGTCAAAGCGTTTGTGAAGAACCTCTGCAAAGACGGAAGCTACTACTGGGTGCTTGCACAGGTACGCATGGCGAAGAACCCTGACGGATCGTTCAGAAACTATGTCTCGACAAGAAGAAGTGTCACGCCGGCAGCCAAAGAGAAGATAGGTGAACTTTATGCCAAACTGCTGAAGATAGAGCAGGAAGAGGGTGTAGAGGCTTCAGAGAAGGCACTTGGGGAGTTTCTGGCGGAAAATGGACAGAGCTTCGATACTTTTAACGCGTTTATGACAGAACTGAACAAATAACATTCATTAATATCAATACAAAGGAAAATAGATGATCGATTTTGACAAAGCAATGAAAAGACTGCGTGCAGTCAACGGATATCTGGGATCAGCGGTATTGAACTACTCAGGGGAGACCCTCTATGTGGACAATGACAATACGGGTACCGATATTCCTTACTCTGCAAGTATCTTCAACGATGCCTACAGAATGGTTTCAGAGTCTTCTCTGGATGTTGGTTTTTCAGAAGCCTCCTCTCTTGAGGCAAAAACACTCGATGGGCATGTATTTCTGATCAACAGTGCCGGTGTGCTCTCCGATGACAACTTTGCAAAGATCAACGTTTTTGCGATCTTCAGGGATGACGGGAATGTTGCGTTGGCAAAAATGATCATGGACAAGGCATCCAAATCAATGTCAGAAGAGCTTGGCAAACTGTAGCATTGCGTATCAGTACAACATACTAAAGGGGCGACCATCAAAACGTTATATCTGATCAGACATGCCAAATCGAGCTGGAAAGACATCGATGCCAGTGACTTTGAACGCGGGTTGACCAAGAAAGGGAAGAAGTCTATAGAGATGATAGGCTCCTATTTGATGCTTCGCGGAATATGCCCAGACCACATACTCGCAAGCTGTGCGGCAAGAACGCAGGAGACGGCTGACCGCCTTGCCAAAAAACTCTCGTATGAGGGGCAGATAGACTATCTGCAAGAGCTTTACTTTACCGATACCGATACGCTTAAAGAGCTGCTTCTCATGCAGGATGACAGTTACAGTACGATCTTTGTGATAGGGCACAATCCGCAGATAACGGACATGGCGAATGTACTGCTGGATGAGCACATCTCCAAAATACCGACCATGGGTGTGGTCGCCATCGATTTTGATGTGGAGAGATGGAGTGAGATTCTGGATGCCAAAGGAAGCCTTGACTTTTTCATTTACCCCAAACAGTTCCAGTATTATGTCCCCAAACAGATTAGAGCGGTTCTGGACAGACAGATGGAATGGAAGTAATTTTGGTGTACAATTAGCAAGATAACAAGCGAAAAAAATCAGGAGAATATGGTGTCCAGACCGATTCAGGAACTTTTACAAGAGGCAGGAGAACTCTCAATACTCTATGTTGAGGATAATGCGATGGTACGGGAGAGTACCATGGAACTGCTGAAAATGTTTTTTGACCATGTCGATGTCGCAGGCGATGGAGAAGAGGGGCTTCGGAAGTATCAGGCATACCATGAAAAACATCAATGTTATTATGACATAGTACTGACCGATATCAATATGCCGAAAATGAACGGCATCGAGATGACACGTCAGATCAAGGCGATACACGACAGACAAAATATGATTGCACTTTCGGCACATAATGAAAGCAACTATCTTCTTGATCTCATAGACCTTGAAGTGAGCAACTTTATCCTTAAACCTATTGAGATTGAACGTTTTGAAAAGGTTTTTTCACATGTGATAGAGGTGATTATCCAGAAGCGTCAGTTCAAGCAGATGAATGAAAACCTTGCCCGTTCAAAACGGCTTGCCGAAGAGGCGATGCAGCAGAAGAGCCAGTTCCTTGCCAACATGTCTCATGAGATCCGTACGCCGCTCAATGCCATCGTCGGGTTCATCAAACTGCTCGAAGAGAAAGAGACAGACAAAGAAAAACTCAAATACATGCACATTATCAAAAACTCCTCCGATTCGCTTGTGCAGATCATCAATGACATTCTCGATATCAGCAAAATAGAGAGCGGAAAACTCAAGATTGAACCCTACAACTTCAATCCGTACGATGATCTAATCTCTGTGGCAGAGCTCTTTCAGGCAAAAGCGGCGGAAAATTACATCGACTTCAAGATCAAATACAATAACTACATGCCAAGCGTACTCTATGGCGATGCACTGCGTATCAAGCAGATCTTTACCAATCTGCTCTCCAATGCGATCAAGTTCACACCTGAAGGCTCGATCGTCAAAAGTGTGGTCTGGTACAAAAACGGGCGCTTGAACATACTTGTAAAAGACTACGGTATCGGTATCAGCGAGGAGAAACAAAAAAGTATTTTTGAACCCTTTACGCAGGCAGACGGTTCAACTGCACGTGTTTATGGTGGTACGGGGCTAGGGCTTACCATCTCTTTGGAGCTCAGCCGTATGCTTGGCGGTGAACTGACCCTTAAAAGCGAAGTAGGCAAAGGAAGTGCTTTCAAGCTTTCTGTACCGCTGCCGCTTGGAAAAGAGGAAGAAGATGCACAAGAGGATGAAGATATAGCACTTTCCGGCCATGTACTCATTGTTGAAGACTATGAAGCCAATAGAATGTTCCTGAGTATCATTCTTGAAAATTTCGGGCTGACCTATGAGATGGCAAACGACGGGCTTGAAGCGATCGAAAAGTTCAAAACTGGCCGTTATGACCTGATATTGATGGATGAGAATATGCCAAATATGGGCGGTATGGATGCTGCAAAGCAGATAGCTGTACTGGAAGAAGAGAGCGGACTGGAGCATACGCCGGTAGTATCACTCACTGCCAATGCGCTTAAAGGGGACAAAGAGCGTTTCCTTGCTGCAGGCTTTGACGGCTATTTGAGCAAGCCGATCGATCCGACACTTTTGAAACGTACGATAGCCCCTTTCCTCTCTCCCAATGAGAATACGTAAGCGTAGAGGATACAGATGTCAGTAGTGAACCCTGAAACCCAGTTTGCAGAGCAAAAGGTCAAACTGCTTTTGAAAATGTTCCTTGTCCTCATCAGTGTGATAGGTACCATGAGTTTGATCCGTTTGATCAAACACGACTATGTACAGGCTGGGGCAGATATCCTGTTTTTGGGGATAGTGCTGTATGGTTACTATAAACTGAAAACAGACAGCAGACACTATAAAAAGATCACACGCATTGTCTTCTTTACCGCCTTTTTGGCTTCTCTTTTCCTTGTAGTCAACCATCCTGAGACACCTATACGCTTCATTTGGGTCTCAACAGTTGTCTATATGGTCTTTTATCTCTTTGACGGAAAGGAAGCCTCCCTGTGGCTTATAGCGATGGGGATGGTGATCTTTGCTTTGTTCTTTAAACATGCGGAGGGGTTTCATATCAGCTTCATTGATTTTATGATCTGGATTATGAACATGCTGGTGGTACTGATGATCGCGCACTGGTATTCGGACATTGAACAGCTTGCCACCAGAAAGCTGCTCAGGGTTAAAAATATTTTGGCAGAGGAAGTTGAGAAGAAAACCCGGGCACTTAAACGGCAAAAAGAGGAACTTGAGCAAAAGACACGTGAGCTTGAAGAGCTCAATGAAACGCTTGAAGAGCAGATTAGGATCAAAACAGAGAAGAACCGGCGACAGGAGAGGATGCTTTTTCAGCAGGCGCGCTATGCGCAGATGGGTGAGATGATCAGTATGATCGCCCATCAGTGGCGGCAGCCGCTCAATGCGATTGCTGCGGTCAACGCAACGGTGAAACTCAAAAACGATGTAGGCAGCTGCGATAAAACGTTTATCAGTGAGAAGACACAGCTTATTAGCGAACATGTGCAGCATCTTTCCGCTACGATCGATGATTTTAGAAACTTTTTCAAACTGGACAAACAAAAAGAGGTACGGACAACGTCGGAGCTTATCGAGGACACTCTCCGGATTGCGGGAAGCGCTCTTGAATCCAAACTGATCACCGTCAATCAGGAGGTGGCATGTACATGCAGGGTAGAGACCTATCCCAACGAGGTCGTACATGTGCTGTTAAACCTGATAAAAAATGCCGAAGATGCAATGTTGATGAGAGATATCAAAGCGCCGATGATCACGGTACGTAACAGAAGGGAAGGGGAGTATGCCGTCATTGAGGTGGAAGACAATGCCGGTGGCATAGAACCGGAGATATTGGAGAAGATATTTGATCCGTATTTTACGACCAAAGAGGACAATGGCGGTACCGGACTCGGGCTTTATATGTCCCGTACGATCATCCAGGATCACTGTGGTGGGAAGATTGAAGTGAAAAACGGTACGATGGGTGCTATTTTTAAAATCTCTTTACCACCATATCAAAGTACGCCGCCAAGCCGTTCGTAGGCAAACCGCTGAAGCTGTGAGCGGTTTGTGATCATTAGCTTTTCCATAATACGGCTGCGATAGGTCGATACGGTTTTGGGACTGAGTGAGAGGATCTGGGCGATCTCTTTGGGGCTTTTGCCCTGTCCGATCAGCGTAAATACCTCAAATTCACGTTTGGAGAGAATCTTTGAGATCTCTTTGGTCTCTTTTTGGAGCGAAGTGCCGTAAGGCAGAGTCTGTGCAAGTGTTTCACCAATGTATCTTTTGCCGTTTTGGATTGTCTGTATTGCCTCTATCAGTTCAGAGGAGATGACCGCTTTGTTCAGATAGCCTGATGCTCCTGCTTTAAACGCATGGATGGCGTACTCCTCTTCGGGGTAGGCACTGAGAACAAGAACAGGCAGTGAAGGGTAGCGGCTGGCAACCGATTCGAGCGAAAAAAGTCCATTGACATCGCCAAGGTTGAGGTCGAGGATCAGGAGGTCTATCTCTCTTTTTTCAAGCAGATCGATCAGTTCATGATGGGAAGATGCCGCTATATCAACCTGCATACCCTGCGCATTGTCAATGATCATAGCAAGCCCGCTTCGCACGATCTCATGGTCATCTGCAATGGCGATACGCAAGTTATTCTCCATCTCTTCCCTTCCTGGCTTTTTGCTATCGTTCTTTCGTTGACTATACATGATTATTGTTTAACCCTACTTTAGATTCAAAATCTCGAAATAGAAATTCATGACTTCGCATAAAATCATTACTGAACCTTAGTATAGAAAGAGCATTTATTGTATAATCATTGATATATTTCAGATAGAGGTCTTATGTATGGAAGATGTGATAGAAGAGACATTGAGGATAGCCAAAGAGAAGTTCTCCTCCTTCGGCTTCAAAGAGACGCAAATAGAGCAGCTTCTTGGTTCGGGGAAACGTGATCTTTTCAATGAACTTGAAAAGCTCAAATCACTGCTTGCATCGCAACCGCAAAACATTGAACAGATCAGCAAGTCACTGCATGCGCTTAAAGGACTTTTTCTCAATATGGGCAATACTAAAGCGGCTGATCTTATGGCGGATCTTCGCAAAGAGAACGACCCTGCCAAAAGCATTGGGAAGATCGAGGCGTTCCTGGAGAGCGGAGAGATAAACTAACAGATGAGAAACGGTCGTATGATAATATTGTAAAGAGGCGAAGAAGTATATTTTGTCGTTGTTTGGGCGGATGCATTTTTATGATGCCTGATCGTGCAACAAGGTTTTTTGATAGCTTACACACATAATCATATAATTGAACGATATTGTTACGGTAAGCTAGATTGCGATTTGTTCTACGTGTTGCAGATGAGTCAAGAAAGGGTAATTTAACTATGATTTCAAAAAAGATCATTCTGGTCGGGGATTTCTCTACCGGAAAGACAAGCCTGATACGCCGTTTTGTGGATAATCAGTTCAGTGACAGCTATTTGAGTACGATCGGTGTAAAGATCTCGCGTAAAAAGATTGCAGTTGATGAGACGGTAGTGCAGGGGCTGATATGGGATATTGAAGGGGGTACCCCTACCAAACCTGTCAATACGATTTACCTTCAGGGTGCGCACGGTGCGATACTGGTAGCGGATATTACCCGTGAAGAGACCATAGAAAACCTGCGCAGCTATATTGATATTGTAGGCAAGCATGCACCGAATGCGCCTATTACCCTTGTGTTGAACAAAAACGATAAATTGGCGGAAGATCAGCAACAGCAGGTATATGCCCATGCGTGTGAACGCTATGCTGACCTGTGTGAACAGATATATCTTACATCGGCAAAAAGCGGCGAAGGGGTAGAACGGGTATTCGATGCTATCGCAAGACTGATGCTTTCACAAAGGTAGCTCCATGCATATTCAAGAGATTCTCAATGCCATCTATGCCAATCATATCTATGAGTATGTCGTTGTAGATGAGACCTATAGGGTGATTGAATTTTCCGATAAAGTCTTTGAGCTGTGCAGTCAAAGGGCAAAAGAGTGTGACAATATTGATATTACCGATCTGGTGCCTGAACTTTATGGACTGGAAACGGTGCTCGAAGAGATTTTGAAAGGTCAGAGACATGCCTTTACAATCCCTTATGTACAAAAATCGCTGCATAAAGATGTATATATACATATTCATGTTCACCCCGGGCGTCGTAGACCATCTGCTGATGAGCAGGGCAGGGTCTATGAGAGCATGGTCGTACTTTTTGAAAATGTGACCGACATGGCGCAAACACAACAGAAGCTCATTCAGGAACGTAACGAAAAGTCACTGCTTCTTGATGATATTTCCCAAAAGAATGCGCAGCTAAAGCGCTTCAATGAGGAGATGCAGGAGATTGTCGATGAAGAGATCAAAAAGAATATGGAGAAACAGAAACTGGTAGAGCTTCAGGCGCGCCATGCCCAGATGGGTGAGATGATAGGGATGATCACCCATCAGTGGAAACAGCCGCTCAATGTCATCAGCCTGATCGTCAATGTGCTTAAACTCAATCTGAACAAACGTACACTCTCAGATGATGAGGTCAATAAAAAACTTGATGATACCCTGAAGCAGGTACGCTATATGGATCAGACCGTCAGTGACTTCCAGAGTTTTTTCAATCCTTCACGTGAACGGATCTATTTCAATCTCTATGACAGTATTAAAACCATTATTGACCTTGTACAGTTCGAATACAGCCATAACCATATTACACTCGAATTGCATGGCAATGAAAAACTGCTTGCCTACGGTTACCCCAACGAGTTCAATCAGGTTGTGCTGACTCTGCTTAACAATGCGCGTGATGCATATATTGAAAACCCGCAGGATGATATGCGTATTTTCATTGACATAAAAGAAGATGAGGGTAGACCTTGTGTTACAGTCAGGGACAATGCAGGCGGTATTCGTGAAGATGTCATGGAGAAGATATTTGACCTCTATGTGACGACAAAGCCCAAAGGTTCAGGGATAGGACTGAACATTGCCAAAAACATGGTAGAGAACAATATGCAAGGTAAACTGCTTGTTAGAAATGTCGATGGCGGGGCGGAATTTACCATTTTATTGCCGGCTTTGCAGGAAACCGATACCCCATAACAAAACGCTACTGTTTCTACGTAACTTCCCATAATCATGTTGTGTAGATTTTACTGACGATGTTTATTGTTATGAATCTATAGGGTTAATATAGTATTCTTTATCTTTTGTCAGTTGGCTGACACAATACCTCTCTTTTAACATGCTATAATTAAATAGCATTAACAAAGAGGCAGTATCTAATGATCATATCTTTTTTAACAGCCCATTTTTCCTATACCATTCTCTTTTTTTGGAGTTTTCTGGAAGGAGAGATCGGTCTGGCACTTGCCGGATTTATGATTGAACAGGGAAAATTTGATTTTCCGACAGTCTTTCTCATCACATTCACCGGTGCGATGATCGGTGACCTGCTGCTGTTTGGTACCGGACACCTTTTTAAAAAGAAAACCGAAGCGTTACTGCACCGTTATGACAGAAAACTGCAGCGGGTAGAGAAGTGGTTCAGACGTTTTGGAAGCTGGATTGTCGTTTTCGAGCGCTTCATCTACGGTACCCACATTCCCGCACTGCTGATGCTGGGGGTTTCAGGGTTTAACTTCTGGAAGTTTCTGCTGCTTGAGATCATCGGTGTGGCACTCTGGTCGGTCACGTTCACTTCGCTTGGGTACTATTTCGGACAGACAGTTATCGACCTGCTCAGTTTTGCACAGCGTCACCTGAGCATTGTTTTTCTGGCACTGCTGTTTTTCTACAGTATCTACCTGTTACAAAAAGATGAAGAAGAGGATGAATCATGAAAGCCTATGCAACCCTGATATTGGTACGGCACGGACAGAGTATATACAACAAAGAGAACCTTTTTACCGGATGGACTGATGTGGAACTGAGTGAACAGGGGCAAGAAGAAGCGAGGCATGCGGCGGAGATATTGAAGCAGCAGCACCTCTACCCTGACATCTGTTTCACTTCATGGCTCAAACGTGCTATCCATACGGCACAAATCATTTTAAAAGAGATGGCATGGGAGCAGATAGACTGCATGAAAAGCTGGAAGCTTAATGAACGCCACTACGGAGCATGGCAGCAGCGTAGCAAAGAGGAAGTAAAACAGGAAGTAGGGGAGAAGATGTTTTTACGTATCAGAAGGGGGTACGAAACATCGCCGCCGCCACTGGAAGCGCATGATCCTCGTGCTGCGGCATTTGACCCAAAATACAAAAATATCGATCCTGCATTGCTGCCTAAACATGAATCGCTGAAAGATACCCATGCAAGGGTAAAGGTGTACTATCGCCAAGTCATTCTTCCGGAGCTTGCAAAGGGAAAGACAGTACTGGTATCTGCGCACGGAAACTCTTTACGTGCACTGGTGATGGAGATAGAGGGGTTGGGCAAAGATGCCATTGTCAATGTAGAGATTCCTACCGGTGCGCCGACGGTTTACCGTTATGACCATACAATGAAAATGATTGCAAAAGAGATCAATGATTGATGTATGTTAAACTTTTTGCAGCATTTGGTAGTATAATGTAAGATGATATTCCATAAAAAGGAAAACAGGATGTCTGACACTCAAAAACGTACCGAAAAGAGTATTGCACCTGAGATACAAACAGCCGTTATCGAAGGACTCTCTTCCAAAGAGGCTGCCCAGCGTTTTGAGAAGTATGGTCCCAATGCGATCGAAGCCAAAGAAGCAACATGGCTGCAGCGTCTTTTTAAACGTTTCTGGGGTCCTATCCCATGGATGATAGAAGTCGCTGCCGTACTCTCTGCTATGGTGCAGCGCTGGGAAGATTTTACCATTATTACCATCCTTCTTTTTGTCAATGCGTTCGTCGATTTCTATCAGGAGTCCAAAGCACTCAATGCCATAGCCGTACTGAAAAAGAAACTGGCGCGTAAAGCGCTGGTACTGCGTGACGGGGAGTGGCAGGAGATCGATGCGAAAGCACTTGTTCCCGATGACATAGTGAAGGTCAAGATAGGCGACATTGTCCCTGCTGATGTCAAACTGCTCAGCGGCGGTGAGTTTCTGCTTGTCGATCAGTCGGCATTGACGGGTGAGTCGCTGCCCGTGCATAAACAGATAGGGGATGATCTTTATGCCAATGCCATCATCAAACAAGGAGAGATGATAGCCAGGGTGACGGCTACGGCAAAAAATACCTATTTTGGCAAAACGGTCGGGCTTGTCGCCAAAGCAGAACAGGAAGAGGTAAGCCATTTTCAGAAGATGGTCATCAAGGTCGGTAACTTCCTGATCATCCTGACACTCTTTATGATCGCGATCATTGTCTACCATGGTCTACGTACAGACCAGCCGACGGTAGAGCTTCTTATCTTTGCACTGGTTCTGACCATATCTGCCATTCCTGTGGCGATGCCTGCAGTACTTACCGTGACCATGGCGATAGGGGCGCAGGTACTGGCGGCAAAAGAGGCGATCGTGAGCCGTCTGGCTGCTATTGAAGAGGTTGCCGGTATGGATGTACTCTGCTCAGACAAAACCGGTACACTTACCCAAAACCGTATGAGTCTCTCTGTACCCTATACTGTAGGAAGATATTCGACTGAATCGTTGATGGTTTTTGCGGCACTCGCCAGCAAAGAGGAGAACCATGATCCTATTGAAAAACCGATTTTTGACTATATACACCAGCATCACCTTGAAGAGAAACTGACGGCAAAGAAGCTTAAAAAATTTCTGCCTTTCGATCCGGTACATAAACGTACCGAAGGGATCTATGAGGGGGAAAACTGTGAGCTTATCTACACCAAAGGAGCACCTCAGGTCATCATTGAGCAGAGTGACGAGAAGGAGTTCGATAGGGAAAAAGCCTACAAACAGGTTGAGGATTTCGCTTCCAAAGGCTTTAGAACACTGGGGGTTGCCTACAGAAAATGTGAAGAGGACAGCTACCATTTTGTAGGGCTTATCCCACTTTTTGACCCGCCAAGAGAAGATTCGGTCGAAGCGATCAGTGAAGCCAAAGCCAAAGGTGTTTCGGTCAAAATGGTGACCGGTGACAATCTTGCCGTGGCAAAATATATCGCCTCTTTGTTGAAGATCGGTGAGAAGATCGAAGATATCCATACCCTCAAAGGGGAGTCGGTCGAAGAGTACCTCTATCTCTCCAAGATCCTCTCCCGTGCCATTACCGAATCGCTCCATCCTGACGCACCGAAAGATGAGATTGAGAGTATGGTCAACAAGATCATCAAAAAGGTGCAAAAAGAGCTTTACAATATGCCTATCCCCAAGGGCAGTGTCAAAAAGCATGAGTCTGAGATTGTTGCACTGATCGAAGAGGCTGACGGCTTTGCGCAGGTCTTCCCGGAAGACAAATACTTTATTGTCGATTCACTCCAAAAGGCTGACCATATCGTCGGTATGACCGGTGATGGTGTCAACGATGCGCCGGCACTGAAAAAAGCCGACTGCGGCATTGCGGTAAGCGGAGCGACCGATGCAGCGCGTGCTGCGGCAGACATTGTACTGATGGCACCGGGGCTGACCGTGATTGTCGATGCCATTAAAGAAGCACGGCAGATCTTCGAGCGGATGAAGAGTTATACTATCTTCCGTATTGCTGAGACGATTCGTGTTATTATTTTCATGACGCTGGCAATTGTCATCTATGACTTCTACCCTATTACGGCATTGATGATTATTATCCTTGCGCTGCTCAATGACATCCCGATCATGACGATTGCGTACGACAACACTAAACTGCGCGAAACACCGGTAAGGTGGGATATGAAAGAGGTTTTCGTATTGGCTTCATGGCTTGGACTTGCCGGAGTGCTCTCCTCATTCATGCTTTTCTGGATACTCATCTCCCTGATGCACCTTCCACTGGACTTCGTGCAGTCGGCATTCTTTGCCAAGCTGGTTATTGCCGGGCATGGTACTATCTACAATACCCGTATCGATGACTGGTTTTGGAAGCGTCCATGGCCCTCATGGACACTTTTCAATGCCACCTTCTTCAGCCGTGTGGCAGGAACGATCATCGCCGTGTACGGCTTTGGGCTTATGGAGCCTATCGGCTGGGCATGGGGGCTTAGTATGTGGGCATATGCACTGACTTGGTTTGTCTTCAACGATGTTGTCAAAATGGGGGTATTACGTTATTACCGAAGGAGATATCATGAAGATATCATATAAACATACCACATCAGAACAAGGTACTGATCTGAAACGAAGGGATGCTCTAAAGGCGATGGGACTGGGTGGTGCGGTACTGTTGGCAGGAGGCACACCCGCTTCTGCCAAAACAACACTCTCTACCTTTGCCAGTAGAAAAAAAGCTTCCATTGTCATTGTCGGTGCGGGAACGGCAGGGATGACAGCCGCGGCAAGACTGCGGCGGTCTGCACCCAATGCGGATATTACGCTCATCGCCCCCAATGCAACACATCTGTACCAAAGCGGTCAGGTATTTGCCGCAGTCGGAGCGTACAGGATCTACGACATTCGCAGACCCACTGCAAGCCTGCTGCCGGACAATGTCACATGGATCAAAGACGAAGTGACCGGATTTGAACCTGACAAGAACCGTGTGTTAACCAAAGCGCATCAAAGCGTAAGGTATGATTATCTTGTGGTTGCATTGGGGTGTGAATATGACTATGAGGCGATAGAGGGGCTACGTGCATCAGATATCGGCTCCAATGGCATTGCCAGTGTCTACCTCAATAACATTAAAGAGGGCACGTCTGAAGGTGCTGTCCTCTCACGCATCTGGATGAAACAGATTTACAGAAAGGCAAAAAAATCAGAGGTGAAGGTACTCTTTGCAGATGCACCGGCACCGGTAAAGGGTGAGGGCACAGCACTTTCCATGCTCTTTTTGACAGAAGATATGCTCAAGGGCAACGGTCTGCTCTACCACGGAAAACCGCTGCATCAAAAGGTACACTTTACTATGACAAGAGCAGAGAAAACACTCTTCCCGTCTGCCAAAATAGACAAGGCCCTTCAGAAGGTTGCCAAACGCAAAAAGAATATTGCAATAGACTATGAACACAGGCTCAAGCGTATTGACAAAGTGCGCAAAATCGCGGTGTATGACACGCCGGACGGTGAAGCGGAGATCGCCTACGACTATCTGCATATTACGCCCCAGATACGCCCGCCACAAGCCGTACGCCAGTCGCCCCTTGCTGTGCAGGAAGGCAAGATGCGCGGCTGGCTTGAGGTCGATGCCAAAACCCTGCAGCATCCAACATACAAGAATGTATTTGGTATCGGTGATGTGTTGGGGCTTGATTTTGCCAAAAGCGGCGGTGCGGTCAGAGAACAGGCGATTTTGCTTCAGGATAACATTGCGTCCATTATGGAGGGCAAACCCCCTGTGCTGACCTACAACGGATACAGCGCTTCACCTGTCAAAACAGCGTACGGTAAGGTACTGCTTGCCGAGTATAACCCCAAAGGACTCGCTCCGACACTGCCGCTCGATCCGACACAGCCACGCTGGATATGGTGGGAAGTAGATCTGCATATCATGCGGCATGCCTACTTTGGACTGATGATGAGAGGAATGATGTGAACGTGCCATGCATGTAGCTCCCGAACTTGTACATCTTACCATTACTGTCGTGTTCAGCTTTCTGATCGGGCTGGAGATGAAGACCTATCGGCAGGTGTATCATCCCAAGGACAGCAACCTCTTTTTCGGTACAGCACGTACCTATACCTTTATAGGGATTTTAGGGTACATTTTCTATCATATAGAACCAGAGTATCTTAGTCTTTATATTGTGGTGCTCATTTTGTTGTCGGTACTTTTTATCCTTTTTTACAGGCACAAGGTAGAAGAGGGCAGGTCAAGCATACTCCCCTATGTGGTGATGCTTGCTGTCTATGCCTTTGGTCCGTTGAGTGAACGTTTTGCACTCTGGATGCCGTCACTGCTTTTTGTGCTGGTTATTTTTCTGCTCAATGCCAAGCGTTCACTGCAGCGTTTCAGCAGTGATATCAATATGCATGAGTTCGAGACTTTGGGAAAGATGGTGCTGCTCTCTGCAGTCATTTTGCCGCTGCTTCCCGATACCAATACCATTCCCTATCTTCCTATCTCCCCGTTTAAAATCTGGCTCGCGGTCGTGGTCATTTCGGGTATTAGTTATGGCGGATATCTGGTACAGAAATATCTTTTCCCTTCCAAAGGATACTTCCTAACCGGTATTTTTGGCGGCACATACTCTTCCACTGCAACAACCGTTGTTCTGGCACGAAAAGCCAAAGCGGTGGGAAGCAATCCCGTTATCGATGCGGCGATCATTGCGGCAACGGCAATGATGTATTTGCGGCTGCTGGTGGTTGCAGCGGTTTTCAACTTTAGTGTCGCCAAGACGCTGCTGCTGCCGTTTGGATTGATGACCGTGGCAGGTATGGGCATCGCTTCAGTCTATATGCTCTGGAGAAAACAGGATGCCAAACATGCCGACTTTGTGGATAAAAACCCGCTGGAGCTGGGTACGGCATTTCTCTTTGCGGCACTGTTTGTGTTGATGATGGTCTTGACACACTTTGTCATCTCTCACTATGGTGAGGGTGGTTTAAGGGCACTTTCGTTTGCTGTGGGCTTTACCGATATCGATCCGTTCATCCTCTCGCTTTTGACAGGGAAATACGGTGTGATGGAGCATGAAGTTGTCTCTGCCATTATGATTGCTGCAGGGAGCAACAACCTGCTTAAAGCGCTTTATGCGGTATGGTTTGGGGGATGGAAAGGAGGAAGGCATTCAGCGCTTTGGATAGCTATATTGGGAGTTGTGACTATTGGATGGGCACTCTATTGAGTCCTATCCGTAGAGGCGTTTAAAGAGCATCATGCCCAGCATGGTTGCGGTGATGCAGAGTATGACATTGAGGGTGATGTTCATGGTGACACGCCCCCAAAGTCCGCCCTGAAGCATGGTAAGTGTTTCAAGTGAAAAGGTAGAGAATGTTGTCAGAGCACCAAGCATGCCGGTAATGACGAGTGCTTTCTGGTGCGGTGCAACGACAGACTCAAAGTAGAGCGCCATAAACCCGATGATGAAACTGCCCAGTATGTTGACACTCAGGGTGCCTACGGGAAAGAGGGTAGGTGAGAGTTTCTGTACCCATCCGCTAATGAGAAAACGCAAAATGGCTCCGACAAATCCGCCTGTACCGACGGCAAGCAAAAGCAGCGGCTGCATCAGGCTTCTCCTTCAAACTTGGGATGGTGGTAGAGTACCACATCGATGTCGTGGGTAGTCACAAGTCCCTCTTTGATCATCTCTTTTGCCGCTTCGAGAAAATCGACGATCTTCTCCTCTTTTTCGATAATGGTAATAAGCAGCGGCACCTTTTGTTTGAGTACCCAGACATTGAAGCTGTGTATCTCGGAATGTGCCCCAAGTCCGGCAACTCCTTTAAAGACGGTTGCTCCTGCAAGTCCCATCTCTTTGGCAAGAGAGAGGAGTGCCTCAAAAAGCGGTTTCCCCTCGTAGGTATCTTCATTGCTGATGTAGATCTTCAGCTCTTTGCGTTTTCCAAGGTAGCGTTGCATGGCATCTCCTTTGGGTTAAAAGTTATGGGCATTATACTACACAATCTCTTCGAGGTCATGAGCAAGTTCATCGACTTTGGATTTCTCTCTATTTTTTAGATGTACTTTTGTTGCCCACAATGCTCCAATTAAACTTGCAATCACAAAGAGCCATGGATTTATAAGATCGTAGGCATAGTAGTCGATCATTGCTGTAATGGCTATAAAAAGCACAAAGTAGACACTGAAGAGTGCTGCTTTGTGTTTGAAAGTAATTTTCTTTTTTTTCATCTTCATGGCAGGTTTCTTACTTTATTGTTTTTGTTTCATCCTGCAGTGCCTCTTTGCGGAATATTGTTTTTTCTTTGAGCGCTTTTTTTGATTCATCTTTCTCAAATGTATTGACTTTCTGTTCTGCTATCTGTTGAGATGTTATTTTTGAGACTTTTGTATGTGATACAATACTTTTAAAATCTTTTTTCAGTGTTTCATAGAGCTTTTCTACAATATTTTTACCTTTGATCTCTTTTTGGATCTTCTCAATATCGTCGTTGAGTAGTTTGTAGTCTGCTTCATTTCTGGAAACGTATCCGAGCAATTCTGCACGTTTGAGTTCTTCTTTGGCTGCTGCAAGCAGTTTTAGTGCTTCTTCTTTTTTGCTCTTATCAAGTTTTGAGGCATCAGTCACAAGGTCTTGGGCTGCAAGCAGTGGTGTGGGTATGACAGCCTCTGCAATAACCAAAGAGTTCATCGCCTCGGCAATCGCTTCAAATGCAGCCTTTTCATCTCCTTTTTTGAGTGCATCGAGTGCCTTTTTTGTTGCCAGAGGGTATACCTTCATAGGAATAGAGATAACGGAAATGTCGAGTTCATCTTTGAGTGGTGCAAGTACCGCCTGGGCTACCTGTGTATCGTGAGCTTTCAGCAATTGCTGTGCCAGTTTCAGCCTTGCAGCAATTGCATTGGAGTTACCGAGAAATGCATATGCCTGAAAACGTTCATCAACCGGTACAAGATCGAGTGTAGGATCAGCTTTGAGTGCTGCATCGAAACTTTTTGTTGCTGTTTCAAGTGTTTTTTGGGCAGCCTCTTTTTTACCTCTCTGCATTGCCTGAAGGGCTTCATAGGTGCTTTTCATCCCGGATACAATCTCTTTTGGTGCCTGTTTTCGGTCTTTTATCTGCTGCTGTACAACCTGATTGACAAGTTCTTTTTTGGTGCTGTGTGCCTGTAGTCCTGTCGCTCCAAAAAGGAGTCCGCATGTCAATACTGAGAGTAATACGTTTTTTTTCATCATAAATCCTTTGTGTTGGTATGTTCAAAGTATAGATGTAAAAAGATAATAGTTACTGTTAGCTGGCTGACACTAAAGGCAGAAATATCACAGCATTATTGAAAGATAAAAATCCATATTGAAACTTCCATCTTTACTAAGATGGTGATTTGTATGATAGATGGCATAAGGTGGCTTGGTAGTGGTTTCGTAACCGCTTTGTGGTAACCAGGTGTGGTATACCCATCGAATGAACGGCAGCAAATCTTCTCTTCCCCCTGTGACATGAAAGCATGCATATACACCACCTTCAATCTTAAATTGGGGCAAGTTGATATTCTTTTTGTGTTTTTCTATCGATAAGGCTGACACATGTTGGCATCTCTCAAGCGCTGTAATAGCAGGGTTGTCATGAAAGAGAGAGATAAGTCTGTATTGTTTCAAATCCAGTGTATAAATAAGTGTTTGGAGTTTTTGCCATGAGCGTTTGATGTGTACACCATAACCATTGTCTCTAATATAAAAAGCGTAGAGGGAAGGTTGTTTTACGATTTCCGGTTCGCTTATATTTAAGTGACGGCTGGGGCTGTCTTGTAGCAAGATGCCGGAGTAATGAAGATAGCCTCCTTTCCTCCACTTTCCAGGTGTCATGCCAAAACGCTCTTTAAAGGCACGGATAAAGGAAGTTTGTGAACTGTATCCGCAAGCATTTGCAACTTCACTGATGGTAGAGTGTCTATTTGTAATAAGCAGATTGGATGCTTTCTGTAAACGAATAGCTTTGATACTCTCGTAAATATTTCTGCCAAAAACATTTTTGAAGATTTTGTGGAGGTAAAACTTGTCTATGGCAAATGTCTCTGCTATCTCATCAATATTGATAGGAGTATCAATATTGGTATAGATATAGTACATCAAATCGTTTGCAATACGTACATGTTTCCAGTATGTTTCTCTTTTCATAAAGAGTATTATAGCAATATAAAGAGATTTTTATAACAAAAAAGGATAATTTTTTAACCAAATAAAGTGTAGAGATTCTGAAATGTTAGAAGTTATAATGCCGAAAAAAAGGAGCTTTGATGAAAAATATAAAAAAGAAAATTTCTAAACTGCTTATCGCCAATCGCGGTGAAATCGCACTGCGGATTATAAGAGCCTGTAAAGAACTTGGCATTACGAGTGTTGTGGTACACTCTACCGCAGATAAAGAGGGAGTCTGGGTAAAAAAAGCAGATCAGACCATAGAACTGCAAGGACATCCTGTGCAGGTTTATTTGGACTATGACAATATTGTTCATGTGGCAAAAACAAACCGATGTGATGCGATTCATCCGGGTTACGGTTTTCTTTCAGAGAGTGCAGAATTTGCCAAAGCGTGTCAAAAAAACGGTATTATCTTCGTTGGTCCAAGTCCGGAGCATATTGCACTGTTTGGAGACAAGATTGCATCAAAAGAGAAAATGAAAGAGATTGGTGTACCTGTGATTGAAGGAACACCTACACCTGTACACAATATAGAGGAGGCACAAAAGATAGCCGAAGAGATTGGATATCCTGTTATTATCAAAGCGGCATTTGGCGGAGGTGGTAGGGGTATGCGTATTGTTGAAACAGCAAAATCATTTGTTTTGGCATTTGATGCAGCCAGATCTGAAGCAGAAAAATATTTTGGAAATGGTGATCTTTTTGTTGAAAAATATATTAAAAATCCACGCCATATCGAAGTGCAGATCATTGCAGACAAATATGGGAATGTTGTTCATTTAGGAGAAAGAGATTGTTCGATTCAAAGGCGACACCAAAAAGTCATAGAGATATCTCCCTCACCAAGATTAAATGCACAGACACGTAAAGAGCTTTATCGTATTGCACAAAAGGCGATTTATCGTTTAGGGTATGAGAGTGTCGGTACCCTTGAGTTTCTTGTCGATGAAGAGGATACGATCTATTTTATAGAGATGAATACCCGTATTCAGGTGGAACATCCTGTGACGGAAACCATTACCGGTGTTGATCTTATTCAGCGGATGATTCAGATTGCAGAGGGTGATACACTCCATTTTCTGCAAGAGGAGATACAGTTTAGAGGGTATGCTATAGAGTTTCGTATAAATGCCGAAGATCCGCAAAAAGAGTTTATGCCATCCTTTGGTACGATTGGGGAGTATTTGACACCGGGTGGTCCGGGAGTGAGACTGGACAGCGGTATCTACAGTGGCTATGCGATTCCACCGCATTATGATTCAATGGTTTCAAAATTGATCGTTTGGGCACTTGATTGGGAAGGCGTTATTCACAAAGCCAAAAGGGCACTCGATGAATACTACATAGAAGGGATCAAAACCAACCTACCTCTGCACAGAGCGATTGTTGAAGATGATGATTTTCAAAAGGGACTTTTTACAACAGCCTTTCTTGACAGGTTTGCCGATGAGTTTGCACTTTTAAGTACGATTGCCCCGACAAGCAATGAAGATACTACATCATTCATGTCCCGTTTGATGCAGAAGGGGTTGATGACTATTAAAGGTGATATATTGTAAAAGTTTTTTTAAAGTACAATCATACTTGCAAGGATGACAATACCTATAAATGCGATAAAAAGAGCAAGTATAAGATAGATATTTTTATCTGTATCTATACGTCCCTCCTCAAGATGATGTACCCAACGGGTATAGTAGCGGTAGGTATAGAGTGCAAGGATGATGCCTGCGGCAACAATGGCAATGCCCAGATAGCTGTAAAATGCCGCATGCATCATCTGTTTTGGGAGTTCGGAATGCTCTTCGCCTTTCAGTTCTGTTGCAAAAAGATACAAAAAAAGTTCAAACTTTTCGACTACGAAGCCAAGTATTATGAGTGAGATGGCAGTACCGATGAGTGCCGTTGTGGTACGCTCAACCGCCATCAGGTCTTTGGGATCAATATTGTGTTTTCTCATACAGCCATTATATCAAGTATTGGATACAGTATCAAAACGCTTCCTCTTTTTGTCTGTCAAATTCTTTCCCGAAACGCTCTTTGAGCATTTTGCAATGTTCTATTTTTTACGTGTAGCCACAGGATAGTCTCTATTGAAAAACTGACCACGGATATATCTTCCGTAGATAAGCTCGAACATACCGGAGATAATGACAAATCCCATGAAGATCATAACGGCATCTGGATTGGTGCGGTAGGTGTGCAGAAGCAGGGTACAGAGTGCCAAAAAAGCCAGTGTAGATGAGGTGATCAATATAGTCCGGCTGGCACCGATAGTAGCATGAAGACGGTAGGCACTCAGATTGACGATAAAAAAGAGTAGCAAAAAACCGGCACTACCAATGATGGCAATCTGTGTCAGGTCGATGGTATTGGCTAAAATGAGGCTGAAAACGGTGGTGTAGAGTACCCCTTTGAAAGGCACACCTGAACGTTTGTCCTCATCCATCAATGCTTTTGGGAGTTTACCGTACTTTGCGATGATGTATCCCAGTCTTGCATTGCCGTAAATGGTGGCATTGATGGCGGAAAAGGTTGAGAGAAGGGCGGCGGAGGCGACCAAAACAAACCCGGTATGTCCCAGTGAGGGTTGGGCAGCAATGGCGAGGGCATAGTCTTTGGCTTTCATGAGAGCATCTTCGGGTACGCTGCCTACGGTAATGATGGAGATGAGCACATAGAGCGCAATGACAATGATGACAGAAGCATAAAAGGCACGGGGCAGGTTCTTTGAGGGTTTAACGATGTCTTCAGCAGAGTTTGCGATAAGCTCGAAGCCTTCATAGGCGACGAAGATGATCATACCCGCAGTAACAATGGAAAGTGGTGTACCCCAGTGTTCGGGTGACATACGCGCCGGATCAACGTGGGGAGCGCCGGCAACAATGACCAGTACCAGTAGTGAGACTTTTATGATGACAATAATGGTTTCACTTTTTCCGACAAACGAGGCACTGACAAGGTTGATGAGGGCAGGGACGATGATGGCGGCGGTAATGAGCCCATGATGCAGCCAGGCACTTTTCTGGGTGAAAAAAGTTTCACCATAGTAGGCGAATGCGGTGGCATAGAGTGAAATGGTCACCAGATAGCTCAGCCAGAGCATGAGGTTGACGCTGCCTGAGAGGACATTGTCTCCAAAGGCTTTGTCGATGAAGGTAACTGTCCCGCCCTCACTGGGGTAGGTGACGGAGAGTTTTGCGTATGAATAGGCTGTGAGTATGGCGACAAGCCCGGCAATGGCGAATGCCACAGCCGTTGCACCATGTGCGAGCGATACCGCTTCACCCAAAACGGCGAAGATTCCTCCGCCGACCATACCGCCGATTCCAATGGAGATTGCGCCAAGTAGTCCGATGCTTCGCATATGTTGCCTTTATTTGAAAAGTTTTGAATGGCTTCCGGTACGAACCAGTGCCAGTTCAAGTATGGTGTTGTCAATACGGTAGATCAGAAGCAGGTCAGGTTTAACGTGACATTCCCGACATCCAAAATAGTTTCCTGCAAGGTTATGGTCTCGGTACTTCTCTTCCAATGGTTCACCCTTTGCCAGCTTAATGATAATCTCTTTTAGCTGTTTTTGTTCAGCTGACGTAAGTTTTTTGTAATCTTTTTTAAAACTGCCGGTTCTAAAAATTGTATACATAAATCAGTTATCCAAGTCCTCAAAAAGTGCGTCGACACTCTCAAATGTTTTGCCTTCACGTTTTTTGAGTTCTTGGAGTGCCTGTTGGGTCTCCTGCGTGGGAAGCTTGAGTTCAAAAGGAAGTCCCTTGTTTAGGACAATCATATTGTTAAATACACTGATTGCCTGCGAATAGTTCATGCCTATCTGTCTTAAAATCTCTTTTGCTGCAATGTAACTCTCTTCATCAACGCGGATGGTTGTCTGTGTCTTGCTCATATGCATCCTTCGATACAATTTTTTTAATTATATCCCAAATCGAATACAAAATCAATCCCTCCTGTTGCCAAAAAATTCCAGCATCAGAATAAAAAGGTTGATGAAGTCAAGGTAGAGTGTCAGAGCACCGACAATGGCAATGCGTCCAAGACTCTGTGCATCATCGTCTTTTGCCATTGTTTCCTCGAGGGTTTTGATCTTTTGGGTATCGTAGGCGGTCAGTCCTACAAAAATGATGACGCCAATCACACTTAGCCACCATTCAAAGGCTGGACTTTGCAGGAAAAAGTTAACAACCATAGCGATGATCAGTCCGATCAGTGCAGCAAACAGCAGGTTTCCCCACGAACTGAGGTCTGTGTCGGTAAAGTACCCGTAGATGCTCATCACCCCGAATGTAGCCGCAGCGATGAAAAAAGTGGTGACGATGGAAGCTTCGGTGTATACAATGAAAATGCTTGCCAGTGTCATGCCGTCGACAATGGAAAAGAGAATGAACAGTACCCGTGCTGTGGAGACATCCATCTTGTTGATACCTGCTGAGATGGCGATAACAAGCCCCAGTTCAATGAGAAAGAGTACCCATATCATATAGGGATTTCCAAATAGCAGATGCAGCATAGTGGCACTGTGTATCACCATAAAAGCACTTAGACCGGAGATCAGCAATCCGACCATCATCCACTGGTAAACAGAGTTAAGCAGCACATTGGTGTCATGTCGGCTCAGTTCTCTGTTATATATGTTGGTAGTTTGCATATTTTATCCTTCTATGTTTGAATTTTTGCTCCATTATATCAACTAAAGAGAAACCTGAATGTCAGTCAGGTAACAGAAGTTGACAGAAAGTTGTTCTACAATGATACTATGACCATAATTTGGAGTAACGATGGAAAAATCCTATTATGAAACGATGATAAAAATGTATCTGGATAAACTGGACAATACCCATCCGGATGATGCTCAGATAGAATCAATGATCAAATCGGTTATAGAAGATGCACTGGATGAATCAAGACGGGTTGGGGAGTCCGTTGAAAGTTTTGTGTATGACGTGATGGAGGGGCTGGAAAGAGGACTTTTGGATATTGTCAAAAACAAGGAGAGAGAGGAGCATTTGCTTCACTATGCTGCAGATACTATTGTCAAAACACTGCATGCACATACGGTTGGAGAGTTGCACAGGAATAGACGTGCATTCGATCTTGCCAAAGCACGTTTGGAAGAGTCGTTCCTTTCCCAAAAGCTGCATATGGAAGATGCTATTGCGGCACTGAAGACATATGCTGGAGACCATGCACATACTTCTTTGCTTAAAAGAGTTGATCATCTTGAAACAAAAACAGCTGCAGACATTTACCGTTTGGGTGAGAAGTTTGGGTACAATAAACTGCATAGACTCAGACAAGGACATAAAAACCATGACACCGAATGATCCGTGCTATGAGGGCGCATGTGAAGTATTGAGAAACTCCAAACTGTTTGGCAATCTTACGAAGGAGACAAGGCGTGATCTTGTTTCTGAATGCAGCAGTATTGAATGGAAAAAGGCTCAAAGTATTGACCCTGATGTGAGTATGAAGTATCTGCACATCATTATAGAAGGTAAACTCAAAGTGACACAGATTGACCCTGAAACGGGTAGAAGTATGGCACTTTTTTTATTGGCACCCGGTGATATTTTTGATATCTTTACACTGCTTGACGGCAAAGAACACATTGTTTTTCCTGTGCCGATGAGTGCAATGAAACTGCTGCGTATTCCTCTTGAACGTGCGAGAGAATGGGTAAAAGAACATCCACAGTTCAATGAAGCCTTTTTACCTTATCTGGGTGAGCGTCTGAGAGAGATAGAAGCTTTCAGTGAATCCTTGGTATTTCATGACACTACTACACGGCTTGCCAATCTCATTTTGTACCATACAGATCGTTGTAAAGATGATGAGCAGGATCATTATCCGGTACATCTTATTAACAATCTTTCGCATGAGTCGCTTGCCGAATTGATCGGGTCTGTACGCTCAGTGGTTACCACACAGATGCAAAAGCTCAAAGAAGAGGAGATTATTTTCTCCAAGCGGGGAAAATTGGCGGTTAAAAATCTTGAAAAACTTGTACAAAAGTGTAATGCATTTTAAATGCTTATAACTATTATAAGTATAATAGACTGTAAACGGGAATTGGAGTATACTTAGAGAAGATAGACAACAAAATGAAAGGATACATCATGAGTCAAAATATCAAATGGTTTAGTGAAATAGGCATTGAGGATGTTGCCGAAGTAGGGGGCAAAAATGCATCGCTTGGTGAAATGTACCAAAATCTTACCAGTGAAGGGGTACGCGTCCCCAACGGGTTTGCTGTAACAGCCTCGGCATACAAATACATTCTTGACTACAATCATCTTTGGGAAAAACTGCATGCGCAGCTTGACGACCTTGATCCCAACAATGTTAAGCAGTTGCAAGAGCGTGGTGCGGCGTGCCGTGACCTTGTCTACAAGGCAACGATTCCCGATGATTTGAAACAGGAAATCCTTGAAAACTACGCCAAACTCAAAGAGGAGTACGGCGAACACCTCTCCGTTGCCGTGCGCTCCTCAGCTACTGCCGAAGACTCCCCTGAAGCCTCTTTTGCCGGGCAGAATGAAACCTACCTGCATATTCAAAATGAAGAGCAGCTGCTTGACTCGTACATGCGCTGTCTTGCCTCCAACTTCACCGACCGCTCTTTGCACTACAAGTATGACAACGGCTTTGACTACTACAAGGTCTACCTCTCAGCAGTGGTTATGAAAATGGTACGCAGCGACATCGGCGCAAGCGGTGTGATGTTCAGTCTTGACACCGAAACAGGCTTCCGTGATGTCGTCTTCATCAATGCGGCGTTTGGTTTGGGAGAGAACGTAGTGCTTGGTACCATAGACCCGGACACATTCTACGTCCACAAACCGACCTTTAACAAAGGACACCGTGCCGTACTCAAACGCCGCCTTGGAAGCAAGGCGCTTAAAATGGTCTTTACTAAAGAGGCCAATGTCAGCAACATGGCGGTAGAGTACACTAAAAATGTCGAAACAACACCGGAAGAACGCAAGCGCTTTGCCCTTAGCGATGGTGATGTGATGGTTCTGGCAGATTATGCCATCAAAGTAGAGAACCACTACTCCAAAAAAGCAGGCTACCACAAGCCGATGGATATGGAGTGGGCAAAAGACGGAGAAGACGGACACCTTTATATGGTGCAGGCACGCCCCGAAACGGTTGAATCACAGCAGAAAGGCTCTGTGCTCAAGCTCTACCGTCTGAAAGAAAAAGGCAAAGTCCTTGCAACAGGACGTGCCGTCGGTACCAAGATAGGTGCGGGTAAAGTGCACATCATCAATGATGTCAAAGAGATGGACAGCTTCAAGCCCGGTGAAGTGCTTGTCGCCGACATCACGACACCTGACTGGGAACCGGTGATGAAGATCGCCTCCGCCATTGTTACCAACAAGGGTGGGCGTACCTGCCATGCTGCCATTGTCAGCCGTGAACTGGGACTGCCTGCGATTGTTGGGGCTGGCAATGCAACCGAAGTGCTCAAAGACGGACAGGAAGTGACCGTCAGCTGTGCAGAGGGGGAAACAGGCTATGTCTACGAAGGCATACTGCCGTTTGAAGTGCAGGAGACTGACCTCAGCGCACTGCCAAAAACCAAAACAGAGATCATGATGAACCTTGGTGACCCCGACATTGCCTTCTCTCTTGCTTCACTGCCGGTAGACGGCATTGGGCTTGCGCGCATGGAGTTCATTATCAACAATGACATCAAAGCACACCCTATGGCGCTGCGACATCCGGAAAAGACCGACGATGCCACGCAAAAAGCGTTGGCGGAGCTGACCGAAGGGTACGAAGACTTTGAAACCTTCTTTGTCAAACGCCTGAGTGAAGGGGTGGCGACCATCGCAGCAACCGTTTACCCCAAACCGTGTGTCGTGCGTATGAGTGACTTCAAGTCCAATGAATATGCCTCCCTGCTCGGCGGGAAGTTCTTTGAACCGACCGAAGACAATCCGATGATCGGCTTTCGGGGCGCAGCCCGCTATGCACACCCCGCCTACGAAGAGGGGTTTGCACTCGAGTGTGCAGCCATGAAGCGTGTGCGTGACGAGATGGGCTTTGACAATGTCATTCTCATGATCCCTTTCTGCCGCCGTGTGGATGAGGGACAGCGTGTCATCGACACCATGGCGAAGTACGGTCTCAAACAGGGTGAAAACGGTCTGAAGATCTATGTGATGTGTGAGATCCCCAACAATGTCATCTCCATTGACGCATTCAGCAAGATTTTCGACGGTTTCAGCATTGGAAGCAATGACCTGACGCAGCTGACACTGGGGGTCGACCGTGACAGTGAAATTGTTGCATTCGACTACGATGAGCGTGACCCCGGTGTGCTGAAGATGATAGAGATGGCAGTAGAGGGTGCCAAACGTAACAACCGCCACAGCGGCATCTGCGGACAGGCACCTTCAGACTACCCGGAAGTGGCGGAGTACCTTGTGAAGCTTGGCATCGACTCCATCAGCCTCAACCCCGACAGCGTCTTGAGTACACTGCCGAAAATTGTCGATCTTGAAAAGAAACTGGGCAGATAGGAGTAGAGGATGGCAAAAAGTAACATTCAATCGATCGATGCGGTAGAGATCCTCGACTCAAGGGGTAATCCGACAGTAAGGGTGCTGATGGCACTTGAAGACGGTACCGAGGTAAGTGCTTCCGTTCCTTCCGGCGCGAGTACAGGTGAGTATGAGGCGCATGAACTGCGTGACGGGGATATGCACCGTTACAAAGGCAAAGGGGTACTCAAAGCGTGTGCCAATGTTATCGATCAGATAGCGCCGGTGCTTAAGGGGATGGATGCTTCCGAACAGGCAAAAATAGACCGTACACTCATTGAACTTGACGGTACCGAAGACAAAAGCCGTTTGGGTGCCAATGCGATTCTCGGTGTCTCCATGGCAGCAGCGAAAGCGGCGGCACAAAGCCAGAATACACCACTTTACCGCTACCTTGGCGGTGCCGAAGCGCGCAGACTGCCCGTACCTTGCATGAACATTCTCAACGGGGGAGAGCATGCCGACAACAGCGTGGACTTTCAGGAGTTCATGGCCGTACCTCACGGTGCGCCAAGTTTCAGTGAAGGATTGCGCTATGTGGCGGAGACCTTTCATACTCTAAAGGGGCTTCTGCATGATAGAGGGCTTGCCACTTCTGTAGGTGATGAAGGCGGTTTTGCACCCAATCTCGGCAGCAACGAAGAGGCGTTAGAACTCATCGTCGAAGCGATCGAAAAGAGCGGCTACAGACCGGGAGAAGACATCTCCATTGCCATCGACAGTGCCGCTACCTCGTTTTCTACGGACAAAAAAGGGCATTACGACCTGAAGTGGTCGGGTGCAGGGAAAATGCTAAGCAGCGACCTCATCGCGCTGGCAGAGGAGTGGGTAAAGAAGTATCCCATCATTCTGTGGGAAGACCCGCTGGCAGAAGAGGACTGGGAAGGATTTGCCCAGTTTACAAAAGCACTGGGTGACAAGATAGAGGTAGTCGGCGACGACATCTTCGTCACCAACACCAAATTCATCTCACGTGGTATTGCGGAACATACCGCCAACGCCTCTTTGATCAAACTTAACCAGATCGGTACGGTTACCGAAACGGTCGAAGCGGTCAGACTCTGTCTGGAGAACGGCTGGCGGGCGTTCCTCTCCCACCGCTCCGGTGAAACGGCGGACACGTTCCTTGCCGACTTTGCAGTTGCCATGCAGAGTGGACACCTCAAAAGCGGTTCGGCATCACGCAGCGAGCGCCTTGCCAAGTACAACCGCATTATCGAAATCGAACATGCACTGGGCGACGATGCCCAATACTACTGGAAATAAACAAAGGAGAATATCATGAAACAACGTGTAGCAATCAACGGACTGGGACGCATCGGGAACCAGATACTCAGACACTATATTCATGCACTGCCCAAAAACTGTGAAATTGTCGCAGCCAATACATCGAGCGTGGAAGATGCAGCCTATCTGCTCAAATACGACTCTGTCCACGGACGGGCTGACTTTGACATTGGCACAGAAGAGAACAAGCTCATTATCGACGGGCACGAAATCGCCATTGTCAGCAGCCATAACCCGCTGGAACTGCCGTGGAAAGAGATGAACATCGATATTGTCCTTGAGTGTACGGGGCACTTTACCGAAGGCTCGCTTGCTGCACAGCACATTGAAGCTGGAGCGAAAAAGGTCATCATCTCCGCACCGGGCAAGCATGTGGACAAGACCATTGTGCTGGGCGTGAACCAGAACGAGTACGACCCTGACGTGCACCATGTGCTCTCCAACGCATCGTGTACGACAAACTCGCTTGCACCGGCAATGAAAGTGCTTGAAGAGAACTTCGGCGTGGAAAATGCGATGATCACCACCACACACGCCTACACTTCCAGCCAGACAACCGTGGACAAGCGTGCCAAAAAACGCAGACGCGGCCGTGCGGCAGCGGTGAATATCATCCCGACTACAACGGGAGCGGCGATTGCGACGACGGAAGTTATTCCTGCGCTTCAGGGAAAAATGGAAGCGATGGCACTGCGTGTACCTGTACCCGACGGTGCCATTACAGAAATTGTAGCGCTTCTGAACAAGCCTGTAACTGTCGATACGGTCAATGCTGCGTTTAAAGCAGCGTCAGAAGATGAACTCAAAGGTATTCTTGAATTTAACACAGATGAGATCGTCTCTTCGGACATTCTCGGCAACCGCCACTCAAGCATCATCGACGGTCTTTCTACCGCTGTAGTGGGGGATCGTATGGTCAAAGTACTCGCGTGGTACGACAACGAATACGGCTACTCCCAGAGACTGCTGGAACTGGCTGACTTTGTCGCTTCCAAAATGAACGCGTAAGGAGGAGACAATGCAACTTTATCTACCCGCAGATGTACCTGCTGACAAGGAAAAAGCGTTTATAGAGAATTTTGAAAAGACCACCGGAGGGAGCGGACGCTTGATGCTCTTTGCCGGTGATCAGAAGGTAGAACATCTCAACAACGACTTTTACGGAGAGGGGATTCCCCTTGAAGACAACGACCCCGAACACCTCTTCAAAATCGCTTCACAAGCGGACATTGGTGTCTTTGCCACACAGTTCGGGCTCATTAGCCGCTACGGACGCGACTACCCCGACATTCCCTACCTCGTGAAACTCAATGCCAAAACCAACCTCATTCCCTACAGTGCCAAAGACCCGTACTCACAGCAGTGGCTGGAGGTTGAAGATGTGGTACGTTTCCAAAAGAGCAGCGGTTTGGACATCCGTGGCGTTGGCTACACGCTCTATCTTGGCAGCGAACACGAACATGCCATGCTGCGTGAAGCGGCGCGCATTGTCCATGAGGCGCACCTTAACGGCTGGATCGCCGTGCTTTGGATTTACCCCAAAGGCAACTTCGTCAAAGACCAGCATGACCGTCACCTCATTGCCGGTGCAGCAGGTGTGGGTGCAGCACTCGGAGCCGATTTTGCAAAACTCAAAGTACCTTACATTGACGGCAAGCTTGACACGGATGGACTGGTGGAAGTGACCACGGCTGCCGGGCGCACCGGTGTACTCTGTGAAGGCGGAGACAAAGTCGCACCCGAAGCTTTCCTGATGGAACTGTATGAGCAGATCCGCAAAGGCGGCAGCAGAGGCAACGGTACCGGACGCAACATTCACCAGCGTCCGCTCGATGAAGCCATCCGTATGGCAAATGCCATCTATGCGGTCACGGTCAAGAACGCTTCTGTAGAGGAAGCTCTGAAAATACTGGAAGGATAAACCATGGAAAGATATGATCTTGTCGTGCTTGGTGCCGGCCCGGGAGGTACCCCCGCAGCGATGGCTGCGGCACAGTTTGGCAAAAAGGTGCTGCTTGTCGACAAACGCGATGCACCGGGCGGGGAGTGCCTATTTGAAGGGTGTATCCCCTCCAAAGTACTGGAAAATGCCGCCAACCGTTTTGCCTTGCTCAAAGAGATGAAAGCCTTTCATATTGATATTCAGAGCAAAGGGCAGATTCACTGGGAAGCAGTGCTTGCGGACAAAGAAGAGATACTTAAACAGCGTTCCATGGCTACGCTAAAGCAGATGGAACGGCTTCCAAATCTCCATTTTAAACAAGGTAGTGCTGCTTTTGTCGATGCCAACACCCTTGACGTTGATGGAGAAAAGGTATCGTTTGACTATGCCATCGTGGCAACGGGAGCCAACGCCTATCTTCCACCGTTTGAAGGCGAAGGGGTTGCACACGCCTGGATCAATGCCGATGTTTTCAAGCACAGTGATCTGCCTGAAGAGATTACCTTTATCGGTGCGGGTGCCATCAGCTGTGAACTGGCACAGATGTTCAACAAGCTGGGAACAACATGCCGCATGCTCGAGCGCGGTGAACGCATTCTCAAGCATATTGACCAAGAGTGTGCCCTTGTCGTACAACAGAAGATGATTGATGCGGGCATTGACATCCGTCTGAACGTCACCTTTGGAAGTATTGATGGCAGAGAGGGAGACTTTACTGTCAACTACACTCAAAACGGCGAAAGCAAGAGCCTCAATACACCTCACTTGCTTATTGCCACAGGACGTGCTGCCAATGTGGAGGGCATAGGGCTTGAGAATGCCGGTGTCACTTTTGACAGACACGGCATCAAAGTAGATGAAACGCTGCAGACCACTCAGCCAAATATCTATGCCGTGGGCGACTGTACCGTAGGGCCGAAGTTCGCACACTGGGCGACCTACCAGGCGGGCATTGCCATCCATAACATCTTTGCTCCGATGAAACACAAAAGTGACATGAACAAACTCAGCTGGGTACTCTTCTCCGATCCACAGATCGCTTCGGTAGGCTTGAGTGAAGCCGATGCCACAAAAGCAGGGATGGAGGTAGAGACAGCCAGATACGACTTTGGTACGGATGCCAGGGCGCAGATTGACAAGGCAGCTGAAGGCTTTTTGAAGTACGTCATTGAAAAGAAAAGTGGTATTATCCGCGGTATTCAGATCGTCAGTGAAGATGCTTCGTCACTGAGCGGGGAAGCCTCACTGATCGTTGCCAATGAAATGACAGCAATGGATGTGATGAAAACGATCCACCCACACCCGACATTGACGGAAAGTTTCGGTAAACTGGCACAACAGCTCTTTTTTAAAAGCATGATGCAAAGAAGATAGATATTTATAAATATGAAAGGATAAATTATGGCAACAGTGATCTCATACGGCGCGGCGGAGGTGGTAACAGGTTCCTGTCATCTTCTGGAACTGAATAACGGGAAAAAAATCATGATCGATTGCGGGATGTTTCAGGGCCGAGAGGAGCACCGCAACTATGGTCCTTTTGATTTTGATCCGAGTGAAGTGGACTATTTGCTGGTGACGCATGCACACCTTGACCATGTGGGGCGTATTCCAAAACTGGTCAAAGAGGGATTTAGCGGCAGGCTGGTCATCACTGAAGCGACACTGGCACTGGCGGAAGTGGTACTGCTTGACAGTGCGAAGATCATGAAAGAGGACTACCTGACACGGTACAAAAAGGCACAGCGACGGGGTACAGAAGGTAAAGTACAGCCGCCGCTTTATGAAGAGGAAGATGTCGATGCCGCTCTCTCATTGCCAAAAACCATTCCAGAGTATGATGTGCCGTTTGAGCTCTGTGAGGGGGTGAGTGTAACCTACCGCAATGCCGGGCATATCCTTGGTTCTGCTTTCATTGAAATTGTCTATGAAGAGGGTGGGCAGCAGCGAAAGATCGTCTTTTCCGGAGATATCGGCAATGACAACGACATGGTCATCCCCAATCTTGTTCCCTGTAAAGATGCAGACTATCTCTATGTAGAGTCAACCTATGGTGATCGTAACCACAAAGGGGCACTTGAGAGCGAAGAGGAGTTTCGCAATATTATTACCAAGACGCTGGAGAACTGGGGAAATGTCATTATCCCGTCCTTTGCTATTGAGCGTACACAGGAGATTCTTTGCATTCTTAAGGAGATGCATGACAACGGTACACTGCCTGAGTGTAAAGTCTTCCTTGATTCTCCCATGGCAACACGTGCAACGGAGGTGTATAAGGAGTATGCGGAAAAACTGCTCAGCCAGGAGTGTCAAGATATCAAACAGCGTGACGGAACGGTATTTGAGTTTGAAGGGTTGCAATATACGCTTACTGTCGATGAGTCCAAAGCCATCAATGATGTCAACGGACGTGCCATCATCATTGCCGGAAGCGGTATGTGTACGGGTGGGCGTATTTTGCATCACTTCAAAAACCGTCTTTGGAACCATAAAAATGCAGTGATCTTTGTGGGGTATCAGGCAGTGGGAACACTTGGACGGCACATTGTCGATGGAGCAAAGTGGATCAAACTCTACCATGAAGATATACGCATTAAAGCGGGCATCTACACCATAAACGGCTTCTCCGCCCATGCTGACCAGAACGGCATTTTGAAATGGGTAGGGGGCATCAGCGACCTCAAACGTATTTTCCTTATTCATGGAGAAAAAGAGAAACAGGATATCCTTAAAAAGGTGATGGGTGAGAGATTGCATGATAAAGCGCATATCGTCAGACCTGAAGAGGTAGTCTACTTGACGTAGAAAGCTGTTAACCTTTTATCATTATAATCTTTCCAAAAAAAGAAGGATAAGTTTATGGCAGGAAAACCGCAGCAGATCACTGTATCTCTCACCGCAGACCAGGCAGCACAGCTTGAGGAGATTTTGCAGATCACTAAAGAGGATACGACACAAACCGTACGCAAAGCATTGGCACTTTACTATGAGCAGATCATGAGTGATGAAAATGCCAAAGAGATCGCGAAGATCAATGCGATGCTGGATGTGCAGTAGATTTTTTATCTACCCTCATAATATTGTTTAATGAGTTGGCTTAGTTCTTCATCACTCAGGTTTTCTTTTGTGGTTTTCGAATAGATAGATATAAGTATAATCTTCTCTTCTATCTGCTTGTAGATAATAATGCGAAAACCGCCACTTTTACCTGTTGGAATTGAAGAGTTCTTAACGCGCTTTTTAAAGAGGTTGCAGCCCAGATAGACACCCAGATCTTTTTTTGTTTCTATCTCATTAACCGCTTCTTTCAGATCACTTTTTAAATGTTTAAACTTTTTTGACAGCTTTTTGGCTTCTTTTAAAAAGCTGTCACTGTATTCAATCATCAAGTGCATCCCACAGTGTTTCTATGGCATGTGTTCTGTTTTGATGTACATCCTCCAAACCCTCATGGACAGCATGCAAAATTTGCTGTGCTTCTATCTCTTTGAGTGCCTCTTTCATGCGTTCATACTCATCTTTTGATATGACAACCGCTTCAACTTTATTGTTTTTTAAAATTGCCAGTTTCTCAACGGAATGCTCTTTTATTTGGGTGAGGTATGTACCAAATTTTTTGGCAAATTCTGAAGAGGGTATGAGTTCATTTGTCGTGTAACTTACCATAAAATAATCCTTTTTATATTCCGTAATATATTGTGCATATTATAGCATAAAAATGCAGTTTTGTGATTTTTGTTTAAAAATTCTATATTTTCTTGACAAATCAAGATTAATTGATCTATAATTAACTAACCAGTTAATTAATAGGATTTTAAAATGTCTAAAAAAATACAAAAGCGTGATGCTGAAGCATCCAAGCAGCTTATCATCACCCATGCGAAGTCGCTCTTTTCCGAAAAGGGGTATGCACAGGCTTCGATGGATGAGCTGGCACAGCGGTGCGGGCTGAACAAAGCGATGGTCTTTTACTACTTCAAAAACAAAAAAGGGCTGTATGAAGCGGTTATGCGTGAAATACTTGTTGAGATACAGCAGGCGATTATGGAGGAGAACAAAAAACACAGTAAACCGGAAGAGGAGTTGGAAGGATTCATTCGTACCTATGCGAGGTATGCATGTGCACATCCGTACCTTCCGTCACTGCTGCTTAGAGAGTTAAGTGACAGTGGTGCGGTACTGCCTGAAATGCTCTTTAGTTCTATGCGCCAACTCTTTGCACTTTTCACTGACATTTTAAGACGCGGTGAGGCAAAGGGGTGTTTCCATGATGCGGTGCCGATGATTCTCTACTTTATGGTCATTGGTACCCTCAATCTGATGGTCACGACCAAACCGCTGCGGCTCAAAGCGGCAGCACTGGAAGATATTGATCTGGATACCTGTGCCGAGTGTGACATAGAGGAGATAGCCGACTATATCATTGCAAAAATCAAAAAAATGCTCAAGGAATCACAATGAAAAAAACCGTAACAGCCATAGGCTTGACGCTGATGCTCTCAAGCGCTGCCTATGCAACAAACATTACCACCTTGCTCAATGCCTTGGAGCATAGACCCGAGAACAGGCTGGATATGCTGGCAATCCAAAAGAGTGCGCTTGGCGAACAGGCAATCAGTGACAAACTGCTGCCAAGTGCCAACCTGCATCTTGGCTATGAGATCTACAACTCGCCAAACGGTATGGTGCCTGTACCGCCAAACGAGTTGATCCATATGGTGCAGAACAACCCTGCCGTGCCGCAGCCGTTTGCCAAGCAGATCATGCGTGAGGGTGCTTCCTTTACGTGGCCGATCTTCATCAAGTCCATCTTTACGTTGAAAGAGAAAGCACGTCTGCTGCATCTTGCCGCACGCGAGAAACAGAAACTTTCGCTCATTCAGCGTGAGGCGGTCGTAGTGGGCAGTGTAGCACAGCTGCGCTACCTCGAAGCACTGAAAGTGGCGCTCAAAGCGAAGAAGCGTTCCATCCTTCAAACAGCCGAAAGCACAAAGCTGAAGGTTAAAGAGGGAAGGGCACCTGAGAGTGCGCTGTTTGTGCTCGACAGCCACATCAGCGATCTGGATATTTCACTCAATACCATTGATCAGAATATCAATCTGCTTACGTCCAAAATAGAGACACTTACCGGAGTGCATCTAAGACACAGTGTACCGCTGCGTCTGCGCCACAGTGTACGCAAAGGGGAGATCTTTGCGCTCAAACCGCTTGATGCCAAAGTCAAAGCAAGCCAAAAAGCGCTTCAGGCTGCCGATGAAGCCTACCTGCCAAGTGTGGTTACCAAAGGAAGCTACAACTACTCACAGGGGGATGCCTACAATAACGGCAACCGTCTGCATGAGGGGTTTGGTTCGGCAGGGATCTATCTGAATATGCCGATCTTCGACCACAGCAAAACGACAGCATCTCAAATGGCAAAGGTCTCCTATATGGAGGAGAAGGCAGTGTATGAAAAGACAAAGCATGCACTGAGTGTTCAGGCTTCACAGCTGACACGGGAGATTGCGCTGCTCAAACGCTCTGTGGTACTGGCAAGACAAAGTGTTGCCAACCAAAAAAAGCTGCTCAAAATCGCAAAGGTATCGTTTGCCAACGGGAACATCACCGAAGAGGAGTATCTGCGTTACGAAGATGCTTTGGCAAATGCAAGAGCGAATCTCTACAACTTTCAGGCGAAGCAGTGGCAGGATGTTGCCCAACTGGCGGTAATTTACGGAAATGACATGAAAAGGATCGTACAATGAAAAAAGGGTTGAAAATAACAATCGCGGTGGTTGCAGCCGCCGCACTGGTCGCAGGCGGTGTCCGTCTGGTAAAAGCGAAGCGTGCCCAAGAGGCTAAAGCAGTGCCGGCAAAGGTCTATCCGATCGTTGTGAAGGCTATGGTGCCCAAAAAGGGAACAGCCCAACTGACGCTGCCTTACCTTGCACAGGCAAATAATGAGATGGATGTGACACTCTCCTCACGCATCGCTTCGCGTGTAGAGCAGATCGTCAAAAGCGGCACGGAAGTCAAAAAAGGACAGGTGGTCGCAACACTCGATACAACCGACCTTACCGCCAACATAGAGGCACTGAAAGTCTCACTTGACAATGCACTTAAAAGCCATGCCCGTACTGAGGCACTCTACAAGGTCAAAGGGGCTTCCATAGAGCAGCTCCAAAAAGAGCAGTCTCAGATTGCATCGCTCAAGGCAAAACTCAAAGCGGCACAGAACCAGCTTAGCTACGCCACTATTACCTCTCCGATTGACGGGACGGTTGCCAAAACCATGGCAGCGGTTGGTGATGTAACCATGCCGGGCAAACCGCTACTGCAGATTAGTGCCGATAGAGGGTTCAGTCTGCTGGTACGCACACCGCAGGACATTACCCCCAAAGCGGTATTTTTCGCAGGCAAGGAGTATGCACTCCATCCGCTTGGCAGTACGCTGCGCGGACTGAAAGAGTACAAAGCGTTTGTCAACGACATTCAGGGGCTCAGCAGCGGTGAGCGGGTAGAGGTGAATGTGGTGGTCTATGAGGCAAAAGATGCCATCATGCTGCCCTTTGATGCACTGCTTGACCGTAACGGCAAAAGTTTTGTGCTCGAAGTTGAAAAGAACCATGCCAAAGCCGTACCGGTACACGTTATCCAGTCCGGAGAGCAGGGTGTGGTGGTCAAAGAGCCACTTGCAGGCAAAAAGATCATTGTTTCCAAACCCGACGTTCTGCTGAAACTTACAAGCGGCTATACACTCAAAGTCAAGGAGTAGCGGATGTTTTCCTTTTTCTATAAACGCCCCTATCTGCTCTATTCGATCATAGCGGCATTTTTCATTATGGGGATCATTGCGCTGGTAACACTGCCCAAAAACCTTTTCCCCGATGCCAACCCGCCGCAGGTGATTGTCATTACCAATGTACCGGGTGCAACAGCACAGGTGGCGGCATCGACAGTCTCAAAACCCATTGAGGAGGAGATCTCCCGTCTAGGGCTGGTAACAGACGTCAGCTCGGTCAATGTGGCAAACTACTCCATTGTCAAGGCGGACTTTGGCTACAAAAAGGGGCTCAATGCCGCAGCGGTAGATGTGGCTAACGCGCTCTCCATTGTCAAAGCCAAACTGCCAAAAGGTACCAACCCTGCTATCTATACGGCAGGGGATTTTACGCTGCCGGTGGACATTATTGCAATGAGTCCGAAGAACAGTGCGGTTTCTCTTGCCGATATCCGCAAGATCGCCGACAGTTTCATCAAGCCGCATCTGCTTAGTAACCCCGCCATAGGGAATGTCGAAGTATTCGGCGGCTATGAGAGTGCCATCAACATTGAAGTAGACCCGTTCAAAGCGAAAAAGTACCATGTCAACTTTGAAAACATTGCCAAAGCCATCGGCACACTCAACCGCGATATGCCTCTTGGATTCATCAAGGGCAAAAATAACTTTTACACGGTTACTTTCTATGGGGAAAAAGACAATATCGAAAAGCTTAAACAGCTTCAGATCATGCCCAATGTCCGCCTGAGCGACATTGCCGATGTGAAGTGGAGCTATCAGAAGCGTACCAGCGGCTACATCGGTAATGGCAAAGATGCCATTGCCCTTGCGGTGCAGCGTGCTCCGGGTGGAAGTGTGCTCGATGTCTCCAAAGCCGCACGCAAGGAGATGAAACAGCTTGAGGCAAAGTATCCCAATATCCGTTTTGAGATCTCCGATACCCAGCGCGACCTCATCGAGCAGGCGAACGACAACATGCTTGAAGCGCTGCGTGATGCGATTATTTATACCCTGCTTGTGATCATGATCTTCCTTGGGAATTTCCGTGCGATTATTGCAGCAGGGCTTTCCATCCCGATGGTCTTCTTCTCCACCATGGCGATCATCTGGTTGACGGGAGGAGAGCTCAACATCGTTATCTATACGGCGATCATCCTTGCGCTGGGAATGCTCACCGACGATGCGGTCGTGGTACTTGAGAACATTGAACGGCACTTGACCGAAGGGCATGAGAAGCTTGAAGATGCCATCACCAAAGGAACCAAAGAGGTACTCAGTCCGGTCTTTGCAGGTACCATCGCGACCATTGCCATTCTCTTCCCGCTGATGTTCATTGGAGGATTTCCTGAAAAGATCTTCAAACCGCTTATCGAGACGCTTATTATCGCGCTGCTGGTAAGCTGGTTCCTCTCCATCACGTTCATTCCGCTGCTTTCCAAATGGCTCTACCGTAACGGGGTCGGCAAGACAAAAGTAGAAGGGTGGTTCGAGTGGTTCTATCAGCACACCATCGGCAAGCTGGTCGGTCCCTACGAGGGGATCATCCGCTTCTCCAACGGTAAGTTCTGGTTTGCCAGACGTATGGTATTGACCATGGGTGTCATCATGATTTTGGTGATGAGTATGAAAAACATCATGCCGACCATCGGAAAAGATGCGATGCCGCCGATGGATACGGGGATCATCAAAGCGCAGATCGCTTTCAGTGCCAATGAAACAGTTGAGAGTGCCGAGCGTAAAATCCAGCCGTTCCTCAACTGGCTGGACAAACAGAAGTGGGTCAAGATGAGCTCTGTAGCATTCGGTACGGAGCCGGGAGTACTCAGCCTTGGTTCAGGAAACCTTCCGGCTGAAGCGACCATTACCATCAATGCAGTCAACCGTTTCAAGCGTGATAAGAGCATGTGGGAACTGGAAGATATTATCCGTAACAGACTCTCACATCTGGAAGGGCTCAAGCGAAACGATGTCTTTGACTTTGGTGCAACGGCACTCTCCTCCATTAAAGCGACGGTTGATACGAGACTCAGTTCACCGTATGTCGACGCACTGCCTGACAAGGCACATGAAGTGGCAAAGGCGATGGAGGATGTCAAGGGGCTGACATCGGTCAGTACCAGCTGGGACAAGGACTTCATGGAAGTGGAGATGGATATTGACGAGAACAAAGCGCTCAGCTACGGCATTACTCCGTACCAGATCGCGATGCAGCTGCCGATCAAAGGGCAGGTGGTAGGGCTCAATGCCAACTTCCAGTCTATGAACACACAGGTAGTCAGACTCTACCTTAAAGGGAAGTTCTCCGAGAACATCGAGACACTGAGACTCCTGCCCATCACCACCCCAAGTGGTGAGATTCCGCTCTCACAAGTGGCGACGCTCAAGCGTCACATGACCTTTGCGAAGATCGAGCGTGACAAGATGCTCTATAGTGTCGATGTCAACGGCTACCGTGCCAAACGTCCGGTCACCCACCTGACTGACGATACCGTTGCCGCACTCAAAGATGCCAACATCAGCGACATTCAGATCGATCAGACGGGGGATATCGCACAGATCCATGACAGCTTTAAACGGATGCTCAAAGCGATCGGGTTGGGTGTCATCATTCTGATCATGACACTGATTGCGATTTACCGTTCGGTCAGACTGGCGTTTATTATGATTTTGGTACTGCCGCTGTCGCTCATTGGTGCAGCGTGGGGAATGCTGCTCTTTGACAAGCCAAGCTGTATGCCAAGTCTTTTGGGAATACTGCTGCTCTTTGGGATCATCATTAAAAACGCCGTACTGCTGATTGACTTCTATCAATCCTACCGAGAGCAGGGTGAAAGTCCGTTTGACAGTGCACAGGAGGCGGTACGTGTACGTTTCCGTCCTGTTATGATGACAGCTTTTGGTACAATAGCGGGGATGATTCCCATCGCACTGGAACAGGCAGTGGGGCTGGAACGCCTTTCACCGCTTGCCGATGTCGCCATTGGGGGTCTGTTGGTCGGGACACTGCTGACACTGGTTTATGTACCGATGTATGCGTACATTTTTGACAGTGGGAACAAAAAAACAAATCCGCTTGAAAAAGTGGAAGAAGCCATCATATCATAGGAGGTTTGTGTTGGATTGGAAAGAGTTCTTCGCCTATGGCGAAAAGGTACCCGGATATGAAGTACGGGTACTTAACGAGAGAGAGGCGCGTGCAGCGGCAGCGATTTTGTTCGTGGGTGCTTTTTTGGGACTGACAAACGGCATTATGCTGCATACAGCCATTTTTTCAAAATACTTTGTTACTTTCTTTGCTATTGACTTTACTATACGCATCATTCAGCCGCGATATTCTCCAAGTCTGATGCTTGGGCGTTTTTTCGTACAGAACCAAAAGCCCGAATATGTCGGTGCGGCACAGAAGCGTTTTGCATGGGCGCTGGGGTTCATTTTGGCATGGCCGATGTTTTACTATCTGGTCATCCATTTTGAACCAAACCCCATCAAGGTGCTGGTCTGTCTGATCTGTATGGCATTGCTCTTTTTCGAATCGGCATTCTCCATCTGTCTTGGGTGTAAGATTTACGAGTGGATAAAACGCAAAGATCCCAAGTACTGTCCAGGCGGTGTTTGTGAGATGAACATCAAAGAGCCTATTCAGCGGTTTAATCCTGCGCAGAAGGTGATTTTGATTACGACTGTGCTGATCATGGGTTACGGCATTTACGCCTACTTTACCAAACTGCCTGACCGGACAATCTTTGTGAAGAAGATGAAAACATTGATGATGTCCAAAGCACAGCTTGAAGCCATTCAAAAGGCAAAAGAGAAAGCCGAAGAGGAAGCCTTCTTTAACGATGACGATGATGAATAATAGATTCTCTCTTTGAAGCACTCCTTTGGAGTGTTTTGAAGATAGAACACTGTTTTATCTGCTGTATACCCAAATAAAAGTGGTGCTTTGATTTCAATTTTGTGAATGAATTAAAGCCGTTGTCTCCAAGAGACTTGATTGTATAAAAAAGGGTTACCATGAAAAAAGTAGTTATTCTCGGTGCCGGTTTTGCCGGTCTGCATATCTTTTATAAAATACGCCATCTTATCGGTAAAAAAATTGAAGTAACGGTCATCGATCCGCGCACTCATTCGCTGTTGAAACCTTCGCTTCCCGAAGTTGCCTTTGAGGGTGCACCGATCTCACATTCGCTTGTTGAGCTTGAACCTACTTTGACATCGCGTGGTGCAGTATTCATTCAGGATGAGGCATCTCATATCGATGCCCTTGACAGTCGTATTGAACTGGCTTCTGGAGAGACTGTAATGTATGATTATCTCTTCATTACTGTTGGTGCTGTCAAGGATTATGATGCTATCAAGGGATATCGTGAATATGGCTACTCTGTGTGTGATGACAAGGAAGCACAGCGGCTGTGGGAACGTGTCAAAACATTTGAAGGCGGCAAGATTGTTGCCGGTGCGGCAAAAAGTACCTGGGGCACGCGGGTCGACGCTCCGCCGCTTTCGGCGCCGTGTGAAGGACCAATAGGCGAGATCATGTTCATGCTCGACTACTATCTGAACGAAGACAAGCATCTGCAGCGCGGCAAAGACTACAAAATAGATGTTTTCACACCGGGTGAGATCTTTTTCGAAGATGTCGGTGATACCCCGCGTGAAGTAGTAGGCAAATATATGAAAGCGCGAGAGATCACCTTGCACAACAATAAGGTTCTCACTGAGATCGGCAAGGATTTCATTGCGTTTGAGGATGGCACGACCATGCCGTGTGATCTGGCGATTGTCATTCCGCCCTATGGTGCACCTGAAGCACTCAAGCGCTCACAGGTCGGTGATGAAAAAGGCTTTATCCCTACCGACGGGCAGATGCACCATCTTGACTACCCAAATATCTTTGCTGCCGGTGACATCACTGCGCTTGCACAGCCGAAACTGGGACATGTTGCCATTATTCAGGGCGCGATCGCCGCAGCGACACTGATGAAAGAGCTAGGTGAGGAGGTTGAGATTCCACCGCATGACCTTGAGGTCTTCTGTATTATGAATATGGGTGGTCATGATGCGACACTCATTGTCTCGGACAACCTTTACGGCGGACCGACGGACAAGGCGATCTATTCACCGCTGTCGAAGATGATGAAGTGGGGATTTGACAGCTATCTTTACTATAACAAAGGGCATATGCCGCCGGATTTTGCAATGGAGATGACAGACAAGCTGCTTAAACTGTGACGCTGCCTCTTTGAAAGGCTCTGTGCGAGCCTTTTGAAGATGCCGCTATGCGGTATCACCAATTTTATATTAAAGGAATATAGTATGCAAGCACCAACACCAGAACAAGTAGAAGCGATGATGGTCGAAAAGATGGGAGCACTCCCTCAAACCCTCAACAGCGCCAAAGCGATCGACCCGAGATTTCTCGTAGAGCAGGCGATGAGCAGTAAATTCAGTGTTCAAGACGAGAAAAACCCGTTCGATCCCAAAACATCGATGATGATCGCGCTGGCAGCTTCCATTACACTCGGAAGCCAAGAGTGCATCCAGGAGCAGACCAAAATGCTTAAAAAGATGGGCATTACCAAAGAGGAACTCGCCTATCTTGTCAAGATTGTCAAGCACGCACAGGGCAGTGCCGTGATGGGCAATGCAAAAGCGGCTTTCGATACGTTCGAGAGCTAAGGAAATGTAAAGGAACAGACAATGGTCGAGACAATCGCGCGTGACCGTAACGACCTCTTTGCCTATAAGTGGGGTGAGCGTTTTTTCAAGAACCCCAAGACGCTCTTGGTCGTTCGCAGCGTCGCTTTGGGCATCTTTGTCTATGCGCTTGTCTATGGTTTTATCCATCCAGAAGCCTCGGAAAACCACTTTACCACGGCGGTCTTCTGGTCGTTTTTCTGGCCGTTTTTCATGTTCCTCTCCCTCCCGACACTCGGAGCGTATTTCTGCTCCGTCTGTCCTCTTGCCTTTGTGGGGAAAAAGATCATCAAGCGCAATGGACATGCGGTGAAAATGCCAAAAGTGTTGAAAAACCCCTATATCAGTCTTACAATCGTGCTGGGTGTCTACTGGGGGCTTTTCTATGCTTTTCCGTCTGTCTTTTCCAAACCGGTTGCCGTAGCGTTTTTCTACACCTTTTTTATGTTGCTGGCATTTCTCTTTTATTTCCTTTTTAAAGACATGAGTTACTGTGCCCACATCTGCCCTATCAGTGCCATACGCAATGCCTTTTCGCGCATAGGGTTCATGTGGTTGGGGAGTTACCGCTCCGCCTGCGATACCTGTACGACCTTCGAGTGTGCCAAAGCGTGTGAATTCGACCAGTCTCCGTTCAACTTCGACAAAAATAACAGTATGGGCGACTGTACGCTCTGCATGGACTGCGCCAACGCCTGTGCCGCCATCAGCTACAAGGCAAAAGGCTTCGGTTTTTCACTGACACAGCCCATAAGACCCACACATGCCGTTGATGTCTGGACCTACCTGCTGCTCTTTGCCTTTATGACGTTCACAATGAAACTGACCATGACACTCAACCACAGTGCCGTTGCAGACTATCTTCCATGGATGTGGCTTACAGCGTGCTGCAAAGCGGTTTTTCCGCATTCTGCGCTCAATTTTGAGGCGGTATTCACGCTGCTGGTTGCGGTAGGATTGACACTGTTTCTGGTGTGGCTTAGTTTTACAAAAGCGTCAAAGATACTGGGAATCAACCGCAAGAGACTCTTTGTAGAGGTAGGGTACGCCTATGCACCGCTTGCGCTGGTTTCTTCCATAGGGGTGGCGTTCCAAAGCTTTCTTACACGCTATTTTCATAACGTTGTCAACGGTTTTATCGAAGCCTTTCACCTGCCTTTTCATTTTGTTGCTCCTCTGGCACAGCCGGGTGAGGAGTGGCTGCATCTGTTCGGTATTTTCGATTTCGTTGCAGTAGGCTGGACGCTGCTTCTAATATCAAGACGTATTACTTTGGTAGAGTCCGGCAAGGTCAAGTGGTTGGAGCGAAAAGCCTTCTGGTGGCTGGCATTGTTGCCTTTGAGCTATCTGCTGCTTTGTCTGATATAAGACATATTTTAAAGAAAATACTACAATATATCAAGATATCTTGATTTATTCTCAAAAACCTGCTATAGTCTTATATATTCATTCAAAAAGGAACTATTATGTGGAAAAGTTTTGTCGACCATCTGACGGTCGATTGGTTGGGGTTGACGGGGCGTGTGAACGAAACCGTTAACTTCTTCATTTACGACACGGTCAAGATCCTCTTTTTGTTGGTGGTCATCATCTTTGTGGTTTCCTACCTGCGCACACACTTCAACACCGAGTACGTCCGAGCACATCTTCAGGGCAAGTCGGAGCTTTACGGTAACGTACTGGCGGCACTCTTTGGGATCATCACCCCCTTTTGTTCATGCAGTGCCATTCCGCTCTTTCTGGGCTTTTTGCAGGCGCGCATCCCGCTGGGGGTGACCTTTTCGTACCTCATCAGTGCACCGATGAACAACGAGATCGCCATTGCGATGCTCTTTACCCTCTTTGGCTGGAAGGTGACTGCCATCTACATCGGCTTTGGGCTCTTTGTGGCGATTGTCGGTGGGTTTGTCATCGGGCGTTTCAACCTTGAGAAGTATGTGCTCATCCCCGTCAAGCCCATCGATGAGAAACTTGAAGCGGGCGAGGTGAAGATGTCAGCAAAAGCACGTGCCAAAGAGGCGTGGGAGTATACCGCCGATATTGTCAAGAAGATCTGGCTCTATGTACTCGTCGGTGTCGGTGTGGGAGCGTTTATTCACGGCTATGTACCTGAAGATTTCATCGTCAAATATGCCGGTGGTGACAATTGGTACGGTGTGCCGCTGGCGGTCATTCTTGGTATCCCGATGTACTCCAACGCCGCGGGTGTTATGCCGCTGGTCGAGGTGCTGACAGACAAAGGGATGCTGATGGGTACGGCGCTGAGTTTCATGATGGCGATCACTGCGCTCAGCCTGCCTGAAGCGATGATCCTTAAAAAGATACTCCATACCAAACTGATCGCGATCTTCTTCGGTATCGTCGGGGTGGGGATCATCTGTATCGGTTATCTCTTTAACTACATTTTAAAATAAAGGAAAAACAAATGAGTACAAACAGAATCGTAAGAATAGTAGTGGGTTTAGCCCTGATAGGCTATGGTGTCTACAGCGGCAACGCGTGGTTTTACCTTGGGGTGATCCCTCTGATTACCGGTATTATCAACTGGTGTCCGCTCGAGATGAAGATGGGAACTTGTGATCCGGCATCGGGATGCTGCGCGACACCTGCATCAAACGACACAAATGAGAGTTGCTGTGCTGCACCAGCTGCCAAACCGGAGAGTGTAGCCAAAAAGGCAGACAGCCTTTCGTTCTTTGCAACCAAAAAAGGTACAATAGAGGTGTTGGGAACCGGCTGTAAAAAGTGTCAGGCACTTGAAGAGGCTGCAAAAGAGGCGGTCAAAGCGCTTGGCAGCGACTATAAAGTCGTCAAAGTCGAAGATGTGCAGGAGATTGCCAATTACCGTGTGACTACCACACCGGCACTTGTTGTCGATGGGGTTGTTAAAAGTACGGGAAGAGTATTGAGCGTCGATGAAATCAAAGCGCTCATACAATAATGAGAGAAGGAACAGCGTATGAAAAAATATGAAAGCTATAGATGTGACATTTGCGGAAATGTAGTGGAGGTACAGGAAGTCGGCGGCGGAGAGCTGCACTGCTGCGGACAGACGATGTCGTCCATTACAGTTGATGTGACACTGGTCAATCTGCTAAAAGCTTTTGCGGGTGAATCTCAGGCGAGGAACCGTTATGAGTATTATGCAAAGGTAGCACAGAAAGAGGGCTATCGTGATATTGCGGCACATTTTCAGCGTGCAGCGAACAATGAAAAAGAGCATGCAAAACTTGAGCTGGCTCTGTACAACCGTATGAAAAACCATTCTGAAGTATCATGGAACGATACATTGGAAAATTTAAAAGATGCTATTGCCGGCGAAAGTTATGAAAACTTGACGATGTATCCTGATTTTGCTGCTATTGCCAAAGAGGAAGGTCACGATGAAGCGGCAAGACTCTTTCGGAACATCGGAAAGGTTGAAGTTGAACATGAGAAGATGTACAAAGAGCTGCTTGCGCGCCTAAACGAAGGGCATGAATTTGAAAGTGAAGATGAAGAAGTTTGGATCTGTGAAGTATGCGGGCATGTCCATTACGGGAGAAAAGCACCGGAAAAATGTCCTGTTTGTGCCCATCCGAAAGAGTATTTTTCACGCAAAGTGGAAACAAAATAGTTTCAAAGAGAGAGATGATGAAAATAGAAATCCTAGGAACTGGATGTGCCAAGTGTGTGGCACTTGAAAAGGTAGTGGAGCAGGCAGTCGCCAAGGTGGGCGGTTTTCATGAAGTGGTCAAGGTCGATGATATTATGGAGATCATGAAGTACAATGTCGTCAGTACCCCCGGATTGGTGATCGACGGCAAAGTGGTTTCTATAGGAAAGGTACTCAGTATCGATGAGGTTGTAAAGCTTATCGAAGAGGCAAAGCACAATGCGTAGCGTCGGTATGTTATTGGCACTTGCAGTTGTTTTGGCATCTGCAGCAGAGCACCTGAATATTGACGATGCCTTTTATGAAAAGACGGTCAAAAATGCGCCCAATGCCAAACCGGTAGAGGTACGAGATACCGACAGCGCACTTGGCAGATACAATCCTTTTCCTAAAAAACTGACCATCAAAACGCTTGCACGCTCACATGGGCATCTGTGCGACGGGCTGGTGCTTGCCTATGTGGAGCTCTCTCATGTGCTTCCAAAGCTCTTTGATGACGGGGTCATCGACAGAACGGACATCAGGGTTGTGGCGAAAAACAGCCCCTGTCTGGTGGACACCTCGGCGCTGATGAGCGGTGCGCGCATCAACCACAAAACCCTCTCGCTTGACAACAGCCTCGGCGGTGCGTTCATCGTGCAGCGTATCTCCACGGGCAAAACCTACAAAGTCTCGCTCAGGGACAAAGCCTTTCTCAAAGCACTCAAACATAAAGAGGAAGCGATCAAGGCAAAACAGAAAGTGCACCAAAAGGTAAGTCCAAAAGATATTGACGAGGTCGAAAAACTGGCATTTGAAGCGATGAAGCATATGCTCTACACCGATCCTAAAAAGCTTTTGAAAATAGAAGAACTTAAAGGGTACCAATACCATTTTAACATTGATGATATAGGCTCCCGAAGCGATGTACTCAACAAAAATGTAGGTCGGTAGTACTGCGATGCAAGCCTTTATCGAACAGCTGCTTGCATCGGATTCTTGGGCGGTCTTTTTAGGCGCCTTTTTCTCAGGCGGCATTACGGCGGCGGCTCCCTGCTCACTGGTAGCTGTACCGCTGCTGGTAGGCAGTGCCGTGGCGCTCAACAAAGATTTAGAGGGCAGAAAAAAGGTGCTCTACACCTACGCCTTTACCGCACTCTTTGCCCTGGGTGTGGCGGTGAGCTTTTCGATATTGGGGCTGGTGGTCGCCAAATTCGGCGGTTTTTTCTCCGTAGCGCCGCTTTGGGCATACTTGATCGCAGGGAGTGTGAGCATAGTGATCGCACTCTATGCGCTGGGAGTTGTCGGCGAGGTAGACAAGTCGGCTATTGTGCACCGATTGATACGCTATAGGCTCTTTGGCGGGTTTCTTATTGGTCTGGTATTCGGACTGGTGAGTACCCCTTGCGCCTCCGCACCGCTCTTTGCCATTATGTCGCTGGCGGCAAGTAGCGGATACCTCTACGCCTACGGACTCATCCTTACCTTTGCGCTGGGGCACTCTTTGCTGCTGCTTGCCGCAGGTGTATCGGTCGGTTTTGCACAAAGCGTTACATCGAGCAAAACGGTAGCGAAACTCTCGGATTGGCTCAATAAGAGCTTTGCGCTGGTGCTGCTGGGATTTGGTGCCTATTTTTATTATGAGGCATATCTACAACTTTAGGAGAAGATGATGAAACGATACATTTGGATAGTGGCACTGCTTACGCTTGGACTGTGTGGCGCCGAGGTACACGGACGCCCAATGCTGGAAGCGACACCCTTTATGCAGGTAAAGACGGAGATTGGCAAAGGCAAGCCGGTCTTTTTGGAAGTAGGTTCGGACAGCTGCCGAAGCTGCCGTGTAATGGGAAAAAAACTCTATGTGGTTGCCAAGCAGCATCCCGACTACATCATACGTTTTATCAACGTCAAAAAAGAGCGTGAGGCGGCTGTAGCTCTAAAAGTGATGATGATCCCTACGCAGATCGTTTTTGACGGGCGGGGCAAGGAGGTCTACAGACATGTTGGTATCCTTGAAGATGATGCGCTTGACGGGCTGTTGAAAACATATAAATTCTAAAAAAGGATTGAGAATGAAAAGATATATTGTGACATTTATGGTTATGACCTACATGCTGCTTGCAGGAGAAATCACATGGCTGCATACCTACAAAGAGGGAGTAAAGGCTTCACGTAAACAGCACAAACCGATGCTGATCTTTATCTATAAACCGGGCTGCGGTGCCTGTGAGTTTATGGAGGAAGATGTATTTACCGACAAAATGATCTACAGTTATGTCAATAAAGCGTTTATTCCAGTGAAGTTGAACATCAACAACAACGATGCCCCTAAGAACCTTCAGGCTGTAGCAACACCTACGTTTCACTTTGTGAATGACCGGGGAGAAAAGATCGAAGAAACCCTTGTTGGCGGGAAAACCGGTACAGCATTTTTAAATCTTTTTAAAGATGCTGTTAAAAATTACAAGAAATCGTTGTAATAAAGTTGTTATAAATAAGGACAGTGAATGAGCGGACACCACCACCATCATGAAGTAAGCGGCAAGAACCTCTTTTGGACGATTGTCCTCAATGTCGTCATCACGCTTTCGCAGATCGTTGGGGGTATCATCTCCGGATCGCTCGCGCTGCTGAGCGATGCGATGCACAACTTCAGTGATGTGCTGGCACTGGTCATCGCCTACGTGGCAAACCGTATGGCGGCGCGTCCCAATGATGTGCAGCGGACATTCGGCTACAAGCGCGCCGAGATTCTTGCTGCACTCTTCAACGCTTCGGTACTCATCGGTATTGCCGTCTTTTTGATTGTCGAAGCGTTTCACAAGTTCTACCACCCTGAACCGATCAATTCGGTATGGGTCATCGGACTGGGTGCATTGAGCATCGTGCTCAACACTGCCAGCGTGCTGCTGGTCAAGGAGGATTCCCATGAGAACATGAACGTCAGGGCCGCCTACCTGCACCTCCTGACCGATGTGATGACCTCCATCGCCGTCGTGCTTGGCGGGGTGCTGATGTACTACTTCGGTATCCTCTGGATCGATCCGCTTATCTCCGCACTGATCGCACTCTATCTCATCTGGGCATCGTTCGGACTGGTGAAGGAGAGCAGCGCCATTTTGATGCAGTTCACGCCCGAGGGCATCGATGTGGATGAGGTCGTCAAAGCCATAGAGGCAGAACCGGAGATAAAAGATGTGCACCACATTCACATCTGGAAGCTCAACGACCATCAGGTCAACCTTGAAGCGCATCTCGATTTCAAAGAAGATGTAGCACTCTCGGCTTCAAACAGGGTCATCGACCGGCTTGAGAAGAAGCTGCATGATACATACGACATTGAACATACAACGTTTCAGTGCGAGTACGGCAGAGAGGATAACAAAGAGAAAATAGTGTAGTATGAGGAAGTATTTTTTTAAAGGGACGCGCTATGCATGACATACTTGTATTCAATACCTTCATTACGCAAGATGTGTTGATTGTCTTTTACTACATTGGTGCAGTGCTGATGCCCGTTGTGCTCTATGTGTTCCGAAAAGAGCTGATTGGGCGTGTAGCCTTTTTCAAGCGTGTGAATGATCGTCTTAAAACGTTTTACGGTACTTTCACAAAAGGGCAGAAAACAGTCTTCTGGCTGGTGTTTATCACGATATTTTTGTGTATGGAGCTGTGCTGGCGCATGGTCTTTGAAGCGATGATCGGCTATTTCGATATGCATGATTTTCTCTATCAGATTGCGAATCAAGGAGTGTTAGATGCAAAACACTAAAGTGTGTCATACGATGGACGAGGGGGAAGTACTCAATGCCGCCAAAACGGAGTACCCGCTTTTTTCTGCGGTACTTTACGGTGACCGTGTATCGACGGCGAAATTCTCCAAGCGTCTGAGCTGTGCCATCAAGCATCTGCCCCTTCGGGTAGCGTTTCACTACGAATATGACACCCAAAAGGCGCTCGATGCGGGTGTCAGAAAAGATCCGACACTTGTACTCGACGGTGAGATATTCATTGAAGGGCTTGTTGCCGCAGAGGAGATCACTGAAGCGTTTGAAAAAAGGTTAAAGGAAGAAAATGCTGAATAAATTTATGCAGCGTGAAAAGCGTTTTGTCAAGAGTGAGAAGATCGCCTTTATTGTACTGCCGATGGTATTGCTGCCATTGGCAATAGAAGTTGTCATACACGGGATCTATCCTGCATGGTTTAAATTGCATGCAGATGAGATACTCATCGCCAACATCATCTATATTGTACTTGCCCGCTTTACGATGCTTGATACGGCGGTCTATATCTTCAGCCGCTCTAAAAACCATGTGCATCTTGCATTGATGCAGATCGTCCTGCTTTACCTTGAAGTGACAGTGATCACCATTGTCTATTATGCTGTGGTGTACAACATTTTTGATGTTTTTTCTCTCTTCCATCTCAACTCACAGTTTCCGCCAGAGAATCTCAAAGCGATTCAAGAGCACAGCTTTGTGACTGCTATGTATATTTCGGCAGTAACTTTTACGACACTTGGCTCGGGTGACTGGATACCCCAGACGCTTCCGGCGATGATTGCAGTGATTTCAGAAGTGATATTGGGAGTGGTGCAGGGCGGGGTGTTTGTCGCCATTGTGATCTATGCGCATCAGAATAAAGGCAAATAGTTCACATTAAATTCATAGTGACATGTTATGATAGTCATTACAAACAACAAAGGAAGCACGTGAATCGATTGACCCGACGTATTGTCATTGGTATTGTGGTTGCAACGGGGCTGCTCGGTGCACAGACGCTGACGCTCAAAGATGCGGTTGCCAAAACGCTGGCGCACCACCCAGACGTGAAAACCTTCATGCTCAAGGTGCAGCAGGCGGAGCAGGGCTACAATGCTGCCTATGCGGACTATCTGCCACAAATTGACCTTTCGGCAACTTTTGCACCCACACAAACCTTTGCACTTCCCGTGAACGGACAGTTCCATACGGTTGATGAAGATGCCTGGAATGCAAATGTAACGCTTCATCAGAAGGTTTGGGACTTTCAGAAAACCACCTCTTTGATAGAGGCTTCGAAGATCGATGAGGACATTGCGAAACTCTCCCTTGGTGAAGTCAAAGCGCTGCTTGCCTACAAGGTGAAAACGCTCTATGAGCTGCTTGTGGTACAAAAAGAGGCAGTCGCAGCCAGACAGAAAGACCTCGAGACCAAACGGGCACTCTACAATCAGGCACAGGAGCTGGTGAAGCAGGGGCTGAAGACCCATGCGGATGCAAGCCGTTTTCTTGCCTCTGTCTATGCTGCCGAGGATGCACTGGCAAGCGCGAAAGCGGCATATGACAAAGCACGGGTATCGCTCTCTTTGTATATGGGTGAGGAGCTTCCCGAAAGTCTGACGCTTGAGAAATCGAGTATCAAACGCCATATCCATCTAGGCAAACAGTTAGAGAGTGAAGTGATAGAGAAGAACTTCAAAATGCGCATGAGCCGTCAGGGTATTGAGAAAAACAGATTGCTGCACAAAGCAAGCGAAGCGGCACACTTCGGCTCGGTCGACCTGGTTGCCTCCCATGCACGTAACAGCAATCTCAACCTCTACAACACAGACTATGTTGGCGTAAGCTACAACATTCCGCTTTTTCACGGCGGAAAGCTTACTGCCCAGGAGCAGCAGGCAAAAATAGGCTACCAGATCGCACGTGAACAGACCGCTTCGGAGGCACTGTCACTCAGAGAGGAATTGCAGGGACTGATGATCGATATCAGGCGCTATGAAAAGACCATCCGTGCAAAAAAGGAGCAGCTCGCTTCGGCACAAAAGAGCCAGAAGGTACTGGAGGCACGCTACAAAGAGGGGCTGGCTACCTATATAGAACTGCTTGACAGTACCACACAGGTACTTGTAGCGAAGCTTGGTATGCTTGAAGCCTACTACTCCCGCAGTCTTGCCATCGAACGCATCGACTATCTGAAAGGAAACCTGTAATGCAAAAATATTTCAAATACGGCATTGCCGCACTGATCGTTGTGGCAGGAGTCATGCTTTTTTACAACAAAGTCTATCTTCCCAAAACAACCTACAAAACGGTCAAACCTGATTATGGCGACATGCATACTGAAGTCTTCGGTGTGGGTAATGTCAGTGCGAAGCGCATCTATGCGATTACGTCACAGACAGGCGGGAAGATCACCGAGATTTTGACCGATGAGGGCAAATGGGTCAAAAAAGGGGAGGTGCTGGTACGCATCGACCCGGTCGATCTGCCCAAACAGCTTGAAGAGGCGAAAATCGGGGTAAAAAAGGCGAAGATGGAGCTGGATGCTTCTGTAGAAGAGCTGTACAGCCTCGAGGCGCAGAAGTCGCTGGCACTCATCACTTTCAAGCGCTATGCGAAGCTGCAAAAACAGCGCTTTGCCTCCAAAGCGGAGTATGACAAAACCAAGGCTGATCTCGATGTGGTCAATGCACAGATCAAAGCGACCAAAGCGCGTATTGATGCCTCCAAAGTAGAGGTGGAACGCCTGCAAAAGAGTGTCGAAGCGCTTGAAGAGAAACTGGCGCGATTTACAGTTGTTTCTCCGGTGGACGGTTATGTCATCGCAAGAGAGGCGGAGGTGGCGCAGGCAGTCGTACCCTCACAGCCAATCTTGAAGATCGTCGATCCCAAAACGGTCTGGGTACGCACCTTTATAGACGAACGTCTCAGCGGATCGATCAAAGCGGGGCAGAGCGCTTCCATTGTATTACGCTCCAAACCTTATCGTACATTTGAAGGTGTTGTCAAGCGCATTGAAGCACAAAGCGATGCGGTGACACTGGAAAAGATCGTCGATGTAGGCTTCAAAACCCTGCCAAATCCCCTGTCGATGAATGAACAGGCGGAAGTAACCATTGTTACAGGCAACCTGAAGCATGTGCTTAAGCTGCCGGCATCTGCTGTAGTGTACCGACAGGCACAGGCGGGTGTATGGACGGCGGAGTCGGGCAAAGCGCACTTCGTGCCTGTCAAGGTACTGGCACGAGACCACAAAGAGGTTGCTGTATCTGGCATTGCCGAAGATACGACTGTACTTCTGCCCGATCCCAAAAAGAAAACACTCAAAGACGGGATGCGTATCCACCTATGATCAATCTGGCGCAAAAAGATGTACAGCACACCCTTGGCAAGTTTCTCGTCACCGCTATGGGAGTTGGGATGCTGCTTGGTATCGTACTCATTATGATCGGCGTCTACCGCGGGATGATCATCGATGCACAGGTGCTGCTTGATGACATCGGGGCGGATGTATGGGTAGTGCAGGAGGATACACTGGGGCCTTTTGCTGAAGCCTCCCGTGTCCATGAAGACCTGCGTGATACGGTACGTGTCATCGATGGGGTCAAGAGTGCCGAAGCACTGACCTTTCAAAATATTCAGCTGCCGCAAAAACCCAGTCCTGTCAGGGTAGTGGCTGTGGGCTTCGACCCCTTTGGTATGGTCAACCCGGTCAGTCCCAAACGTATGGTTGCCGGACGGGGATTGATGCGCAGCCATTACGAAATGGTCGTTACGGACAAAACAGGTTACCATGTAGGTGATGTCATCAGGCTGCTGCGCCATGACTACCATGTGGTAGGGGTGACACACGGTACGGTCTCTTCTGGGGGAGAACCGCTGATCTATGTCAGCCTCAAAGATGCACAGGAGCTGCAGTTTTCCTACTCCAATAACCGTATCCGTACCGACAGGGCACGGGGCATCGAGGGGGCAGAAGGGCATATGGTCAATGCCATCGTAGCCCGTGTGAAACCCGGATACAGCATCGATGAGGTAGCAAAAAACATTGAAACGACCCTGCACAAAGGTGTCTTTACCGCAACGCAGGAGCGTACGCTGTTGACCCAGAATCTCATTAAGATGGCATCCAAGCAGATTGGGATGTTTACAGGTATTCTTGTCATCGTTTCGACCATTATCATCGCGCTGATCATCTACACGATGACACTGGAGAAGATCAAGGAGATCGCCATTATGAAGCTTGTGGGTATTCCCAACAGTATGATTGTCAAAATGATTGCACAGGAGACACTGCTGCTGGGTGTTTTGGCATTCATCTTTGCCAACCTCTTTTCCCATCTTATCTACAGCAAGTTTCCCAAACGGGTGGTACTGGAGATTCCCGATGCATGGATGCTCTTTGGGGTGGTGATTGTCGCTTCACTGCTGGCGTCACTGGCAGGGATCAAAAAGGTCATCAGTGCCGATCCGCAAGCGGCAATAGGAGGGTAGAGTGGCAACTGAAGCAGGCATACGGGTAGAGAATCTCTACAAGCACTTTGGCAAGAGAGATACGCTGGTGCGTGTCATCGAGGGGGCGAGTTTTGAGGTCAACAAGGGTGAACTGGTTGCGCTCATCGCCCCAAGCGGTGCGGGGAAGACAACGCTGCTGATGATGATAGGGTGTGTTGAAGAACCCACCAGCGGTACCATCTGGCTGGGAGACGAAAAGGTGTATGAAGACAAATGGCTGACAAAGGAACAACGCAAGATCCGCCGTGAAAAGATAGGCTTTATCTTTCAGGCACACTACCTCATCCCCTTTCTAAATGTCATTGAAAATGTCACGCTGGTGCCACAGACTAACGGGGTTAGTGAGCAAGAAGCGAACAAAATCGCCATGGAATTACTGGAGTATTTCGACATCGGCGATAAGGCTAAAGCGATGCCAAGTGCACTTTCAGGCGGGCAGAACCAGCGTGTCGCCATCGCCCGTGCTCTTGCGAACAAACCACAGATCATACTGGCTGACGAACCCACTGCCGCCCTTGACTCCAAACGCTCCGTCGATGTGGTGAAGATGCTCAAGAAGATCGCCATAGAGCAGAATGTGGCTGTCATCATGGTGACGCACGATGAAGCGATGCTGCCGCTGTGTGACCGTATTTTGAAGATTGAAGATAAAAAGGTGGTCTCTGAAAATGTTTCGGTACAGGAGAAAATTCTTTAAAACAATAAAGCGGTGCTTCAAGAAACTTTGCTATAGTGTAAATAAGATAAATATACTCCTAATTAGAAGGAAGCACTATGACACAAGAGATGAACACTACACCCATCGAGAGCCTTGAAGCCTTTGCCAAGCACGCAGACTATTCACTGCTCGATACCCTTCAGCCAGACCCGCAGTCGAGTGATGACGGCAGAGACCACGACCCGCGTCAGGTCTTTAGCGGGCACTATGTACCGGTAAAGCCTACACCTATAGCAGATCCTGTTTATGTATCGCACAGCAGGCAGTTTTTCAAAGAGCTTGGCTTGTCGGATAAGCTGGCAATCTCAGAGCCTTTTATGCAGATGTTCAGCGGCGATGCTTCCGATCTGCCCGAACCGCTGCGACCACACGGATGGGCGACGGGGTATGCGCTCTCTATTTACGGTACGGAGCTCTATGAGCAGTGTCCGTTTGGTACCGGTAACGGCTATGGTGACGGGCGGGCTGTTTCCATCTTCGAGGGAGTACTGAATGGCAAGCGGTGGGAGATGCAGCTCAAAGGCGGCGGGCGTACGCCTTATTGCCGGGGTGCGGACGGGCGTGCGGTGCTGCGTTCGAGTGTGCGGGAATTTTTGGCGCAGGAGCATATGCATGCGCTTGGTGTGCCAACCACGCGTTCTTTGACGCTCTACACCTCTACCACCGAAACGGTCAAACGTCCTTGGTTTCGTGAAGGGTCACACTCCAGAGACCCTGAAGTGATGATAGACGAACCTGTAGCCATCACCACACGGGTTGCCTCCTCATTCCTGCGTGTGGGGCAGCTTGAACTCTTTGGTCGTCGTGCACGCAAAGGGGAGCATCCTCAGGCGATGCAGGAGTTGGAAACGATGGTACGCTACATCATCGCGCGTGAGTACAGCGAAGAGGTCGACACCTCACAGCCGCTTACGGAGCAGGTAGTGCAGCTTACCCGTGCCTTTGGGAAGCGTCTTAGCGCATTGGTAGCCAACTGGATACGGGTAGGGTACTGTCAGGGGAACTTCAACAGTGACAACTGTGCCATTGGCGGCTTTACGCTCGACTATGGACCTTTTGGGTTTATGGATGCCTTCGATCCCTATTACCAGCCTTGGACGGGTGGAGGGCGGCACTTCTCCTTTCTCAATCAGCCCAAAGCGGCGGAGCAGAACTTCAAGATGTTTGTTTTGGCACTGCGCCCGCTGCTGCAGCACGACTCAGAGACACTGAAAAGACTGGATGAGGTGCAAAAGGCATTCCCTGCCCTCATGCAAGCACAGATGATACAGATGTGGGCTTCAAAACTTGGCTTGCAGAAATTTGACTCCGAACTCTTCAATGAGCTGATGCGCCTGATGATAGAGACAACGGTAGACTACACAATCTTTTTCCGTGAACTCTCCCATATCCCTGAGGATATCACACCGCTTACCAAGAGTTTTTATGCCAATGCCGATAACGAAGCACTTCTTGATCGCTGGCGAGCATGGCTCAAGCAGTGGCGAAGGGCCATCGATGCGGATACTGCGGAATTCCGAGAAACACTCTCTGCACAGATGAAAAAGACCAACCCCAAATACACCCTGCGTGAGTGGATACTCGTGCCTGCCTACAAAGCCGCGCAGCGTGGTGACTACAGTCTTATTGAGGAGATCATGGAAGTGATGACCGATCCTTATGCGGAACAGTCTGAAGTGGTGGAGGGTAAATACTACCGAAAGAAACCTGCCGACCTTTTTGACATTGCGGGTGTGTCGCATGTGAGTTGTTCGTCGTAACCTCTTGCTGTAATATGCTATAATACAGGAAAAGCAATAGATATTTTGAGTAAAAACATGGCAATGCAAAAAGAAGAGATACTAAACTTTATCAGAGAACATAAAAGTTTGCTGCAAGAGAAGTATGCCGTGAGCAAGATTGGTCTTTTTGGCTCGTATGCCAAAGATTTGGCGACAGAGAAAAGCGATATTGACTTTTATGTGGTTTTTAGTGAGAAAACAGTCGATAATATGACGGGTTTGTGGCTCTATCTGGAAAAGGCATTTGGCAAAAAAATCGATATGATCCATGAGCATCCAAGGCTTAGAAAAGGGCTGAAAAGACAAATAGAGAGTGAAGTGCTCTATGCGGTCTGATCCTCGCATTATTTGATGGTTATCAAAACTATCTTATAAAACACATAAACTAATCACTGTCTTAAAAATACATATTTTATGATAGAATATCTCATATCTTTTCTCTGTGGACAATCATGTACAAACTCGACCCTAACCAAAACCCGGAACAAATAGCTAGAGACCAAATCGATGCGATGCTTATCGCTGCCGGGTGGGCTGTGCAGGACAAAAACAAAATCAATCATAATTCAGCAAAGGGAATAGCGGTTCGTGAGTATCAGACCGACATCGGGCCTGCAGATTATGTCCTTTTTGTCGATGCTAAGCCCGTTGGGATCATCGAAGCGAAAAAAGATACCGATGGTTATCGGCTCTCTGTTGTAGAGGAACAGTCCGGCGGCTATGCAAAAGCAAAGCTAAAATGGTGTGCAAATGATAAGCCTTTGCCTTTTATCTACGAAAGTACGGGGACATTGACCCGATTTAGAGATGAACGCGACCCAAAACCGCGATCGCGCGAAGTGTTTACCTTCCATCGTCCCGAAACACTCAAAGCCTGGCTGGAAGAGGGAGATACACTTCGCAGCCGATTGCAAAAACTTCCTCCTTTGGATCCTGTGGGACTGCGTGATTGTCAACTAAACGCAGTACAAAACCTCGAAACCTCTTTTGCACAAAACCGTCCGCGTGCACTCATCCAAATGGCCACGGGAGCGGGTAAGACCTACACGGCGATCACTTCAGTCTATCGGCTGCTCAAATATGCACATGCCAAGCGGATCCTTTTTCTGGTCGATACCAAAAACCTTGGAGAGCAAGCCGAAAAAGAGTTTATGGCATACAAGCCCCAAGATGATAACCGGCAATTTACCGAACTTTACAATGTTCAGCGTCTAAGTAGCTCCTATATTGCCACCGACTCGCAGGTTTGCATCAGTACCATTCAGCGGATGTACTCGATCCTTCGGGGGAAAGAACTCGATGAAAGCGCCGAAAACGAGAGCCATTTCGAATACAGCTTGAAAGAGCGTCCCAAAGAGGTCGTTTACAATCCCGAGATACCCATAGAGTTTTTCGACTTCATTATCATCGACGAGTGTCACCGATCTATCTACAATATCTGGCAGCAGGTTTTGGACTATTTCAATGCCTTCCTTATCGGCTTGACTGCGACACCGGACAACCGTACCTTTGCCTTTTTTCATGAAAACATCGTAAGCGAATACACTCATGACCAGGCGGTCGCGGACGGGGTGAACGTACCCTATGAAGAGTACATCATTTCAACTGAAATCACCCAACAGGGTGCCCGCATCGAAAAAGAGAAAAAAGACGAAAACGGCGTGGTGATCAAACAGGTGATCGAACACCGCGACAAGCTCACCCGCAAAAAGAAGTGGCGTGAACTCGATGACGATGTGGAGTACAAACAGTCGCAACTCGATAAAAAAGTGGTCAATCCCAGCCAGATACGCAACATCATCAAAGAGTTTCGCGCCAAGCTGCCCGTACTCTTTCCGGGTCGAAAAGAGGTACCCAAGACACTGATCTTTGCCAAAAACGACTCTCATGCCGACGATATCATCAAAATCGTCCGGGAAGAGTTCGGCGAAAGCAATGAATTTTGCAAAAAAGTCACCTACCAGGCAAAAAACCCAAAAGAGACTTTGCAGGAGCTGCGCAACGACTACTACCCACGCATCGCCGTAACGGTCGATATGATCGCCACGGGAACCGATGTAAAACCGTTGGAGTGTCTGATCTTTATGCGTGATGTGCGGTCCCGTAACTACTATGAACAGATGAAGGGGCGCGGTACGCGGGTCTGTAGTATGGATATGATGCAAAAGGCGGGCACCGACATCGATCATGAAAAAACACACTTCATCATCGTCGATGCCGTCGGTGTGACGGAATCGGTCAAAACCGACTCCCAGCCGATGGAGCGCAAAAAATCGGTCGCGACCAAAGATCTGATGATGAGTGTCCTGATGGGTGAAGCCGATGACGAAGACACCTTCCGCTCTATTGCTGCCCGCTTGGCGCGGCTCAATAAAGAGATGACACCCAAAGAACGGGAGGAGTTTGAAAAGATCGCCGATTGCAGCATCGAAGAGGTGATCCATAAATTTTTGGATGCTCACGATATCGACAAACAGGTCGAACGCGCCCAGAGACTTTTTGACCTCGACTCTGAAGAGGAGGCAACCCCGGAGCAACTCAAGCAAGTGGAGGAGGAGCTGACACAGGAGGCGCGTTCACTTCTCACCGGAGAGCTGGTGGATTTTGTGGAAAATGTACGCAGGAAGCGAGAGCAGATCATCGATACGGTCAATATCGATTCGGTTGTCTTTAGCGGGTGGAAGAGCGACAGCGAAGAGGGAGCGAAAAGCATCATTGAGAGTTTTCAGGCGTTTATCGAGGCGAACAAAGAGGAGATCACGGTATTGCGTATCTTCTACAGTGAGCCCTACCGCCGCCGTGAAGTAACCTACCGGATGATCAAAGAGCTGCTGGAAAAGCTCAAAGAGTCACGCCCGCCCCTTGCGCCTTTGAAAGTGTGGGAGGCATACGAGCGCCTCAGCGCCGCCAACGGCACACCCAAGAGTGAGCTGGGCGCTTTGGTGGGACTGCTGCGCTACACTTCCGGTATAGATAAGACATTGACCCCGCTTGAGAAGCGAGTGATGGAAAATTTCAAACAGTGGACGTTTGAGAAACAAAAAGGCAACGCACCCAAATTCACAAAAGAGCAGATCGCCTGGCTGCAAAAGATTCGTGACGAGATCGCCCGCTCATACCGCTTTGAAGTGGAGGATTTGGAGCTGATAGAACAAGGAGCACTGGCAAAGGCATATAGCGTCTTTGGAGATAGGCTGTATGATTTGGTGGATGAGATGAATGAGGAGTTGGTGAGCTGATATGGCAGAGAAATTGAAAATTCCAAAGCATTGGAAATATATCTCGTTAGTAGAAGATTTGAATTATGTACCTACAGGCGTAGAACCGTATGAAGGTGAAAAACCTTACTACTCTACGGGAAGTATTAAAGATAAAGAACATATCCCGGAAGGCATATATTCATTTTCTGATCGCCCCTCAAGAGCAAATCGTTTGGTTCAGAAGAATGATGTCTTGCAAGCCCGAATGAAAGGAACCAATAAGGCTTTACTGATAGACGATCGATTAGACGGCGCACTTTTTTCTACGGGATTTTTTCAGGTAAGACCCTATGGTAACACTTATGTGCCAAAATTCTTGTACTTTTACTTGGGTTCAAGTATTTTTTTGAAAGAGAAAGATGCCTTGTGTTCCGGCTCAACCCAATCTGCACTGAATGATACGAATGCAAAAAAGATCAAAATACCTCTACCTCCGATAGAAGAACAAAACCGCACCGTCGCCAAGATCGAATCTCTCTTTTCAGAACTGGACAAAAGCATCGAAAGCCTCCAAACGGCGAAGAAAAAACTGGCGCTATACCGTCAATCAGTCCTCAAAGCCGCCTTTGAAGGGGAGCTGACAAAAGCCTGGAGAGAAGCGCACAAAGATGAACTCGAAGATGCCGATACGCTGCTTGAGCGCATCAAAAAAGAGCGTGAAGAGGCGTATGAGAAGAGCTTGGAAGAGTGGAAAGCGGCGGTGAAGGCTTGGGAAGAGAGTGGGAAAGAGGGAAAGAAGCCTGCGAAGCCGAAAAAGCCCAAAGAGTTGCCGCCGTTGAGCGAAGAGGAATTGAGAGATTTGCCGAAGCTGCCGGATGGGTGGAAGTGGGTTAAATTACAAAACATATCATATTTAATCCAAATTGGCCCTTTTGGTTCATTATTGCACAAGTCTGACTATATTAAAAACGGTATTCCAATAATTAATCCAAGTCATATTAAAAATCAAAAAATCATCCCTGATAGCAATTTGACAATTTCTAATGAAAAGGCACAAAGTCTAAAAAAATACATAATGAAAAAAGGCGATATTGTTATGGGCCGCAGAGGTGAGATGGGGAGATGTGCTTTGATTTCTTCAAAAAATGATGGATTTCTCTGTGGGACAGGAAGTTTATTTGTGAGACTTTCATCTATGTTGAATCCAAAATTTTACGTAAATATTCTTGGCTCAAAAAATGTTAGAGATTTTCTCGAAAATTGCTCCATTGGAACAACTATGCAAAACCTTAATGAGAAGATCTTGCAAACGGTTCCTGTTCCAGTAATGTCTATTAAAGAACAAAATGAAATTATCCATAGAATTAATACACATTTAGATAAAGCTGATGAGGTAGAGGAAACTATTGATAAAAACCTACAAAAAGCTAAAATGCTGCGGCAGAGCATTTTGAAGCAGGCGTTTGAAGGGAAGCTTGTTCAGGCAGATATCAGATAAAGATTTCATAAAAGAAAATAAAGGAAGTAGTATGCCGAAACAGTATAGATATTATCTTGGGCGGATTACTAAAGGTGGATCTTTAACATCCAATGATTTGATTGAAGCCATTATGAAGCCTGTAATTATTAGAAAAAAAGAATACAGTTATACTTTTACCAATATGTATTATGATCAGAAAAATAATTATCTGTTTGGGAAATTAGTGAAATTTATGCCTATAGGTGAAGTTGAAACTATTGAACCAAACGAACATAAAGAGTCTACCATGCTAATTCAACACAAGAAAGAATCCTCTAGTCCATTTGTTGTTGTCTTAGATTATATGGGGATTGCATATCCTCATATATGGAATACATTACAAAAAGAGCAATTTGAGAAATACTTTTGTGAATTGATTTGTGAAAAGTATGATAACTTATTGGTTTCTTGCAAAATTGAACCGATAGTCGATTTGCGTACATTTATTGAACGTGTTTCAACTATAGATATTGTTCAAAGAATATCTGCAAATGTGGTTCCACCGAATCCTCTGTTTGGTCCCGCATGGAAAGAACTCAAAGACTATATGGAAAAAAGAGAAAGTGGAGAACTGTCAATTAGTGAAAAATCTAAAAGCACAAATGGACTAAGAACGAAACTGGTAAGCTTTATGAAGTCGATATTAGAGATGAAAAATGCTTCGGATGAAGAAAAAATAAAACTTCTAGAAAATGAAAAATATGATATTTCAGATGCAGCAACTCTCATGGCTGCAGATGGTTATGGTAGAGCTAAGATAGAGGGATTAAGTAATAATGAGCAAATTGTTATAAAAACTAAAGATAACCAGAAGAGTTTTTTGTTTGATAAAGATCCGGATAGAGAAGAGTTATTCAATTTTGTAAAAGAAGAACTCGTAACGATAAACAGCGAAAGATATTTGGAACATTAATGAAAAAGTTTTTAGATACCGTAAGATTCATTTTTATTTCTCCAGAGATTGTATTTGGAACCGTAGTGCTACTTCTTATGATACGATTCTCTGAAACTGCAGAATTTATATCATCATACATTTTTAATCCAAAAATGCAGTGGAATGATTATATAAAATTACTTGGTATTCCTGTTACTTCATTAGTATTTACTTATAAGTTTGGAGAAATGATTTTGAATCCAGAAGACAAAGAAAATAGAAAAAAATTGAAAACATGGCCAAACTACTGGATGCTAAGGAATCGGATATATTATGCTTTAGTTATATCAGTATTGTCATTACTAGGAAGTTTGTGGAGTTGGTATTATGCAATAAAACTTGACATGACTTACGGTACTATATTTCTAATAACATTTTGGTCTATTTCATTGGTCTCTTTTTCAACTGTGGCACTGGCAAAGTTGAGTATTAAAGATATTTTATATTAGCAAGGAAAAAAATGAGCCCCGCAACAATCATAAACAAAATCTGGAACTTCGCCAATGTCCTGCGTGATGATGGTGTGAGTTACGGTGACTATCTCGAACAGATTACCTATTTGCTCTTTTTGAAGATGGCTGAGGAGTACAGCAAACCGCCATACAATCGCAAAGTCGGCATCCCCGAAGGCTATACTTGGAGTGATTTGAAGGTACTCAAAGGTGCGGAACTAGAAACTCGCTATATCCTTACGCTTCAGACATTGGGTCAGCAACAAGGGATGCTTGGGCAGATATTTACAAAATCCCAAAACAAGATCCAGGATCCGGCAAAACTTCATAAACTCATCGATATGATCGACAAAGAGAACTGGATGATGGTCGGTACCGATGTCAAAGGCGAGATCTATGAAGGGTTGCTTGAGAAAAATGCGGAAGATACCAAAAGCGGTGCGGGACAGTACTTTACCCCGCGTGCGCTCATCCGCGCGATGGTAGAGGTGATGCGACCCAAGCCCAAAAAGACCATCGCCGACCCCGCCTGCGGTACCGGAGGGTTTTTTCTGGCAGCCTACGACTATCTCTCTGCCCAAAAACTCGACAGAGATGAACGCGACTTTCTCAAACATAAAACATTTTCTGGTAATGAGATCGTGGCCAATACCCGCCGACTGGCGCTGATGAATATGTTTTTGCACAACATCGGTGAAATAGACGGGGAACCGATGATTTCCGGAGCGGATGCGCTGATTGCCTCTCCTAAAAAAACGGTAGATTATGTATTGGCGAATCCTCCTTTTGGCAAGAAAAGTTCCATGACCTTCACCAACGAAGAGGGTGTACAGAATAAAGAGGAACTCACATACAACCGTGAAGACTTCTGGACGACCACATCCAACAAACAGCTCAATTTCCTCCAACATATCTACACGATGCTCAAAGTCGACGGAAAAGCGGCGGTGGTTGTCCCCGACAACGTCCTCTTTGAAGGTGGAGCGGGAGAAACAGTACGTAAAAAGTTGCTGGAGAAGACAGACCTACATACTATTTTGAGACTACCGACCGGTATCTTCTACGCCAACGGTGTCAAAGCCAATGTGCTTTTTTTCGACAACAAACCGACTCGAAAAACACCGTGGACAAAAGAGGTATGGATATATGACTACCGGACCAATATCCATCATACCAAAAAGAAAAATCCAATGCGATCTGAGCATCTACTGGACTTCATCGAGTGCTATTGTCCCGACCACAGAGAAGATCGCATAGAGACATGGAGCGAAGAGAACCCCGATGGTCGGTGGCGGAAATATACATATAACGAAATCATTGCAAGAGATAAAACAAGTCTTGATATTACATGGATCAAAGATGAGAGCTTGACAGACATGGAAAATCTTCCTGAGCCCGATGTTTTGGCTCAGGAGATTGTGGATGAGATTGAAGCTGCATTAGAGGGCTTCAAAAATATATTAACTGAACTGTAAATATAGGATTAGAACATTTTGGACATAAATACCTTAGGAATCGGCGCAATCATGGGTGCGACGCTTGTTGCTGGAACCAACCTCTACATCTTCATCTCAAACCGCAAAAAAGATGAGATAAAAGAGAGGCTGGAGAAGCTATATACACCAATGTATGTTTACTATATGGAACATATAAGGTACGGTGTGGAAGATCCGTACAAAGATTACTTGGCACTCAAAAAGATATATATCCGTAACAGTATTTATGCCTCAGATATACTCAAAGAGCTTTTTGAATCCATTATGGTTGCAGAATCAGAATTTTTAGAATTAGATGAAACTCAAAGAGCAGTAAAAATGAGTAGGGTGATGATCAGAGATGACAAAGGAGAAGAAAGAGACATTAGAGGCATGATGTATAGAATCAGTGGATGGATAGACAGAGAGCATGATGAACTACAGATATATTATGCAAAAGGGATGTTGAGTAGAGTGTTGTGGCGCTTCAAGATACACGATGATCCATGGTATGCACGAGGAGCTATACCTGCTGGACGTAGTTTCCAATAACACCAGCAACAATAATAAGCAAAATCGTATGATTTGGTGAATTTAAACCCCTTTAGATATACTTTACCCATCATATAAAAAAAGGGGAAGATGATGAACAACTACCAACGAATCCATACACGAAAACCTGAAGGCATTGAGAAAAAGCGTGCCTTTCTGATAGGCTCAGGCATTGCATCCTTGGCGGCTGCGGAGTATCTGATGCGTGATGGTCACATGGAGGGTGGTCAGATCACCATATTTGAGCAAGACGGTGTGAGCGGCGGCGCGCTTGACGGTGCGGGGAGTCCTGAAGAGGGATTTGTGGCACGTGGCGGCAGGGAGATGGAAGCGCATTATGAGTGTCTGTGGGATCTCTTTGGCAAGATACCTTCCATCGAAGAGGAGGGGCGAACTGTGCTGGATGAGTTTAGAGAACTCAACGAGATAGACCCCAACTTCTCCAAAGTGCGTGTCATCTACAACCGGGGAGAGAAACACCGCAGAACCGACCTCGGACTGCATGAAAAAAATCTCAATGAACTGACAAAACTCATCCTCACAAAAGAGGAAGACCTCGGCACACAAACGGTAGAAGAGTACTTTGACAGCTCCTTTTTCGAGACAGATATGTGGCTCTACTGGAGAAGTATGTTTGCCTTTGAGCCTTGGCACAGTGTGGTGGAGATGAAGCGCTATATGCAGCGTTTTATCCACCTTGTACCGGGCATGAGCACCATGCGAGGGCTTGTCTTTACCAAGTATAACCAGTACGACTCACTGGTGCTTCCGCTGAAAAAGCATCTTGAAGCCAAAGGGGTGAACTTTGTCTTCAACACGACCGTCACAGACCTTGACATTGCCATAGAGGGTGAGAGTAAAACCGTCACAGCCATTCATCTGCTCAAAGAGGGACAGGAAGAGACCATAGCAACAACTGCGGATGATCTTGTCTTTTTCACCAACGGTTCTATGACCGAAAATTCATCGCTTGGCAGTACCGACGCTGCACCGGTATTGGATACAAGCGAGGGGGCTGTATGGCACCTGTGGAAGAAGATCGCCGCTAAAGATGCTGTGTTTGGAAAGCCCGAAGTCTTCTGCAGTGACATCGACAAGACCAAGTGGGAGTCTTTTACCATTACGGCAAAAGGTAGCAAGATGCGCGAGCTGCTTGAAGCCTTTGCAGAGCGCAAGTTTTTGCCGCACCGCACGGCAACAGGTGGCATCATCACCGTCAAAGACTCAAGCTGGCTGATGAGTGTTACCGTCAACAGACAGCCGCAGTTTAAAAACCAGCCTGCCGATACGACTGTAGCATGGGCATACGGGCTGTTCCCTGACAAAAAGGGTGATTTTATCGATAAAAAGATGAGTGAATGTACCGGAAAGGAGCTGCTGCAGGAGCTACTGTACCACTTTGGCATTGAACCGGAAGCAATGCAGCCGTATCTGGACGAGTGTATCGTCATTCCCGCAATGATGCCCTACATTACCAGCCAGTTCATGCCAAGGCTCAAGGGCGACAGACCCGAAGTCATTCCGCAAGGAAGCCGGAACCTTGCCTTTCTTGGACAATTCTGTGAGATCGAGAATGACTGTGTCTTTACCGTTGAGTACTCCGTACGTTCTGCCATTATGGCAGTGTATGGATTGCTGAACCTTGAAAAGCTTGTACCGGAGATCTACCCCAGCCTGTACGATGTCCGTGTGCTGGCAACGGCAGTCAAGACCATGAAGACCGATGATGAGGGGATATTCAAAAAGATCGCAGAGCATGTGATCAAAAAGAAGCTGGAAAATACGACATTTGAAGATTTGGTCAAATAGAGAAATCTAAAAGGTCTCCCCATGTTGCAAAAACTGAAAAGTGCGTTGAAAAATGCCGCCAAGACACTCTACGTCATCTCTCCCATGCTTTTGGCTGTCATTGGGCTGGTAGGGCTTTTTAAAACCTTTGTCACACCGCAGATGCTCCATACACTCTTTAACGGCAGTGCCTTGCACGATATGCTGATGGGGGTCGGTTTTGGCGGTGTGTCGGTAGGGCAGCCGTTTCTAAGCTACATCATTGGCGGCGAACTGCTCGATGAGGGTGCCTCTTTTTACGGGGTAACGGCATTCATCCTCGCCTTTGTCACCCTTGGTGTCGTACAGCTTCCCATGGAGTTTTCCATCTTCGGCTTCCGTTTTACCCTTGCGCGCAACCTCCTAAGTCTCATCTTTGCTTTTCTGCTCTCCGTTGCCATTACCGTAACACTCAGGCTCTTTGTATGAAAAAGAACAAAAGCGGACTGGTCATGCTGGGCATTGTGGTGCTGCTCTATGCCGTACTCTTTTCCCTCAACGCCGACAAAACCCTCATGGCGCTCAAAGAGAGTCTGGGTGTTTTGAAGATGATCATCCCTATTCTTGTGCTGGTATTGACCTTGACAGCACTGCTTAATACGTTTATTGATGAAAAATCAATCTCCAGACATCTGGGAGAAGAGAGTGGACTCAAAGGGTGGTTGCTGGCACTCATTGGCGGCATCCTCAGCCACGGACCGGGGTATGTCTGGTACCCGATGCTGCAAAACCTCAGAGAACGCGGCGCAAAAGATGGACTGATAGGGGCGTTTATCTATGCAAGGGCAGTGAAGATACCGTGGATACCGCTGATGATCGCCTACTTTGGCTGGACATTTACCGTGGTCTATACGGTTTATGTGGTGCTGGGTGCGTGGGTGCAGGGGGTGCTGCTTGGGAGGTGGATGGCATTATCCAAGGATGACATCAAGATACATCATCAAGATAAATCCAGCAAAGAGTGAGTTGACGGCAAGGTCTCTGTGGTGGTGTTTTTGTATATCGGGGATGATCTCGTAAATGATGACATAGAACATCGCTCCCGCTGCAAACGCCAGACCGATGGGAAGCAGAAAATGTATGTGGCTGACAGCCAGTATGCCAATAATCGCTGAAAAGGTTTCAACAATGCCGGAGACAGCGACACCGATAAAGGAAATGGTTTTGCTGTATCCGATGCTCAAGAGAGCAAGTCCTACGGCAAGTCCTTCCGGAATATCCTGCAAACCTATCCCGAGTGTAAGGCTGAACGCTTTGTGCAGGTCGCTCTGCCCGTAGCCCATACCCACAGCCAGACCTTCCGGAAAGTTATGCAGCGTAATGGCGAAGATAAAGATCCATACTTTTTTTGCGATGTTTTCATCAATGTTTTTATTGGTTTGAAAGTATCGCTCAAAATCGACATATCGGCTGACAAGTTTGATGAAAACAATGCCGACAAGCATCGAAACAGAAACAACCGTCACTGTCCAAAAAGGAGAAAAGGAAAATGTCCGTTTGCTCTCCTCCAGTGCGGGCATAAGAAGTGAAAAGGTTGTTGCCGCCAGCATGATGCCACCGCTCATTCCTAAAAGTACATCTTGTTTACGCTGATTGATGTTGCGAAAGAAGAGAAGAGGTATGGCTCCCAGCAGTGTCATGACACCTACTACTATACCTGCAAAAATACCTTGCCATACTATGGGGAGTGATGTAAAATATGCCGTCACTGTCAGCCCTTTCTGCAAATCTGTAAAGACACAGTATAGCATGGGGTTATTAGAGTTGTCCTTATCTCTTTTGGTTATAATGCGACAACGATTTGTTAAGGGTAAGATGTGAAACAGATGTCAAAATGTACGATCAATGGCATTATCCGGGAGCTCATGCAGTATCGGAAGGAATTGATATTTGGTAATATTATCGCTATTGCCGCTACGTTACTGATCGTTACCGTACCGCTCTTTATCCCGATACTTGTCGATGAACTGCTGCTTGGAAAAGACCACCATTTTATCTCATGGATCTCTGCGCATCTATGGCAGACAGATACCAAAGGGTATGTGCTTGCCGTTTTGGGGCTGATACTTCTGCTGCGTCTACTGAGTACGCTGTTGTCTATTTGGCAGACGAAGATATTTGTTTTTATATCAAAAAATATTACATATCATCTCCGTAGCTCTCTGCTTGCCCATCTGAAGCATGTTTCACTGAAAGAGTATGAGACCATGCGGGTAGGGGCGGTCACTTCCAAGCTGGTAACCGACGTAGAGACCATTGACGGTTTTGTGGCCACTACTATCTCAAAACTGATCGTCTCTTCATTGATACTGCTTTTTTCTGCAATCATTCTGCTCTGGATACACTGGCAGCTGGCGCTTTTTATTTTGCTGACCAATCCGGTGGTGGTACTCTTTACGGTCAAACTCTCACGCAACATAGGAAAACTCAAAAAAGAGGAGAACAGGGCGATCGAGCTGTTTCAGTCGAGTTTGAGTGAGACACTTGAACTTTTTCACCAGATCAAAGCAGCGAACAAAGAGGCATATTTTTTCAAAGAGAGTGAGAAAAAAGCCAAACAGCTGCGTGAACATGCACGAAACTACGGCTACAAAAGCGATGCTGCCATGAAGCTCTCCTACCTTGTTTTTCTCTCCGGCTACGAGGTCTTCCGTGCCGTGAGCATCCTTGCAGTTGCCTACTCCGATCTCTCCGTAGGATTGATGCTGGCGATCTTCTCCTACCTGTGGGTGATGGTCTCTCCCACGCAGGATCTGATCAATTTTCAGTATGTACTTGCCACTGCCAAAGCGGCATGCGGACGGATCAACACTATTTTCGAGATGGAGCCTGAACCGGTGGTCAAGGAGACGGTCAATCCGTTTTTACAGGCGGATGCCGTATCGATCGAGGTGGAGGGGCTCAGCTTTGCCTATCGGCAGGGAGAGGCTAATATATTAGAAAATATCAATATGTCGATACCGGCAGCATCAAAAGTGGCGATTGTCGGTGCAAGCGGTAGTGGAAAGACTACTCTGGCAAATATTTTGGTCGGTTTCTACCCGTTCGATGCAGGATCTATTCGCTATAACGGTGTGGCACACAGCCAACTGCCCCTTGCGATGATACGTGAAAATATTTACCTGATATTGCAACATCCTAAACTCTTTAATGATACAATGCTGTTCAATCTTACCCTTGGTAACCACTACAGTGATGCACAGATTGCCGAAGCGATCCACATTGCACAGCTTGAAGAGGTGATCGGGCGGTTGGAGCATGGGCTCGATACCATGGTCGGAAAGGACGGTATCAAGCTCAGCGGCGGTCAACGCCAGCGTGTTGCCATTGCCCGTATGGTTTTGGCAAACCCCAAAGCGGTGATCTTTGATGAGTCGACATCGGCACTCGATGTGCATACTGAAGCAAAGCTTTTTGAAGCGCTGCATGCTTTTTTGAAAGAGCGGACGGTCATCACCATCGCACACAGGCTGAGCACCATCAAAAGTGCGGAACTGATCTATGTGCTGGAAGAGGGGCAGGTAGTCGATAGCGGATCGCCGCAGGCGCTGTTGGCTAAGGATGAGAGCTATTTCTCTCAAATGTTGTAAAGGGTGTTGATGCTCAACACCTGTGAGAATGAAGGAACTTTATGGACGTTTTTCAGGCGGTGATCATCGGGATCATCGAGGGGTTTACGGAGTTTTTGCCCATCTCTTCAACCGGGCATATGATTGTAGCATCAAAATTTCTGGGTGTAGCGGAAAACGATCTTACCAAAGCGTATGAAGTGATCATACAGTTTGCCGCTATTTTGGCGGTGATACTTATCTACCGTGACAAAATTACCTTTAAAAAATTCGATCTGTGGATGAAACTGCTTCTTGCCTTTCTGCCGCTTGCGGTCGTAGGTTTTATCTTCAAAGATACCATCAAATCACTTTTCAATGTACAGACTGTTGCATGGATGTTCATCATCGGGGGTATTGTGTTTCTTGTGGTGGAGTACTTCTACCGTGAGAAACCGACCCATGTTAAAGATGTTGAGCAGACTACATGGCAGCAGGCACTCTGGATAGGTATTGCGCAGATATTTTCCTTGATACCGGGTACCAGCCGTGCCGGTGCGACGATTGTCGGCGGACTGCTTGCAGGGTTGGACAGAAAAGCCTCTGCGGAGTTTAGCTTTCTGCTTGCCATTCCGGTCATGGCAGCGGTCAGCGGCTATGATCTGCTTAAACACTATCATGAGTTCGCTTCGGCAAACTGGGGAGCGTTTGCCATAGGATTTGCGATAGCGTTTGTGGTAGCCTATGCGACCATCAAACTCTTTTTGGTATTTTTGCAGCGGTTTACCTTTGTGCCGTTCGGTATCTACCGTATCGTTTTCGGTGTATTGTTGCTGTGGGTGCTTTAGTGGATGGATTCCGGAAACGATGGCTTTAGCCTCGCCTAATTCGGGACTAAAGTCTCCGTTTCCAAAACTTGCGGGACTGAAGTCTCCGTTTCCAAGGCTTTTTATTGGATTTACCAAGTCTCCCATGGGAGTTTTGGATAAGTTCAAAACAATTTTTGAACGAAATTTGCAGGGCAGATGACTGCCTAAAGGAAGACAATGAAATTCAGTGAATTTGATTTTCACCGTGATCTTGCCAAAGGGGTGAAGATCGCAGGGTTCAGGGAACCAAGTCCTATTCAGGAGATGGCAATACCCATTATCAAAGAGGGCAGAGACCTTGTAGGACAAGCACATACGGGTACGGGTAAGACAGCAGCATTCGGTCTGCCGATGATGGATAAGATCGCCAAAGGCGAGATTGAACGTGCGCTGGTCATTACACCAACACGTGAGCTTGCAACTCAGGTAAGTGACGAATTGTACCATCTTGGGCGCTTCGCCGGCATTCGCACCCTTACAGTGTATGGCGGAGTAGGGTATGGGCGGCAGATCGCACTGATCCACAAAGGAGTTCAGATCGTTGTAGCGACACCGGGACGGCTGAAAGACCTTTACAAAAAAGGGAAGATAGATACATTCAACCCTGAAATCGTAGTACTTGATGAAGCGGATGAGATGCTCGATATGGGCTTTTTGGATGAGATCAAAGAGATATTTGACTACATCCCCCAAAACCGTCAGACACTACTTTTTTCGGCAACCATGCCAGAACCCATTAAAGAACTTGCTGAACATATTCTCTACAATCCGGAGTTTATTTCGGTTATTGGTGAGGAAGAGACAACCAACAATGTCATTGAACAGCGTTATTATGTCATCAACGAATCTCAGCGTGATGAGGCGATCGTCAAGCTGCTCGATACTGAAGATACCAACAAATGCATTATCTTCTGCCGTATGAAACGGGAAGTGGACAGACTTACAGAACATCTTCAGGCACTTGGGTACAATGCTGCAGGGCTGCATGGCGACCTTGAACAGCAGGATCGTGAAGTGATCATCAAATCCTACCGAAGAGGGGAGACCAAGATCATGGTGGCAACAGATGTAGCTGCCCGTGGGCTTGATGTCAAAGATGTGACACATGTTTTCAACTACCATATTCCGTTCGATCCGCAAAGCTATGTGCACCGCATTGGGCGTACGGGGCGTGCAGGCAAAAGTGGTCAGGCGATCACTCTGGTGACCACTGAGGAATTCAGAGAGCTGCAGCGTATTCAAAAAGAGGTAGGGGCGCAGATGCGCCTTGCTACCATTGAGGGTGGTGAGGGACTTGATGCATCAAGTATCGAATATCTTGCTGATCAGATCCGTTCTGTACCTGTGCATACACAGGTACAGGAGGTGATAGGGGCGATGAATGATATGGACAGAGAACTGCTGATTGAGAAGCTTGTTTCTGCCTTTATTGAACGTGAAGAACAGAATATCGGGAGCCAGATCGGGTTTGATCAGGCACAGGTGGATGCCATGCTTTCAGCGTATGAAAACGAACAAAAAGCTACCCGAAATAACAATCGTCGAAAAAAGCGTCGATAATGGGGCTGTTTTTAACTGCACTCAAGCAAAACTGTTTTAAAATTTGTCAACCAAATCATAAGGTGTCCAAATGGAAATAAATATTGTGGGTGAAGCCCTAAAGTTCATGGTTTTGGGAATGCTGATCGTATTCGTATTCCTGATAGTCCTTGTCCAGGTGATGAAGCTTCAGGCAAAGCTTATCAACAAATACTTCCCGGAAAAAGCACCTGAGGTGCCCGCTTCCGCTCCCTCTCCCAGCACAGCACAGGATGATGCGCATCATGTCGCTGCAATTGTTGCTGCTGTTGCAGAATTTCGTAAAAATAAATCGTAAACAAGGTTTGACAGATGGCTAAAAAATATATTGATGTAATGGATACGACCTTTAGAGACGGCTTCCAGTCTGTCTTTGGCGGTCGTGTTCTGATGGATGACTTCTTTCCGGCAGTGGAAGCTGCCAAGCAGGCGGGTATTACCCATTTTGAGTTTGGAGGTGGTGCGCGTTTCCAGTCGCTCTTCTTTTATCTACAGGAGAATGCGTTTGAGATGATGGACGGATTCCGTGAGATCGTTGGTCCTGAAGCGAACCTTCAGGTCCTTTCACGCGGTATCAATACCGTTATGCTTGACACAGGAAGCCGTGAGATGATCGACCTTTTTGCAAAGATGTTCGCAAAACACGGCACCACTACGGTCAGAAACTTCGATGCACTCAATGATGTCAACAACCTTGAATACTCTGCACAGTGCATCAAAAAGCACGGTATGAACCATGAAGTGGTCGTAACAATGATGGACCTGCCTCCAGGATGTAAAGGAGCACACGATGTACCTTTCTATGAAAAGACACTGAGAAACATCCTTGACAGCGGTATCGAGTTCGATTCTGTCTGTTTCAAAGATGCTTCCGGTACAGCCAATCCGCACAAAGTGTATGAAACGATCGCAATGGCACGTAAACTGCTTGGTGAGAGTGTACATCTCAGACTCCATACGCATGAGACAGCCGGTGTGTCCGTTGCTTCTTACCTTGCAGCGCTTGAAGCGGGTGCGAACGGTATCGATATGGCGGCAAGTCCTGTCAGCGGCGGTACTTCTCAGCCAGACATTCTTACAATGCTGCATGCAACGAAGGGTACCAACTACAACCTTGGGGATCTCAAGCTTGACAAAGTACTGAAGTATGAAGAACGCCTCAAAGAGTGTCTTGCAGACTATATGATCCCGCCTGAAGCAACGCAGGTCAGCCCGCTTATCCCGTTCTCGCCAATGCCTGGCGGTGCGTTGACAGCCAACACGCAGATGATGAGAGACAACGGTGATCTTGACAAGTTCGATGAAGTGATCAAGGCGATGAAAGAGGTGGTTGAACGCGGTGGTTACGGCACTTCTGTAACACCTGTCAGCCAGTTCTACTGGCAGCAGGCGTATGCGAACGTGATGTTCGGACCATGGAAGCAGATCGCTCCGGGATACGGAAGAATGGTACTTGGCTACTTCGGTAAAACACCTGTTGAGCCGGATCGTGAGATCGTAGAGCTTGCAAGCCAGAAACTCAAGCTTGATCCAACAACAGAAAATCCGCTTGATATCGCTGATAAAGATGAGAACAAGTCCATTGCACACTGGACAAAAGTGCTTGAAGATGAAGGACTTGAGACAACAGAAGAGAACGTCTTCATTGCAGCGGCATGTGATCAGAAGGGTATTGCGTTCCTCAAGGGTGAGTCACCGTTGATGGTAAGAAAAGGTAAAGAAAACAATTGTGGAGAAGGAAATATGGCAGGAAATTATACAGTAGTGGTTGACGGTAAGAAATACAGTGTTCAGGTAGCAGAAGGTGATGCAGATATCCAAATCTCTGAAGCGGCACCGACAACATCTGCACCGGCAGCGGCAGCGCCGGCACCAACACCTGCAAACGGTGTTGGCAGTGTTGAGATCCATTCACAGACTCCGGGTAATGTCTGGAAAATTCTGAAAAATCCGGGAGATGCTGTAGCAGAGGGTGATGTGATTATGATCCTTGAAGCGATGAAAATGGAGATCGACATCGCTGCACCGCAGGCAGGCACGATCAGATCGATCAATGTCAATGTCAATGACGCGGTAGCAGACGGACAGCTTCTGGCAACAATGGAGTAATCATGAAGATCAAACATCTGTTACTCTCTATACTCTTTGCATTCGCCTTTCTGGGGACTGCCAGTGCAGTTGCTTCAGAGCATGAAGGCGGAGCAAAGCATTTTCTGACACAAAAAGAGCTGATTGCACAGGAACAGGCAACTTACCATCCTAAAAGTGTCACCGAACTCATTAGCAGTTTCTTTACGACCACTGGACTCTACGCCATTTTGAACCCAAAAGAGGGGGTTAAAAACGGTCAGGGGGTCGAGATGAGTAAATTCGCGCAGAGTTGGGGACGCGTGATCATGTTCATCATCATCTTCATTCTTTTCTATCTGGCGATTGCGAAAGGCTTTGAGCCGCTGCTGCTGCTTCCTATTGCATTTGGCGGGCTTCTGGCGAATATCCCTGTAGCCAATATGACAGGACCTGACGGGATGCTTGGTATTATCTACAATATGGGTATTCATAATGAGTTCTTCCCGCTGCTGATCTTTATGGGGGTAGGGGCAATGACCGATTTTGGTCCGCTGCTTGCCAATCCAAAAACAGCACTGCTTGGCGGTGCAGCACAATTTGGGATTTTCGGTTCTCTGGTTGGTGCTGCTATGCTGTCACAGTATACAGGCATGGTTGACTTTACGCTCAAACAGTGTTCAGCCATCTCCATTATCGGTGGTGCGGATGGCCCGACATCTATCTTCATCGCATCGGCACTTGCACCTGAAATGCTGGGAGCTATTGCGGTTGCGGCATACTCCTACATGGCACTTGTACCGGTGATCCAACCTCCGATCATGAAAGCACTGACCACAGAAGAAGAACGTAAGATCGTGATGAAAACGGGCAGAAAAGTCAATAAGCTTGAAAAACTTATCTTCCCGTTGGTTGTGATCATGATGATCGCGATGGTGCTGCCTGATGCAGCACCGCTGATGGGGGCCTTTGCCTTTGGTAACTTTGCTAAAGAGTCAGGCGTAGTGGATAGACTCTCTAACGAGATGCAAAATTCACTGATCAACGTCGTAACGATCTTCCTTGGTTTTGGTGTCGGTATGACACTGCAGGCAGACAAGTTCCTTGTTGCCGAGACACTGGGGATCATGATCATCGGTCTGCTGGCATTTGCTGCCGGTACAGCAGCAGGTGTACTGATGGCGAAGATCATGAACAAATTCTCAGATGAGCCAATCAACCCGCTTATCGGTTCGGCAGGGGTTTCTGCCGTACCTATGGCAGCAAGGGTATCGAGCAAGGTAGGTTCCGAAGCGAAACCCGGCAATATTCTTTTGATGCATGCTATGGGTCCTAACGTGGCAGGAGTTATCGGTTCTGCTGTTGCAGCAGGTGTATTGCTTTCTATCTTTAAGTAGCAGTATGCGGAGCGTTTTCTCCGCTTTGCTTCTTTTGAAGGTATGCGTTAGAAAAAGTTCTTTTTCTAACGTATGCTTTGGCATAATGTAACTACAAAATAATAAAGAGGATACTATGAGTACCAAAATGCCCAACGGACTTGATGCACTCGGATTGTCAGATATTCAAGAAGTCTATTACAATCTGAGTTATGATGAGTTGCAAGCGCACGAGATTAACAGAGGCGAGTGCAAGATTTCAACCTCAGGCACAGCAATGTGCGATACCGGTATTTTTACCGGAAGGAGTCCAAAAGATAAATATTTTGTAGATCAGCCGCCGTCAAACCAGCACATTGCATGGGGTGACGTGAACAGACCGATCAAAAAAGAGATCTATGAAGAATTGCTAGCTTTGACAAAACAGCAGCTTTCCGGCAAAAAAATCTATGTGATGGATGTCTTTACCGGAGCAAGCAAAGCAAGCCGCCGTTCTATCCGTTTTGTGACAGAAGTGGCTTGGCAGGCGCACTTTGTCAAAAATATGTTCATCCGTCCTACAGAAGAGGAACTGGAAAATTTTGAGCCTGATTTTACCGTATATAATGCGTGTAAAGCGGTAGACGAAAAGTACAAAGAACACGGACTTAACTCCGATGTCTTTGTCGTCTTTAACGTTGAAGATAATGTTTCTATCATCGGTGGTACGTGGTACGGCGGTGAGATGAAAAAAGGTATCTTTTCTATGATGAACTACTGGCTTCCACTTGAAGGAAAGCTCTCTATGCACTGTTCTGCCAATGTGGGCAAAGAGGGAGATGTATGCCTCTTCTTCGGACTTTCAGGTACAGGGAAAACCACACTCTCTACCGATCCAAACCGAGCGCTTATCGGTGATGATGAACACGGTTGGGATGACAATGGCGTCTTTAACTTCGAAGGCGGCTGTTATGCAAAAGTGATCAACCTCGATCCAAAATCAGAGCCTGAGATCTATGGTGCCATTACCAAAGATGCACTGCTTGAAAATGTCGTTGCCGATGAGAACGGTAATGTTGATTATGCTGATGATTCCAAAACAGAAAATACACGTGTATCATACCCTATTGAACACATTGAAAACCATCAGCCAAACCTTCAGGCTGGGCATCCAAGCAATATTATTTTCCTTACTGCCGATGCATTCGGTGTATTGCCACCGGTGAGCAAACTGACCAAAGAACAGGCGATGTACTACTTCCTTAGCGGTTATACTGCCAAAGTAGCGGGTACTGAGCGTGGGATCACTGAACCTGTAGCGACCTTCTCCGCATGTTTTGGTGAAGCCTTCCTGCCGCTGCATCCGACAGTCTATGCAGAGCTGCTCGGAAAGAAAATCGATGAGCACAATGTAAATGTCTATCTTGTCAATACCGGATGGACAGGAGGACCATACGGTGTAGGTAAACGTATGAGCATTAAAGATACACGTGCATGTATTGATGGTATTTTGAACGGTTCTATCAACGATGCCGAGTTTGAAACACTGCCTACCTTCAATCTTCAGATACCAAAGTCTCTCGAAGGTGTTCAGGACAATACCGTACTGAATCCTAGAAATACATGGGCGGACAAAGCAGAGTATGATGCAAGTCTAGCCAAGCTTGCCAAGATGTTCCAAGAGAATTTCCACCGATATGACGACAAAGGTGGTAAATTCGACTTTGCTTCTGCAGGACCGCAGCTCTAAAACGCTACCTTTTGAAATAAGAGCAATTTGCTCTTATTTTATTCTAAGTATGATAGTGTATAGTTTCATATAGTTTTTAGAAAAGGATTCGTATGGCTGTCAACTACAACAAAATACGCAGTTTTTGTCGTGTATTTAGGATTATTCTAGGAACAGCTTTGATTATTGGGGCATTTGTGATCGATGCATCATGGTCTAAGTGGCTTTTCCTTGGTATTATTCCTCTCATTGCGGGGATTGCCAATTTTTGTCCGTTATGTATCATTACCAAAAAGTGTGATATTCCTGAAAAATAGTACTGCAAATAGGAGACAAATGCTACTTTTGTCTCTTTCTTTCTCTCCCAAAACCAAGTATAATATGTCAAAAAATCCAGGAAGGACAGTGTAATGGAGAAGTTTAGGCACTATCTTCAAACACGCAAAGAAGAAGAACTGCACCCCTCTGAGATCGCCAATCTGCTTAAAGATTTGAGTGATACACATTTTGATGAGGCGGTGCATTCCATCCCCAAAGAGCTTATAGCCGATGTTGCATTGGAGCTTCCGGATCGCTATTTTGGCGATGTGGTGGAAAACTTTACGCCGGAAGAGATTGCAGAGTCTCTGTCAGAGATGGAGTCCGATGACCAAACGGACTTCATTCAAGAACTTGAAGAGCATGATGACTCGAAAGCAAAAGAGGTATTTGAGCAGCTTGACAAAGAGGATCAGGAAGATATTCTTCAACTGAAGCAGTATGAAGAGCATGAAGCCGGTGCCTACATGCAGGTGGAGGTCTACTCGGCAAAGCTTGATCAGAAAGTAGAAGATGTCATAAAAGAGTTCGCAACGCTCAAACGCCAGGGCGAACTTGAAAATATCAACTATCTTTTTGTGACCGATGATGAAGGTTACCTAAGATACGGTGTCGGTCTGGATGATCTGATCGTGTTTGATCCAAGCCGTACACTGCGTGAGAATATTCAGGAAAATCCTGAAAAGTTCAAACCGATCATAGGTCATGACCACGATGATATTAAAGAGATCGTGCAGAAATTCCAGGAATACGATCTGGGTTCCATGCCGATCGTCGATACCTATGGAAAACTGCTTGGGCGAATCACGTCGGATGATATCTATGACCTTATCAGCGAGCATGCGACGGATCAGATGTACCATCTTGCAGGGGTAAGCGATGATGCTGAAGAGGATGATGACCTTTTCAAAGCAGGTAAGGCACGTGCTGTCTGGCTTGGGATCAATCTTCTTACAGCGATCGCTGCATCGCTGGTGATTGGTCTTTTTGAAGGGACACTTCAGCAGTATGTGGCGCTTGCTGTTTTGATGCCGATCGTGGCATCGATGGGCGGCAATGCCGGTACACAGTCGCTTACGGTGGTCGTACGCCAGCTTGCGCTTGGTGAAATTGCCAAACATGATGCCTTTCGTACGATCAAAAAGGAGGTGCTGCTCTCACTGGCAAACGGACTTCTTTTTGCCGTGGTCATCGGTGTGATCGCTGCAATATGGTTCCATAAAGGAATGCTTGGTGTGGTGATTGCTATGGCAATGGTGATCAATCTGCTGAGTGCAGGTTTTTTTGGTTCGATGATACCTCTCATGCTGAAAAAGTTCGGTATAGACCCTGCGATCGGCAGTACGGTTATACTGACGACGGTGACAGATATAGTCGGTTTTTTTGCATTTTTGGGTTTAGCAACCGTTATTTTACTATAGAAGGAAATTGAAACTGCGATGAATCTTTTAGTGATCTATTTCTTGGGCGCGGTCATTGTATCGTTTGTCTGTTCAGTGCTGGAATCAGTACTGCTCTCGGTTACGATACCTTTTATCTCTGTGCTTGAAAAGGAGAAACCCAAGGCTGGGGCTTTGCTGAAACAGCACAAACACAATATCAACAAGTCTATTGCATCCATTCTCATACTCAATACGATCGCCAACACTGTCGGAGCAGCAGCAGTCGGTGCACAGGCAGAGCGTGTATTTGGCTCTGGGGCACTCTTCTGGGTGTCTGCCATTCTGACATTTGCTATTTTGTTTGCAGGGGAGATCATTCCCAAAACGATCGGTGCGACCTACTGGAAGCAGCTTTCACCATTGGCAGCCTATGTGATCAAATTCTTTATCTGGCTGACCTATCCCGTCATTTTGCTGACTCTCTTCGTGACCAATCGCATTAAAAAAGGCGATGAAGGGCACAGTCTCAGTAAAGAGGAGCTTTTGGAGAGTACACTTCTTAGCGAGGATGAGGGGGTGCTGGATGAGCAGGAGTCGGATATTATTGAAAATATTCTCAAGCTCGATGATATCAAGGTACATGACATCTTGACACCAAGAAGTGTTGTCTTCGCACTGGATGGAGAACGAACTGTTTCAGATATTGTGAAAAACGAGGCAGACATTTTCAAATATTCGAGAATCCCTGTGTATGATGGCAACATTGAAAAGGTAACAGGAATGATCCTCACCAAGCATCTCTTCTCACAAGCGCTTAAAGATGACAGTGTAAAGTTGAAAGCAATTCAGAAAGATATCTACCGCATCAATGAACAGGTACCGGTATCATGGGCGTTGGATCTTTTTATAGAAAAGAAAGAGCATATGTTCCTGGTACTGGACAAGTATGACCAGGTCGAAGGTATTGTCACTCTGGAAGATTGTGTAGAGACCATCCTTGGGGTTGAAATCGTCGATGAGAGTGATGCTCATGTCGATATGAGAGAACTTGCCAAACTCAAGATGCGTTTGCAAAGAAGAGGACAAAAAAAAGATTTGAATTTGCATTGAATTTTAACCCAAATCTCGAAATAGAAAATACAAACCATTGAAAGAATAAGAGAAGATGCCGTAAAATAGGGGAAAAGCCGACAGAGGTCTCACCTGACCGCTATCACCC
>JALWTA010000003.1 GCA_027082955.1 Sulfurovum sp. | reverse complement strand
TGTCAAGTTCCATAAAACAGGCTCCTTTATACAATGTGTGTGGTAACAAATTGTACGTAAATCTGCCTGTTTATGGGCTTTCGTAGATGGATTTTCCTTTAGAATTTATGTGCGAAAGTTGAGTAAATAATACAAAAGTAAAAGAAGTTCAATATTTGACAAAAGGGGATTTGGCTATTTGTATGGCAAATGGTTCAAAGAATTTAGTAGGAAAGAATGGAGAGTATATTCCTATTGATGATTATACTTATACAGTAGGGGCATTTTGTGCCATTTTTAGATTTAATAAGGATGTAATAAGCGAGTTTTTTAAATACATATTTCAATCAGAAAAGTATAATTATTATGTACAGAATTTATTAGCAGGGAGCAATATAAATAATCTAAAAGGTGATGATATAGAAATGATGAAATTCGAAGTTCCTATATCAAAACAGGAACAACAAAAAGTAGCCCAAGTTCTCACCGCAGCTGATAAAGAGATAGAGCTACTCAAAGAGGAGCTTGAAGTACTCAAAGAGCAGAAATGGGGGTTGATGCAGAAGCTTTTGACGGGGGAAGTGAGGGTGAAGGTTGATGAAGGAGAGATATGTATCTAATCTACTTCGATGAAACCAAATTTGAAACACTTAATCCTTATTTTTTTATAGGAGGGATATTGGTCGAAGAGGGAAAACTTTCCAAGTTGGAAAGTGCACTGATGCAGATACAGTATAACTTTTTTCAGACCAATATACTCAGTGTAGATACAGAGTTGCATGGATCTTTTATCTTTCAAGGAAAAGGTGTTTACAAAAAACGAAAACTACCCGAAAGACTGAAACTCTTTGAAGATGTTGCACAACTGCTGATAGATCATCAAATACCGATACGATTAGTTTGCATCGATGTCAACCGCCATAGAAAAAAATACAAGTATCCACAACCAGAGTATAATCTCGGCTTGATGCTCATTCTTGAACGCTTTTGTGACTTTCTTGAAGAGAAAAATGACATTGGTGTTGTCTTTGGAGATTATGAAAAGGATGAAATTACCACTTCTATACTTGACTTTTCACAGTTTAAGTTCAGTGGCAAAACACCCATGTCATATGGGCGACCGCTTGGACAGCTAAAAGATACAATCTATTTTACACACAGCCATCACAGTAGATTTTTGCAGGCAGCCGATATGGTATTGTTTATGGCAAATCGTTTTGAGAATGGACACCAACCAGTCAAATGGCACGACATAAAACTCAAAGAGATATGGGATAGGCTAAAAGGTAATTGTGAAATAAGGATTCAGAGGTGGCCATAAGCAAAAAAAGGAGCGACTGCCTCTTAACGAGTGGCTCGATGAGGTGGACCGAACCATGCAGTCGCAGTAGAGCAATTATACACTATCAGCTTCACCAAAGTCAAGGAGAAACCCCATGACCCCAAAAACAGATGAAAAAACCATCCAAGCCAAAACTATCAACCTTTTCAAAAACATGGGCTACACCTACATCTCTCCCGAGGAGATGTCACAGCATAGAAGCAGTACAAATCAAGTAATTCTCAAAGAGATCCTCCTCAAACAACTCCAAAAACTCAACAGCTTCGAGTACAAAGGGACACAGTATCCCTTTTCGGCGAAGAACATCGCCAAAGCTGTGGATGACTTGGATGTTTCACTCAACGAAGGGCTGATGACCGCCAATCAGAAGATCAGCGATCAGCTTTTGCTGGGGAACTCCTACAGTGAAGAGCTAAGTGATGGTGTGAAGAAGAGCTTTTCACTGCACTATATTGACTATGAGAACCCTCAAAACAATCTGTTTCATGTTACAGAGGAGTTTGTGGTAGATAGGATAAACCGGCAGGAGAGAGAAAAGACCAGACGTCCTGACCTTGTGTTGTTTGTCAATGGTATCCCCTTTGGGGTTATAGAGCTCAAGAGTGCCGTGCGGGAGAGTACCGAGGGGGTCTCGCAAATGATCCGTAATCAAGGGCAGGATGAGATACCCAATCTTTTTAAATATGTGCAGATCACATTGGCAGGAAACAACTACTCACCGCAGTACGGTACCACAGGTACGCCCAAAAAGTTCTATGCGGTGTGGAAAGAGAAAGATATGGATTTGAGTGGGGTTGTCAAAGAGCGTACACCTTCTCCGCTGGATAAAACAGTGTATGCACTCTTCTCCAAAGAGCGGGTTATAACACTTTTGCACTCTTTTATCATCTTTGACGGGAAGGTCAAAAAGATCGCCCGGTATCAGCAGTACTTTGCCATAGAGAAGATCATGGAACGCATAAGCAGACTGGATGCCACAGGCAGACGGCAGGGAGGGCTCATCTGGCATACGCAGGGGTCGGGTAAGTCGCTGACGATGGTCATGCTCGCCAAGGTGATCAAGCGCAGCATCGCCGGCTCCAAGGTCATTGTGGTAACAGACAGAAAAGACCTTGACAAGCAGATACATGAGACATTTAACAGTTCGGAGGTTAAGGCTGTAAGGGCAAGATCCGGCAAAGATCTAGTGAGATTGTTACAGTCTGGAAAGTCTGTCATTACCACACTCATCCATAAATTTGAGAAAGTCAAAAATGAGAACGTCATCTTTGATGACCCCAATACCTTCATACTGGTAGACGAATCACACCGTACACAGGGCGGAGACCTGCACAAAGCGATGAAAAAAGTCTTCCCCGAAGCGTGCTACCTTGGCTTTACAGGAACACCGCTGATGCGAAGAGAGAAGAACTCGTTTGCAAAGTTTGGTGGGGAGATACACCGCTATACCATCAATCAGGCAGTCGAAGACAAAGCCGTACTGCCGCTGCTCTATGAGGGGCGGCTGGTCGATCAGTGGGTAAATGACGAAAAGGGATTGGATAGACGCTTTGAGCAGATCGCCCGTCATTTGAACGAAGAGCAGCGGCTTGACCTCAAAAAGAAATGGGCACGCTTTCAGAAGGTGGCTTCTAGTGAGCGGCGGCTTGAGATGATCATGTTTGATATCAATGAAGACATCAAAAAACGGCTTCAGGGTACGGGATTTAAAGCGATGCTGGCAACAAGCTCCAAGTATGAAGCCATCAAGTACCATAAACTCTTTGAAGAGATGGGCGATGTACGGACGGCATTTGTCATTTCGGCACCTGACACCCGAGAAGGGCACTCGGAGGTAGATGAGGAGAACAAAGCCTTCATCTTGGAGGCGTGGAACAGGCTTCTTAAAAAGTACGGTGATGAAGAGAAGTATCTTGACAAGGTCAAAGATGAGTTTATCAACGGAGAGGAGATAGAACTGCTCATTGTGGTAGACAAACTACTTACCGGGTTTGATGCACCGAGAGCATCGGTACTTTACATAGACAAACTGCTCAAAGAGCATAATCTTTTGCAAGCCATTGCCCGGGTGAATCGTCTCTATGAGGGGAAAGACTTTGGATTTATTGTCGATTACCGTGGATTGCTTGGTGACTTGGACAAAGCACTCAACGACTACTCCGGATTGGCAGATTTTGATGAAGAGGATATTGAAGGGGCGGTGTTTGACATCAGAGAGGAGATTGCCAAGGTCAAGACCTATTACAGTTATCTTGAAGAGCTGTTCGGGGCAGCGACTTCAGTCGCTGAAGATAACGCGACTGAAGTCGCGTCCCCTGTAGCATATAAAGATGATCAGGAGAGCTATGAAGTCTTTTTAGCTGATGAAGAGAAGCGGAAGCTGTTCTATGACTATCTTTCGCATTATGCCAGAGCACTGAAGCTGGCACTCTCCAGTGACAAGATAGAAGAGGTTTTTGACGCTAAACAGATTGCCGAATACAAAGAGAAGATGAAGTTTTATGCCCAGCTGCGTCAAGCGGTACGCATACGCTACCATGAGCAGGTGGACTTTGGAAAGTATGAGAAGCAGATGCAAAAACTGCTTGATACCTTTATCTCTGCAGATGAAGTCAATCAACTGACCAAACTGGTCAATATCTTCGATGAGGAGTTTGAAGCGGAACTGGAGAGAGTCGTGGGAGATAATGCCAGAGCCGATGCTATACTGAGTGCAACGACGGCGGTTATTACCGAAAAGCGGGAGAGTAACCCCGCCTACTATGACAAACTTTCCAAGCGAATACAGGAGATCATCGAAGCGTACAAAGAGAAACGCCTTACAGAAGAGGAGAAGCTCAAACATGCCAAAGAGATACGCCAGATGCTGCTTGAGGGTGAAGGGGATGAGACAAACAGTTATCCTCAAAGCATTCAGCACAATGTTCCTGCCCGGGCTTTTTATGATAACCTTGAAGAGAAATTTGCCGAAGCGATGAAGCGTGTGGATGAGCGTATTTTGGTAGCCGAGGCACCGTTGTCATATGGGAATAGAACCCAAGATGATCTTTTGACACAAACCGTACTGAAAATTACGAAGATTTTTAAAGAGGCTTCCCGAAAGCCTGATTGGAAAAACAACAGAGATATGCGTAACAAAATAGAAGGGGAGATCGAAGATCTTTTCTGGGAGATGGAAGATATCTATGGTTTGAAGTTAGATGACAGTGATGCTTTGTTGGCAATCATACAGCAGATAGGGATCAACAACTATGAGTGATAATATTACGATCATTCGTAAAGATGTCAAGCATATTAACCTCAAAGTTAAACCAAGCGGTGAAGTGATCTTGACAGCTCCAACCCATAGTGATGAGAGAGATATTGCGTATGTATTGAAAAAAAGAGCAGCGTGGATCGACAAAAAGATCGCTTTTTTTGAAGCACACAGAGATAGCGTCAAAAAAGAGTATGTGAGTGGTGAAAATGTACGTTATCTGGGGAGAAACTACCGCTTGAAGATCATAGAAAGTCAAGAGGAGGATGTCAAGCTCCAAAGAGGGTATGTGCAGATTTTTGTCAAGCGTAAAGATGATTTGGCGTGTAAACAGAGACTGTTAAAGCAGTGGTACATGCAAAAAGCCAAGCACCATTTTCATAAAGCCATAGAGAAGTATCAGCCGCTTGTGCAAAAAGAGATAGATCGTATCTACATTCGTGAGATGAAAACCCGATGGGGAAGCTGTAATCCATCCAAAGGGTATATCAATCTCAATCTGAAATTAATCGAGAAGCCTACGGAGTGTATCGAGTATGTGGTATTTCATGAACTTGCACACTTGGTACATGCTGATCACAGTTACCGTTTTTATGCCTACTTGGATCTCTATATGCCTGACTGGAGAAGGCGGAAAGCGAGGTTGGAGTACCTCAAAAACCAGTAGTTTGGGTTTAAAACAAGGGCTATCTGTAGATAAAATGTAATTTCTTAGTTTGGATTCACCAAAAAATAAGCCCCCACAGCAAATGCAATAGCGGCAACACTCCTTTTAATCACTACCCCAATGTTATTACCCACTTGACAGGAGGAGCACTGTTTGTATTTTTTCGATTCGTAAAAGGCATACACAAAGAAGCCTGCCATAAGCAGCAAAACAACTGGGAAGGCGATTTTGTCAAAAGTGTAGATATTTTCTATAGTTGACTTTTCAAATTTGAAAAGCGGTGTTAAAAGGCTTAATCCCATCAAAAAGAGGATCTTGTCAGCAAAGGAGACGAAGTAGTCTTTGCGTGAGAAGGTAGGGCAGACATCTCCGGTTTGGGGCATCAGTCCTTTGCCTTCCAGTGCATCGAGAATGCGCTGTCTTTGGTTTTTGTCAATACGATCAAGCATGGTACCGCCAAGGGAGAAGTCCATCATCTGTTGGAACATTGCAGCAAAGTGTTTGTCATTGTCAATATCCATATAGCAGGTATTGCCATTGCAGTCTTCATAGACGATTTTGAGTTTTTCATGGCGGGGAACTATGGCACTCACCTCAGGGTAGTAGCTGCTGTGCTCCTCAGCTTCGAAAGGTTTGCTCTTTTGTAAAATACGTGGATTGGCGAACTCGATATACTCATCTCCTTTCTTGACAACGAACATATTGAACGGGTGTGCCACCTGCATCGCACTGAGTGCATCGAGATTATGGTGCTTCATGGTCTCGATGATGTCATCAAAGAGCCTGCCGACACTCTCATCAAAACCACGCACATCGCCACAGGCGAGAATACGTTCATCTGGATAGATAATGAGTTCTTTAATCATAGTACGTTCCTTTTGCAATACTTGCTAAAAGTTTCGGTAAAGGAAAATTATAGAAAATATTGTGTGAAAATGTGTTGTGTGTTGCGGGTCGAAGACCCGCTGAAGGTTTAGTGGCTTTTTTGAACGACCATGATCATCTTGATATTGATGATGACAAATCGGATAAATTGCCAAATGACACATGTTCTCATGAACTTGACGAATGGTGTTGGTACCATTGCTTCAAAGCTTGGTTCATACGCTTTAATATTCTTTTCAATTGAGTGGTCTACACTTGCCATGATTTCTCCTTGATACTTTTTTCTTTTATTTTATCGGGGAACAATCCGTTAGGATTATTCAGGGATCAAAGTCCAGCCCGGTTTGAGTTGCGCTTTGTAAAGGAACAGGTGATGCAGAATATGTTTAATCCAGTGTCCTGCAAGACCGATCTCACCGAAGGTATAGTCAAGATCACGACCGATACCAGGGTATTTCTCGAAGTCAGGTACGACAGGGTAGACAGTCAGTGCTGCTGCTGTACCGTCAGTCAGACCTTTACCAGCAGAAGCGACACATGCTGCACCCATCTCTGCCATAGAAGCTTCATGCAGGTGGGCATTTTCTCCATTCTGGATCATATCGACAATAGAGTGTGCAACCGCTTTTCCAATGATACCGGAAGGCATACCTGTTCTTGGCGGTGTTGGGTTGATCGGTGTACCGTTTGGTGATTTCATCGGTTTTGAGATCAGGTGTGGTGGTGCAAAGGCAATACCACAGGCAAAGATGTTGCCATATTCAGGGTTTTGGTAGGTACGTGGCCAGTCAGATGCTTTCCACTCTTCATATGGTTTTGCAGTATAGTCGGCATCCACTTTCATAAGACCGTTTGGTGCGAACAGTTTATCTGTCATATCTTCACCGTTTTTGTCATAGGCTTTGAGCCCAACACCTGCAAATGGTGGAATAAGCATCGCAAAGTCAAATTCCTCTTCGCCGGTTGTACCGTCAAGCAGTTCATAGTGGGCTTTTCCCTCTTCTACTTTGCTAACGTGTGCACCGATGAGCCAGTCAACACCACGCTCAACAAAGAGAGACTCGGCAAAGAGTTTAGAGCTTGCCGCATACATACCACGCTTGATGTGCAGACCTCCGATACCAAAGTCTCCAAGGAAGGATTCGTTGGAGATCCATTTAATGTCAAGGTTGTCTCTTACTCCTGCTTTGCGTGCTTCATGTTCGATGTTGAAGATGTACTCAAATGCCGCACCCTGACAGGTACACATACCGTGACCGGTACCTACAAGGATTTTCTGTTTCTCTGTTTTTGCTTTTTCGAGTACTTTTTGCAGTTCAAGGTTTGCATGCATTGCATGATCTGCCGTACATACCGACACCGTATGCTCTCCAAGCTGTCCCTGTCCGTTACCAAGACCCGGTGTCGCATCAAAGTTCAGTTTTGGACCGGTCGCATTGATGAGATAGTCATATGTGATTTCCTCTGTCTGACCTGCTTTTCCCTGACCGGTGTATTCGATAGTGATATATGGTGTATCACTCTCTGCTTTTCCCTCTGGATGAATAGAGACAGCTTTTGCCTGTCTGTAATCGATACCTGCTTTTTCATAGACCGGTGCAAGGGGGAATACAACATCCTCTTTTGTCATCTGTCCAACACCGACCCAGATATTGGAGGGGATCCAGTTCCAGTGCGAATTTGGAGTGACGACTACCACTTCGTGCTCATCACCCAGCCACTTTTTTGCGAATGTCGCGGCAGTGTGCCCGGAGACGCCACCACCCATTACTACTAATCGTGCCATAGCCTTCCTTCTTGTGTTAAAATAAATTGTTGCATATCCATTGTAGAGAATGCTTTTTTAAAGTCAAATTAAATTGTTATATTTAATGTTTTTTATTACAGATAATTATTATATTGTAGCGAAACAGCTCCCTTTTTAAGACATATATCAGGAGAACAATAGAATGTTAATCAAAAAATATGATGAAATAAAGAGTAAATATGTATGATTTTCTTTATGCATCTGATTGGAAAAGTTCACTATTTTGGGGTTTATAAAATTATGGATTCTGTTTGGCAGTAAAGTTATGGTAAAATCGGTCAATCGTCAATAGTGCGGATGGGTATATGTCCGGGAAGAAAGGTGTAGTGTGCTACGTATATTTTGGCAATTGATGCTGATCATACTCTTGCATCCGACACTGTTTGCATCGGTTTGGAACAGCCCGTATCCTGAGCGTGAAATGAAAGGCAATACGCTCTTTGGTGTCTTCTCTTCTCCTCCAAAACATCTTGATCCGGTACTTTCCTACAACGCGAACGAATGGCATATCATAGGACAGATCTATGAACCTCCTTTGCAATACAATTACCTAAAACGTCCCTATCAGTTGGAACCTTTAACCTTGACGTCAATGCCCAAGATAACCTATCTGGATATGTCAGGAAGGGAAGTAAAGAAGACGGATAAGACAGTAGCTTATACCAGGTATCGTCTTCATTTTCGTAATGATATCTTTTATCATGAGGATCCTGTCTTTGCAAAACAACAGGACGGTACACTGCTGTATGGAGCATTGTCAAACAGTATGATTGAGAAGCTGCACAGTACCTCGGATCTTCCAATACATGCGACACGTCATCTTCAGGCATCTGATTATGCATATGCGATCAAACGAATGGCAGTACGACAGTATCACTCGCCTGTCCTCGATACGATGATGCAGTATATTGTCGGACTGGATCAATTTTCCGTACAGATCAGCAAAATTGCGGCAGAAACATTCCGACAACATAAAAAACTCGACCTTAGACCGTACCATATAAAAGGGGTTCAAGTACAGGATAATGAGACGCTGGATATTGTGATTCATGGAAAATATCCTCAGTTTCTCTATTGGTTGAGTATGTATTTTTTTTCCCCGATACCGTGGGAAGCAGATCTGTTCTATCAGCAGGAAGGACTGAAACACAAAAATCTGACACTCGATACGCAGCCTGTGGGAACAGGACCTTACTATTTGGCGGTAAATAACCCAAATCGCCGTATTGTATTGAAGCGCAATTTGCACTTCCACCGTGAGTATTATCCTTCGCTTACTCCGAAAGAGGCAGAAAGTGCTTCGATAGAGCGTCAGCTGCTGCGAGACAGCGGAAAGCAACTGCCGTTCATTGACAAGGCGGTATATACCTTGGAGAAAGAGAACATTCCTCTATGGAACAAATTTCTACAGGGCTATTATGATGCTTCCGGTATCAGTTCCGAAGCTTTCGATCAGGCTATACAGATAGGTACGGGCGGTGAGATGGGCTTGAGTGATGCAATGCGCAAAAGAGGTATCCGTATGCTCTCTTCCGTATCACCATCCGTTTTCTATATGGCATTCAATATGGAAGACCCTGTCGTAGGCGGATATTCGCCTGCCAAGCAGAAGCTCCGGCAGGCGATTAGCATTGCGCAGGATCAGGAAGAGTATATTGCTATTTTTATGAATGGGAGAGGGATCGCCGCACAGGGACCGATTCCTCCCGGTATATTTGGATATGAAAAGGGAAAAGCAGGGACAGATCTGTATGTATATGACTGGGAAAACGGCAAAAGGGTACGCAAAAATATCGAGACAGCCAAAGAGCTGTTAGCTCAAGCAGGATACCCTGGCGGCATTTCCATGAAAACAGGGAAGCGTTTAAAGCTTTACTATGATACCGTTGCTACAGGTCCGGATGACAGGGCATTGATGGAGTGGCGACGCAAACAGTTTGCGAAACTTGGGATAGATCTGGTCATTCGGGCAACTGACTACAACCGTTTTCAAGAGAAGGTTCGTAAAGGCAAAGTCCAGATATTCTCATGGGGATGGAATGCAGATTATCCCGATCCGGAGAACTTTCTTTTTCTGCTTTATGGAGGGAATGCTGTTGTCGATACGAATGGGAGCGGTATTAACAGTACCAATTATAAAAATCCTGAGTTCGATGCACTGTTTCGTGAGATCAAGACAATGGACAATACCCCACAGCGGCTGCAGAAAATAGAAAAAATGATAAAGATCGCCCAAAAAGATGCACCGTGGGTATGGGGTGTATTCCCCACAAGTTTTACACTTTTGCATGGATGGTTCCGTAATGTTTCAGCAAATGCAATGGCAAATAATACGCTCAAATACAAGAGGATAGACGTGAAACAGCGCCTTAAACAGCAGATACAATGGAATCAGCCCGTATACGCGCCGCTGTTCTGGATAGTCTTCATAGCAGCGATATTAATCTTGGGAATGGTACGTATTTACAGAAAAGCACAGAATGTGACACTGAAGAGAGATGAGGTACAATCATGATTGGTTATTTGATACGGCGGATACTTTATGCTGTTCCCATCCTTGTAGGAGTGAATCTGATTACGTTCGTACTTTTTTTTATGGTGAACACCCCGGATGATATGGCGCGTGCACAGTTAGGTGCCAAACAGACAACCCCTGCAATGATACAGGCATGGAAACATGAACATGGATATGATAAACCGCTATTTTACAATAGTAGTGCCAAAGGCATAGAACAGGTAACCGATACGCTTTTTGTACGTGAATCGTTTCGGCTTTTTCTGTTTGACTTTGGGCGTTCAGATGCCAATCGTGATATTGCTGAAGATATTAAATCACGTATGGGACCAAGTCTTTCTATTGCGTTGCCGACATTTTTGATCGCGTTAGTGACCAATATTACACTGGCACTCTTGCTGGTGCTTTTTCGCGGCTCAGTCTTCGATCTTTCCATGATGATCGTTGCCGTGATGATTATGTCTGTTTCAGGACTCTTTTATATTATTGCAGGGCAGGTGCTCTTTTCCAAGATATGGCACTGGGTACCTATCTCCGGATATGCGGAGGGGTGGGAGAGCATTAAATTTGTGCTGCTCCCGATTGCCATTGGTGTGTTTGCCGGTCTTGGTGCCGGTGTACGATGGTACCGATCAATTTTTCTGGAACAGGTACATCAGGACTATGTACGCACTGCTCGTGCAAAGGGACTTTCGGAGATAGCAGTCCTTTTTAGGCACATATTGCCAAATGGGATGCTCCCCATCCTGACCGGAGTCGTTGTAGTGATCCCGTCTTTGTTTATGGGAAGTCTTATTATGGAGTCTTTTTTTGGTATTCCCGGACTAGGTTCCTACACGATTGATGCAATTAATGCACAGGATTTTGCCATAGTCAAAGCAATGGTATTTTTGGGATCGGTACTCTATATTCTGGGATTGATTTTAACCGATATCTCATATGCATTATTTGATCCAAGGGTCACGTTATGAGCCTCTATTTGCTATGGACGGATATATTGGTATGGCTGCTTGTAGTGGTTATGGCAACATCCTTTTGGCGGATGATGCGCTCACCTCTTGCACGGGAAAGATGGTATCGCATTTTTCATGCAAAAGTTGCTGTGGCATCCGCGATTGTTTTAGGTTTTTATGTCGTGATCGCTTTGTCGGATTCAATACATTTTAAATCAACAGATTCAGGGTACGGTAATCAGATCGTCTCTTTGCTCGATATGGCAATGGTGCATCGGAAATCTACATCGGAACGGACCTACTCAGCGCCATTTGCGGATCATGAATATACCCGTTCTATTGTGACGGATGAAGCGCAAAAAAAGCGTGTGCAGCGTTTTCTTCCACTTCGCTATGTGCAGACTGGACATTTTCTCCGTGATACGATAGAAGGGCTTGGAACAGGCATTCTGTTTGCTGCGTTGTTGATTGGACTGCATCTATGGTGGCGTGCAAGAAGTGCACACAAACACTCTCCTGCATCCGAACTGCACAGCAGTATACCATGGCGGACAGCCTATACCGTTTTTGCATTGTTGTCCATTTTGCTGGCATGGCTTTATATCATGAGTTTTTCCTATCATGTATTAGGCACGGACAAGGTTGGCGGTGATCTTTTCTACGCTTCTCTCAAAAGCATCCGTACCGGTGTGCTGATTGGGACATTGACAACCCTGGTAACACTGCCTCTTGCCGTTATACTGGGTGTCAGTGCAGGATATTTCAGAGGCTGGGTCGATGATCTGATACAATATCTCTATACCACACTCAGTTCTATCCCCGGTGTCTTATTGATTGCAGCAGGGGTGTTGATGATGCAGGTTATGATGGAGAGCCATCCGGAGTGGTTTGCATCGACCCTGGAGCGTTCAGATCTGCGGTTACTTTTTCTTATCATGATATTGGGAGTGACCAGTTGGACAAGCCTTTGCAGAATGCTGCGGGCAGAAACCCTTCGTATTGCCCAAATGGATTATGTGATAGCAGCACAGGCGTTTGGTGTAGGGCGATGGCGTATTATGCTGCGGCATATTGTGCCTAATCTGATGCATATTATTCTGATCTCTGTTGTGTTGGACTTTTCCGGACTTGTTTTGGCGGAAGCAGTTCTTTCATATGTTGGGGTCGGCGTAGACCCGACGATGTATAGTTGGGGCAATATGATCAATCAGGCAAGGCTGGAGATGGCACGCGAACCTATGGTGTGGTGGTCTTTGTTCTCCGCGTTTTCCTTTATGTTCGTTCTGGTATTGGCAGCCAATCTCTTCTCTGATAGAGTCCAGCAGGTACTTGACCCCAGGAGTGATGCATGAATCCGATTTTGGAAGTGAAAAACCTTACTGTATCTGCTGAGAGAGGCATATTGCTTGAGAAGATCGGATTTCATGTTGAAAAAGGAGAAATATTTGCACTGGTAGGAGAATCAGGAAGCGGCAAATCACTCACTTCTCTTTCAATCATGCGTCTGTTGCCGCCAACACTGCATGTTGTATCGGGAGATGTAATCCTCCAAGGCGAGTCTCTGTTCGCACTTCCTGAGTATAAAATGCGAGAGATACGTGGACGACGGATTGCCATGATCTTTCAGGAACCGATGTCTGCATTGAATCCTGTTATGCGTATAGGAGAGCAGGTCGCTGAGGCAGTACGTCTGCATCTGCATCTCTCTGCTACAGCTGCCAAAGAGCGTGTGATCTCTCTTTTTGAAGAGGTGGCACTTCCTGAACCACGTATACGTTACAACTGGTATCCCCATCAGCTTTCCGGAGGACAGAAACAGCGGGTTATGATTGCTATGGCACTTGCGTGTGAACCAGATTTGCTGATTGCAGATGAACCGACTACTGCACTGGATGTTACCGTACAGGCTCAGGTATTGGCACTCTTGAAAGCGCTGCAGAAGAAACGTACCTTCTCTATCCTGTTTATTACACATGATCTGGCGGTAGTGTCACATATCGCAGACAGGGTTGCAGTGATGCGCAAAGGGCAGATCGTGGAAACGGCATCCTCTGCAGACTTTTTTTCATCGCCGAAGCATCCCTATAGCCGGCAACTTCTACGTGATGCATCTGCCATGGAGTCAAAAGCATCCTATCCTTCTCAAAACAATACGCTTTTGGAAATCAGAGATCTCAAGGTGCATTTCCCTGCAAAACGCAGATGGTTTGGCAGAAAAGGCATGTCTGTACGGGCTGTGGATGGTGTGAACCTGACCATAGCCAAAGGCAAAACGCTGGCATTGGTAGGAGAATCAGGCAGCGGTAAAAGCACATTGGGAAGAGCAGTCCTTTCTCTGGTACCCATCACTTCAGGAAGTATTCGATTTGACGGCACAGAGATCACTTCCCTAAAAGGACGGCACCGAAAGATATACCGCAGGAAGATTCAGGTTGTTTTTCAAGATCCTTTTGCATCGCTTGACGGGCGTATGCGTATTGGTGAGATTATTGCAGAGGGCATGGAGAGTCTTGGGGTTGGTCCCAAAACAAAAGAGTCCCGCAGGGCGTATATTGCCCGTCTTTTGGAAAAGGTCGAACTTGAGCCTGATGCGATGGATCGCTATCCGCATGCTTTTTCAGGGGGACAGCGTCAACGGATAAGTATTGCCAGAGCGCTTGCAGTCGAACCGGAATTGATTATTTGTGACGAGCCTACATCGGCATTGGATGTTACTGTACGGGCACAAGTGCTGTCATTGTTGAAAAAGATACAGAAGGAGACAGGTGTCAGCTACCTATTCATTACGCATGATCTTTCCATTGTCCCTTTTATTGCCGATGAAGTGGCAGTGATGCAGTCAGGGAAGATCGTAGAGCAGGGATGTGTTTCTGATGTTATGCACCATCCTCAGGCTTCCTATACACAGGCTTTGCTCAGAGCAGCAGTGCACTTGCCTGATACCATACACAAAGGGAAAGAAGTATGACCATCTTATTCGATCTTGACGGTACACTGATAGATTCTACCGAAGCGATCCTGGAGAGTTTCGAAACGGCTTTGCATACTTTTGGCGAGATTGCGTTTGATGAACATAAGATCAAAGCGGAAGTCGGACACCCTCTCGATGTGATGTTCCGTACGCTTGGTGTACAGGAAGAAAACATATGGGCACATGTAGATGCCTATAAAGCTTGTTACAGGACAATAGCCTGTGAGAAAACCACACTGCTCCCCTATGCTGCTGATGCGGTCAGGCTCGCATCTGAACATGCTGTGCTGGGTATTGTGACAACAAAGACGGCGACCTATTCCAAAGAGATACTGGAAGATATGGGGATCATGCGCTATTTCAATGTACTCATCGGCAGAGAGGATGTAACCCATCCTAAACCCCACCCAGAACCGGTACGAAAAGCACTTTCATTGCTTCACGCAGATACGACTAGAAGCTGGATGGTCGGTGATACACCGATGGATATCGAGTCCGCACACCGTGCCAAAATAGCTTGCGTTGCGGTAACCTGCGGATATGGTCAGGAGGATGTATTGCGGAAATCAACCCCATATATGGCTAAAAATGCACTCGAAGCTGTGAAGTTTATTGTCGAATCATAACAAGAAGTTAAAAAAATTGTAATTTCAAGCACAGTTTAAGAGTCCCGCCATTACAATGGGATACTTTTCAGTATTTTGGGTGTATACTCAAGTACTTAACCACTATAGAGGAGAAACTATGATTGAGATCAGATGGCACAGCCGTGCAGGTCAAGGTGCCGTAACCGGTGCAAAGGGGCTTGGAACCGTTGTCGCTACGACAGGGAAACAGGTGCAGGCATATGCACTGTACGGTTCCGCAAAGCGTGGTGCGGCAATGAATGCCTATAACAGAATAGATGACAAACCCATTACCAATCAGGCAACCAAAATGTTCCCTGACTACGTGTTTGTGATCGACCCGGCACTGGCATTTACGGATGATATTACAAAAAATGACAAGCCGACAACACAGTATATTATTACAACACACCTACCCAAAGAGGAACTGATCGCACAGATCCCCGCACTGCAAGATAAAACGGATAGAGTATTTGTGGTTGACTGTATGCAGATATCGCTCGATACTATTGGAAGAGCAATTCCGAACACCCCTATTTTGGGGGCATTCATGAAGGTATCCAAGATGTATGAACTGGATTTCTTTTTGGAAAATATGAAAAAGGTACTTTCCAAGTTCCCTCAGAAGATCATCGATGCCAATATGGCGGCGATCACAAGAGCATATAACGAAGTGAAATAAAGGAGCGCAGATGAGCACAGGTGTACTGGGAACAGAAAAAAGAGGAATTAGAGAATTAGGTGCGGAAGAGAAAGTCGGCTGGGATGAAGTAACACGCGGGGTTGTATTGAACTCGTTTGAAGGTGATGCCTCCAATGTCGCGCATCAAAAAGCCGAAGAGCGTCAGTATGCTGATTTTAACTCCTATACAGCAACGGTTGCTTCATGGAGAATTATCAAACCGGTCTACAACAGAGATATCTGTATCGACTGTCAGAATTGTTGGGTGTGGTGTCCGGATACCTCGATCATCTCTCGGGACAAGCAGATGCTGGGAATCGATTACGATCACTGCAAAGGGTGTGGTGTATGTGTTGAGGTGTGTCCTACCAACCCTAAATCCCTTCTAATGTTCTCTGAAGCAAAAGAGCAAGAAGAAGCACTCGCAGAGTGGCCTGAAAAAAAGAAAAAAGAGAAGAAGTAAAGGACGATTATGGCAAAAGAATTTGAATTGAATGAAGTAGAGGTATGGGACGGAAACTATGCCGCTTCACAGGCATTGAGACAGGCACAGGTCGATGTTGTCGCCGCATACCCTATTACACCTTCTACTCCGATTGTGGAAGGGTACGGGTCTTATGTCGCTAATGGATATATTGACGGTGAATTCGTCATGGTCGAATCTGAGCATGGTGCGATGTCCGGTTGTGTCGGTGCATCAGCAGCAGGTGGACGTGTTGCAACTGCGACCTCTTCGCAGGGATTTGCTCTGATGACAGAAGTGCTCTATCAGGCATCCGGTATGCGTTTGCCAATCGTACTGACCGTAGTCAACCGTGCACTTGCATCTCCACTGAACGTACGTGGAGACCACTCCGATATGTATCTTGGTCGTGACAGCGGTTGGATCCAGCTTGATGCGTTCAACCCTCAGGAAGCATATGATTTGACACTGTGTGCCTTCAGAATTGGTGAGCATTTGGATGTCAGACTCCCGGTAATGGTACACCAGGATGGATTTACTACCTCACACAAGGCACAGAACGTTACACCGCTTAAGGATGATGTTGCTTACAAATTTGTTGGTGATTATGTGCCTGTGAATGATATGCTCGATTTCTCAAGACCGGTCACACATGGTGCACAGACAGAAGAAGATTGGCATTTTGAGCACAAAGCAAGACAGCACAAGGCACTGATGGATTCTAGAACCGTTATCGATGAGGTACTGTCCGAGTTTAAATCTTTGACAGGCAGAGAATACAACCGTGTTGAGAGTTACTATATGGAGGATGCAGAAGTTGCGATTGTAGCACTGGGGTCTTCTGTGGAGACTGCTGCACTCGCAGCAAAGCAGCTTCGTGAAGAAGAAGGAATCAAAGCGGGTGTGGTTGCACCAAGATGCTTTAGACCGTTCCCATATGATTTGATCAGAGAGACACTTGACCGTCCTACACTTAAGGCAGTCTGTTGTATGGATAAATCGGCACCGGGCGGTGCAATGGGCGCTCTCTTCAATGAAGTATCCGCTGCAGCCTATACAACAGCATCAAGACCGATGATCACAAACTATATTTATGGTCTTGGAGGACGTGATTTCGCAGTGGAAGAGGCAAAACGTATCTTTAAAGAGCAAAAAGCGCATGCAGATGCGGGACATATTACAACACCAATTCAACAGTTCTCCGGCGTACGGGGACCAAGACTTGGATTTTTTGAGACAAGAAGGGGCTAATCATGGCAATTACATCAGTTAAAAACCTAAAAGAATTTTCAACCGCAAACGACAGATTTGAAGGCTCACATCTTCTCTGTCCCGGATGTGCGCACTCTATGATCGTCAGAGAGTTGATGAATGCAACCGATGATAATCTTGTGGTGGCATCAAGTACAGGATGTCTGGAAGTATGTACTGCGGTTTATCCGTATACTTCATGGGACACATCATGGATTCATATTGGATTTGAAAACTCTGCTACCGCTGCTTCCTGTGCAGAGGCTATGTACAAGGCAAGAAAAAAGAAGGGAACACTGCCAAATCCTGACGCTCCTGTAAAATTTGTTGCATTTGGTGGTGACGGTGCAACCTATGACATCGGTTTCCAGTGGCTTTCCGGTGCGATGGAAAGAGGACATGACTTTACCTATATCTGTCTGGATAACGAAAACTATGCCAATACCGGAGGGCAGCGTTCTTCTTCTACACCGATAGGTGCAAGTACATCTACAGCACAGGCAGGAACACACTCTTACGGTAAAACGCAAAAGAAAAAAGATATTGTCGCTATTATGGCAGCACACGGTGCACCATATGTAGCACAATTGGCTCCAAACAAATGGAAGTCTATGGCAAAAGGGTTCCAAAAAGCACTTGAGACAGAGGGACCATGTTTTATCAACACCGTTTCTGCCTGTACAACAGAGTGGAAGTTTGACCCTAAAGATACTATCAGTATTACAGATCTTGCAACGGATTCGTTGATGTTCCCGATCTATGAAATCATTAACGGAACAGAACTGAATATTCTGTATAGACCGAAAAATATCATTCCGGTAGAAGACTACCTTGGTGCACAAGGACGTTACAGGCACCTCTTCAAACCGGAAAACCGCCACGTTATCGAACGTATCCAAAAAGATATCGATGAGAAGTGGGAGTACCTCCAAAGAAGAGAAGAAGCACGCGTCTAAAAGTGCTGCTTCGGCACATCTTTCACTTTAGACTGCAGAATTTTCCTGCAGTCACGTACTATAATGTACGCTCCTTTGTAAACTTCTTTGCTAAAGCAAAATCTGCACCAAATCATCACTTTTCTCTGTTTTTCAAAGAATTGAATGTAAAAAATTAACTTTATAAATCTTTTTTTCAAAACTATTCACTATTCACTATTCACTATTCACTTTTTCCGTTATAATTTGAAAAATGATATAAGGAAAATTTCATGCCACTTTTAGACAGTTTTACCGTAGACCATACCAGAATGACCGCACCGGCGGTACGTGTTGCAAAAAATATGAAAACCCCCTGCGGAGACGATATTACCGTCTTTGACCTGCGATTTACTGTGCCCAACAAAGAACGCCTTTCTGCAAAAGGTATCCATACGCTTGAACACCTCTTTGCAGGATTTATGAGAGAACATTTAAATTCCAAGAAAGTAGAGATTATCGACATTTCTCCTATGGGGTGTAGAACAGGGTTTTATATGTCTTTGCTTGGTACACCGTCTGAAAAGAAGGTTGCCAAAGCATGGGCAAAATCGATGGAAGATGTGCTGGCTGTCAAGAGTGAAGCCGATATCCCGGAGCTTAACCTGTACCAGTGTGGTACCTGCAAAATGCACTCACTAAAAGCAGCACAGAAAATTGCCAAAAAAGTGCTCAAGCGAGGGATTGGAATCATGGACAACAAAGCACTCCAGCTGAGCAAGAAAGACCTGCAAAGGATTGCCAAGGAGGGGAATGTATGCTGATCTGGATTCCTGTAGCCGAAGAGAACGGTAACGTATCGAAGATTGTTCCACAACTTGAGGCAACAAAGTGGGCACTGATCGATTTTGATGCGGGTGAGATGAAATCACTCGCATTTTATGACAGCATAGAGGCACTCGGCGGTGAGTGGGTAGACTTTATTGTCCTTGCTAACAAGTTTGAGAACTATATTGACTACATGAATGAGGGGATGATGGTACTTGTCGTTCGTGAAGGGCAAGAGACGATAGAAGAGATCATTGAAGCGTTCAAGTTTAAAGAGCTGGATGAGATTGGACTGTGATAAAATTAGAAATTAGAAATTATTGTGTTGGTGTGTTGATATGCCTGTTTTGTAGGGTGCGTAATCACGCACCTTTGAGATATACAATGATAAAAGAGTGAGGATGCCGTATAACGAAACATTGAGAGGAGAAAAAGAGACCATTGTCAGTGATGATGGCTCTTTGACACTTTACTCCAAGGAGTTTGACGAATCCTACCACTCTCCTAAAGACGGGGCACTAAGAGAAAGCCTGAACAAACATGTCATCCCAGCTTTCAATCTGCATGAGGAAAAATCTTTTTTACGGATTCTCGATATCTGCTATGGGCTCGGTTACAATACACTTGCCACACTCCATTATGTAAAAATACAAAACCTTGATGTAAACATAGAGATTGTCTCTCCGGAGTTTGATGAAGCACTGGTACGATCTTTGAAAGATTTTGCATACCCGCCTGAGTTTGACGCATTACATCCCGTGATCGAAGCACTCTCCAATGATTTTCACTACGAAGATGAACAGTTCAAAATCACTATTCTTATCGGAGATGCAAGAAAAACAATCCCTCAACTTCTCCCTGCTCCCTCCTCCTTACTCACTGATAAAATAGATATTGTCTATCAAGATGCCTTCAGCCCCAAGGTCAATCCGCTGCTCTGGACAAAAGAGTGGTTTGCCGATATTCGTGCGTTGTGCAAAGAGGATGCCGTGCTGACTACCTATTCGACTGCGGCTGCAACACGTATGGGACTGCATGAAAATGGGTTTGAACTGCATTACTATGATGCGCCCGATACCCGCAGGTCTATGATCGCTTCACCGCAAAGGATAGAAAGTTTGGAGTGGATCGATATGGCACTTAAGATACAGCGTAATCCAGATGCAAAAAGTTTAAGAGATGAGGCGTTTCAGTAACTCATCGTTATTGCATCTATCTCTTCCCAACTCATCGCCTTTTTGTTTTTGGCACGATGGGTCAGAATATGTTCGATGTAGCGTGCAAACATGTCTGTTTCTATGTTGACCTTTGTCCCTTTTTTGTAGGTGCCAATGAGTGTATGTTCCAGTGTATGCGGAATGATCGTCAGCCTAAAACGGTCTTCATAGACATCATTGACCGTAAGTGAGACTCCGTCAATGGTGATGGAGCCTTTGGGGATGATGTAGGCGATCTGTTTAGGATCCACCTTGATAATGTAGTCTGTACCGTTTTGGCGTTTGGTGATCTCAACAATCTCCCCCATGCAGTCAATATGCCCCTGTACAATGTGCCCTTCAAAACGGTCATGCATCTGCATGGCAGGTTCGATGTGCACTTCCCCTGAGAGTTTACTCTCGTCTATCACCGCACGTGTCTCATCTGCCAGTTCCAGATCGAAGCCGTCTGGATTGACTTTGATCACTGTAAGACAGACACCATTGATAGCAATAGAATCTCCCAGCTTAGCTTTGTGGTTGGAGCGGATAGTGAGGATATTATTCTGGTAGCTCTTGACTTTTCCGATCTCTCGGATAAGACCTGTAAACATCACAAACTCCTTTGGAGTTTGTGATGTAGCGGGTAGCGGGTAGCGGGTAGCGGGTAGGTATTTTGCTGTGTATACATAAATAGTTCCATCTTTTTGGATATAATTCGCTAATTATAACACAAATGAGTGGAGAGTGTTTGGTGTGCGATAGCAGGATCTACCCGCTATCCGCTACCCGCTACTCGCTTCAAACGGAGTTTGAAAATGGATTACGATGTCATAGTCATCGGCGGCGGACATGCCGGTATAGAAGCGTCACTTGCCAGTGCACGTATGGGTGTGAAAACTCTCTTGATTACCATACTGGTAGAGCAGATAGGGGCAAGCTCGTGTAACCCTGCCATTGGAGGGCTTGCCAAAGGGCATCTTGTACGTGAAGTCGATGCGCTTGGCGGGGAGATGGGGCTGTGTACGGATGCGACAGGGATACAGTTTCGTACCCTCAATGCCTCTAAAGGACCTGCCGTTCGCGGTACACGTGCACAGATCGATATGGACAACTACCGTGAGTATATGCGGACAGTAGTGCTCAATACCGACAATTTGGATGTCAAACAGGAGATTGCCGAAGGGCTGATCTTTGAAGACGGAGAAGTCAAAGGGGTAACGACCCAGCTTGGCAATGCATACCGTGCGAAAAAGGTTGTGATCACAGCAGGAACATTTCTGAACGGACTGATTCATATTGGTGAAAAGAAGCAGACAGCAGGACGACAGGGAGAGTTTGCCTCTGTGGAGCTTGCAGAGTATCTTAAGTCAATTGGGCTGAAGATGGGACGTCTCAAGACAGGTACCTGTGCGCGTATCGATGCCAAATCGGTAGACATCACTGTGATGGAGGTACAGCCGGGTGATACACCGCCGCCGCCTTTCTCCTTCCGTACTGATAAAAAAAGCTTTAACCCCAAGCAGCTGCCATGTTATGTGACCTATACCAATGAACATACCCACGAGATCATAGAGAGCAACTTTTATCGTGCACCGATGTTCTCTGGGCAGATTGAGGGGGTTGGACCACGCTACTGTCCGAGCATTGAAGACAAGGTCAACCGTTTCCGTGACAGACCGCGCCACCAGATATTTGTCGAGCCGCAGACGATGGATGAGACAGAGTATTATATCAATGGTATGAGTACCTCACTTCCGATCGATGTGCAGCTTGAGATGGTGCGTTCGGTCAAGGGAATGGAACATGCCAAGATCGTCCGTTACGGCTATGCAATCGAGTATGACTACATTGATCCGACTGAGCTGAAGCATACACTTGAGACCAAGAAAATCCCTAACCTCTATATGGCAGGACAGGTCAACGGTACAACAGGATATGAAGAGGCAGCTGCACAGGGATTGGTAGCAGGTGTCAATGCAGCACTTGCCCTCAAAGGCGAAGAGCCGTTTGTGCTCAGACGCGATGAAGCCTATATCGGTGTGCTTATCGATGATCTGGTCACCAAAGGTACTAAGGAACCCTACCGTATGTTTACCTCCCGTGCAGAGTATCGTCTGCTGTTGCGTGAAGACAATGCTGACAGACGCCTACTATCTCACGCCAAACGACTTGGACTGATGGATGAGGCACACATTGCCAAAGTGGAAGCCAAAGAGGCACAGATAGAGGAGGCGTTGACTTTCCTCAAAGAGCACTACGCCACACCGACAAAGGAGTTTCTTGCCAAACTGGAACAGATCGGGGCACAAAAGATCAATGACAAGACACTCTGGATCGATGTGATCGCAAGAGGTGAGTTTGACAGAGAAAAACTGACGACACTGCTGCCGGAGTTTGACAAGTATGATGATGAGGTGATGGAGCAGATACTCATAGAGGCAAAGTACTACCGCTATATCGAAAAGCAGGCACAGCAGATCGCACAAATGAAAGATATGCTCAAGATCAAGATCCCACAAGATTTTGACTTCGCAACCGTACAGGGGCTGAGCAATGAGATCGTAGAGAAGCTGCAAAAGACAAATCCGCCTACACTTTTTGCCGCTTCACAGATCTCTGGGGTGACCCCTGCATCTTTGGAGATACTGCATGTCTATATCAAAATGAGACAAAAAGGGAAAAGAGCATGATCTACTATTATGCACATACAGGACACAAAGTAGGGCTGGAGAGAGCCAGACGTGGATTGGCACTAAAAAGGATATTCGACCAGCATAATGTTCCAATGCAGATGCTAGTGAATGATTTTCGTGCCGGTGTCGCACTGAAAGATGAGCAGGGATTGGCTGAATATATTACGATTGAGACCATATTGGATATTGATGCTGTTGCAGAGAAAGGAGACAGTATCATTATTGATAGTGATGAGGATGATCAGGGGAAGCTGGCAATATACTGTGACAAGTTTGATAAGGTATGGCGTTTTTCAAATGATCAACAGGCTGTATCACTATATGGGGAGAGGATTTTTCGTCCGGGATGTGACACCCATGAGTGTTTGGATGCTCTTGTCGTAGATGCAATATATAGCAAAGAGTTTCCCAAAACAGAGAATGTTTTACTCTTTTTGCGTGATTATGACCATGATAAAACCATATTGAAACATGCTGAGTTTTTTCAAGCATTCAAGATGGAAATATTGCTTGGTCACTATTTCTTTGTGAAGTATGAAGAAGATATGGCAAATATATTTTCCAAACTTCATGAGCCGGAAATGTATGTGGAAATGATTACTGGCAGCAGTACAGTTGTCACTGCTTCTGCACAGGCAGCCATTGAAGCCAAAGCAAGCGGTGCCAAGACGATCTATATTGATCTGCATGATCCTTCTGCACTGTACCCTGCAGCATTGCTTTTGGAATATGGTATTTCTGTGATAGAAGGATTTGATACAGAAGCATTGAAAAATGCATTGAATACAGAAAATCCCAAAGAGACAAAAGTGCTTTCATCTTATCCGGAAGAGGTACTTTTGAATGCATTTTAACCTATAGTATCACCCTTTGCAACAGTTTTAGAAAAAAAATTGAAAGTTATCAGAGGGTATTTCTTAAGTACCATCGTAAATTAAGATAGATTATATCCTAATTTACGATGGGTAACACTTTTTACACTTTTATATTCCCTTGAATTAAAAAATTCCCTTTTTATTGCATTTAGACTATAATAAATAGTTAAAAAAACTATAATTTGTAGTTAATAACATTATAATGAAAGGAAAAGCTATGGCTGACAAAACGAAGGGTCGTCGTGACTTTATGGGGATGGCACTTGGTGGATTTACCGCACTTGGCGGTATTGGTGCGCTTTATGCAATGAAGCGTACATGGGATCCGTTGCCAAGTGTCAAAGCAGCAGGGTTTACTACGCTCGATATGAAAGCATACAAAGAGAACGAGCTGGTGGTTGAAAAATGGAGAGGAAAACCTATTTTTGTCCTGAAACAGTCTGCGGACACGGTAGCAAAATTGGCAAAAGAGAAACCGGATGATCTCAAACGCCTGATTAAAATAGGGGATGCACACTATACGGTTTGTGTAGGACTTTGTACGCATCTTGGGTGTATTCCCGGATATCGTCCTGAGACAAAAAATTTCCTCTGTGCCTGTCATGGAGGACAGTATGATGTGACAGCACAAGTAACCAAAGCACCACCGCCACGAGGTTTGGATATCCCTCCATTTAAAATTGATGGTGACAAGCTTGTTCTCGGTGAAGAAGGCCCAGAATACAAAAAGATGCTTAAAGACGGCATCACTATGCCGGTATAAGGGGGAGTGAATGGCACACTTTGATGAAAATGCAAGACCGTTCAGCCACAAATGGATGAACGAACGATTGGCAGTCGATACACTAAAACGTGTACTGTCAACAGAGTACTGGATCCCAAAAAACATCAACTTCCTGTGGGCAATGGGAATGTTGTTGGCAGCGACATTTGGACTTTTGCTTGTATCTGGGATTTTCCTTCTGATGTATTATCAGCCAAATACACAGCTCGCGTTTGACTCTGTCAACTATACAATTATGTCAGAAGTTGGATACGGATGGCTTTGGAGACATATTCACGGTGTTGGTGCATCGGTTGTTTTCCTAATTATCTATATCCATATGTTTACAGGAATTTACTACGGTTCGTACAAGAAAGGTAGAGAGCTGATTTGGCTTTCAGGTATGCTTCTGTTTGTACTCTTTTCGGCTGAAGCCTTCTCAGGGTATATGCTGCCTTGGGGACAGATGAGTTATTGGGCAGGTATGGTTATTACCAACCTTTTCTCTGGAGGCGGATTGCATTTGAATGGACTTGTTGAGTGGATTAGGGGAGATTATGTACCCGGACAGGCATTCCTGAACAGATTCTTTATGCTTCATGTTCTGCTTGTGCCGCTTGCGATTATCGGTGTGATTGTGCTTCACTTTGGTACACTGAGAATCCCTCACGTCAATAACCAGGATGGTGAGGAGATCGACTTTGAAGAGGCAGCTGAGCTCTATAAGGCTGGTAAGGTTAAGAAATCAAAAGTTATTCCATTCAATCCTGTCTTCCTCAGTAAAGATATTTTTGTGATGGGTGTCTATTTTACCCTTTTCTTCTATTTGGTATTTTACCATTTCGAGTTTGCAATGGACCCCGTTAACTTTGATCCTGCCAACCCGTTGAAGACACCAACGCACATCTATCCTGAATGGTATTTCCTCTGGAGTTATGAAGTATTAAGACCATTCCCGACAAATCCAGGTTTGATTGCATTTGGATTCGCACAGGTGATCTTCTTCTTCCTGCCTTTCCTTGACAGAAGTCCGAACGTGGCACCTGCAAACAGAAGAGGTTTATTTAAATTCTGGTTCTGGGCACTGCTGATTGATATGATCGTGCTTACTTTTATGGGGAAACTCCCTCCAGTAGGTATTTGGAGTACAATCGGTCTGATTGCGGCAGTAACCTTTATCGGTCTTTGGATCGCACTGCCAATTATTACGTCTAAAGAAAAGAAACTATAAGGAGTAAAGCAATGAAAGAATTAAAAATATTAGGTGTTGTCACAGTCTTTACTCTGATCCTGTATTGGGGTGTGGAGCCGTTTGCTCACTCCCAGATGCACAAGCATGTAGAGGGAAACAATTTCAAGTATGCAGATTTGTCTCCGTTGAAGGCACATGGAGATGTTGCTAAAGGGAAAACCCTTGTGACTACGACGTGTGTGGCATGTCACTCTATTGAGTCACAAGGTATTAAGGCACCAATGGATGCTGTGACCTCTGCACAAACCTATGGAGTGAATCCTCCTGACCTTAGCAATGTTGGGGCACTTCTGGATGAAAAATTTTTGGCACACTTCCTGATGGATCCGGCAAAAGTGACAAAGTCTAAACACTTTGCTATGCCACCAAGTGCATCCAGTGAGCAAGATGCTGCAGATATAGCTGCGTATTTAAAGTCTATTGCACCTAAAGAGCTAAAACCTAAAGAGGCATTTGTCATGGCATGTGGAAGATGCCATGCAAACCGTTATGGAAAATGGACGCAGATCGGTGATGTGCCAGAGACAAAATCTAATATTAAAACAGGTGTAGATCTCGCTGCGTTGGATTTCAAGAAAAAAGTGGGAACATACCAAAATAAGCTGGCTGACTATATGGGTAAACTGCCACCTGATCTTTCTATCATCATCCGTGCAAGAAGTGAGCACTTCCTGAAAACTTTTGTAGAAGATCCACAGTCTCAGCTTCCTGGAACTGCAATGCCAAGAGTCGGTCTGACAAAAGAAGGATTTGAAAAAGTCAAAGCCTATCTTGAAGAAACCGGTGATCCGAGCAAGCCGCTCAGAGAGGAAACCGGTTCAAAAGTGCTATTTTTCTTTGTGGTCTTTACATTCCTGGCACTCCTTTGGAAAAAGTCAGTATGGAAAGGACACCACTAATGACGATACGCTCTCCCCGGTATGTATCCGGGGAAGAGTGTGTTTGATCTCCGTGAATCCTATTTAACTCCTTAGCTACACAATTGTGTCAATTGCGGTCATAACATGTATGAACGCTTTTATGATTGGCGGTTTTGAAACAGCCTTTTTCGTCTAATCCCTAATTTATCTATATTTTGCTACCCTAACACAAATTCATACAATTGGAAAGTTATGCTTATAGACGGACATGGTAGAAGAGTTAATTATTTAAGGGTTTCTGTGACAGAACGCTGTAATTTCAGGTGTCAGTACTGTATGCCCGAAAAACCCTTTTCATGGGTACCCAAAGAGAATCTGCTCTCCTTTGAAGAGCTCTTTATGTTTATCAAGGTAGCGATGGATGAGGGGGTAGACAAGATACGTATTACAGGGGGTGAACCTCTGTTGCGTGAAGATCTTGACAGGTTTGTTAAAATGATCAATGATCATAACCCCAATGTCGATCTTGCGATGACAACAAACGGATTTTTGCTTCCTGAAGCGGCGCAACGCTTAAAAGATGCCGGTCTGAAACGACTGAACATTTCACTTGACTCTCTCAAACCTGATGTAGCTGCAAAGATCGCACAAAAAGATGTGCTTTCCCATGTACTTAAAGGGATAGACAAAGCCCTTGAAGTAGGACTGAAGGTTAAGCTCAATATGGTACCTCTCAAAGGGATCAATGATGATGAGATCGTTGATATCCTTGAGTACGCACAGCAAAAAGGAATGAAAGTACGTTTTATTGAGTATATGGAAAATCGTCATGCTGATCAGTCGCTGCGTGGTATGCATGGCAAAGAGATCCTTGCTAAGATCAAAGAGAGATATACCATCCGTGCACTTGGCAGAGAGGGGGCAAGCCCATCGTTTAACTACATCATCGAAGAGAGCGGCTATGAGTTTGGTCTGATCGATCCGCACAAACACGATTTTTGTGAGAGCTGCAATCGTATCAGACTTACTGCAGAAGGTTTCCTTATCCCGTGTCTCTATTTTGATGAAGCAATGAGCATCGCTAAGCATGTCAAAAAAGGAGATATCGAAGGTGCTTCGCAAGTACTTGCTCAAGTGCTCAAAGACAAACCCAAAGAGAATCGATGGAGCGAAGAAGATCCTAATGAAGAGGATATCTCTTCTCGTGCATTTTATGAAACGGGAGGATAGTAGAGTGAAGAGTGAAGAGTTAAGAGTGAAGAGTTATTGTAAGCTTTTCGCGGAAAAGCTTTTGTCTTATAAAGACATTGCGGAGCAATGCAAACCTAATCTCCTACCTCCTACCTCCTACCTCCTACCTATAAAACAAAAGGATACCTTTTGTTTTATTTGACCGAACAGTTCTTTTCTATTCAGGGTGAGGGCAAATATGCTGGTGTACCTTCCTATTTTTTGCGTACGGGTGGATGCAATCTAAGCTGTCCCGGATTCGGTGCGAAGTATGAAGCAGATGGCAAGGTGAAATATGGCTGCGATACCTATTTTGCTGTCGATAGTGCCTTTGCAAAGCAGTGGCAGAAGGTAGAAAAGAGTGCTTTGCTGCTGCAACAGTTACAAAAGGAGTTTGATGCGATTGGATATCTGCCTGATGTGGTGATCACCGGCGGTGAGCCGTTGATGTATCATACGGACAGTGTTTTTTATGAGGTGCTCTCGTGGCTTGTTGATCAGGGTATACGGGTCACTTTTGAGACCAACGGTACGATAGAGATAGATTTTGAAAAGTATCCGGCGTATCGCTCCTGTATCTTTGCACTCTCTTTGAAACTCTCAAACTCCGGTGAGTCTAAAGCCAAACGGATCAACCCAAAGGCGCTCAAAGCGATCGGGGCACATACCAAAGACTCTTTTTTGAAGTTTACGATCGATGCTGCGTTGGTGGAGAGCAGTGCAATCAAGGAGATCGAGGAGATCAGAGAGATACTTCCTGGGCTTGATGTCTACTGTATGCCTGTAGGCGAGAGCAGAGAGACGATCTGGCATAATGACCGCAAAGTCTTTGCTTTTTGTATGCAGCACAACTTTTACTATAGTGACCGTCTGCATATCAGGGTTTTTGATACTACACAAGGGGTTTAGTATGGTATTTGAAATAGAAAAGATAACAAAAAAGAGCGACATCTACAAATTGATGTCCCAAACGATCATCCCTCGTCCAATCGCATGGATCGTGACAGAAGATGAAGGCATTGTCAATATCGCTCCGTTTAGCTATTTTACAGGATTGTCATCTGAGCCTGCGTGTGTGATGGTCGCCATTGGGCACAAGAGTGACGGCACACCGAAAGATACCCTTTTAAATCTTCGAAAACATAAAAAATGTACTATTTGTATGGTCGAAGAGGGCGATTTGGAAGCGATGCATCTCTCCTCAAAACAGCTACCGCATGATAAGAGTGAATCGGAGATGTTTCATATCGCAGTCGATACACTCTATGATGCGTATCCACCGATGATCACATCCACACCGGTTGCCTATTTTTGTGAACTCAATCAGGAGATCGATCTGCAAGGAGGCACAACGGTGCCTGTGATTTTGAATATCAAGAGGATATACCTTCGTGATGATATCATCACAGATAAAGAGAAGATGACGATCTCTTTCGATCCGGTAGCACGTATCGGGAAAAGTTATGCGTTTTTAGGTGAGGAGATAGATCCTCCGGCTATCCCTTAAGGGCACTGTGCTACAATCATTGCACTCAAGCTTACAAGGATAAAAAGGTGATCATACGAAAACTTTTTAAATTTGAAAATGCCCATATTGTACGGGATTGTTCGACAAGACGCTGCAGCGAAAATATCCATGGACACTCCTATAAGATTGAGGTGCTGCTGGAGTCTAACTATCTCGATCACGGTCAGATGGTGTATGACTTTGGATTGACCAAACTCTATATCAAGGAGTTGATCGACAGTTTTGATCATGCCATCACACTTTGGAGCGGTGATAAGCCAGAATATATCAAAGCAATGAAGCAGTTTAGCAGCCGTTGGGTAGAACTGCCGGTATCTCCTTCTGCTGAGCAGTTTAGCAGGGTAATCTATCTTATGGTGGAGCGTATCCTTGCCTGTACACAGATGCAAAATGGTGAAAAAGATGTCCGCTTGCACAGCATTATCGTCCATGAGACAGAGAGCGGATATGCACAGGGATTTTATGAGGATGCACACAGTGAATTGATGGGCAAGATCGCACTAGAAAATATTTATTTTTCCAGACAAATAAGAAGCGAATGGAGTGATAAAGAGCTTTGGACGAAACTTTTAGCACGTATGCCTATACATACGCCTAAAAAAGTCTAACATATTTTGTCAAAACAGTGAAGCATAGAAAGAGAGGAGAAGAATGTGAAATATGTACAATATGTTTTGAGTATTGTTCTTGCAGGAAGTTTATGTACATATGTATCGGCGGCACCGCTTGACAATTCTCAGAATGTACAGGAAAAGTCGAAAAAAACGATTGAAGTAACCAAAAAAGCAGCGACAAAATTGGCTGAAGAGACAAAGGATGTTGCAACTGAGTTGAAAGAGAGTGCAGTGACGGCATTGCAGGAGGCACATGAGAAGGTTTCCCATGTAGTAGTTGCAGAGTCCACATCACCAACCGGAGAGGAGCTCTACAGCAGATGTGTCGCCTGCCATGGAGTTGATGGTACAAAACATGCACTTGGCAAGTCAGCAGTGATAAAGGGACAAAGTGTTGATTCGTTGATAAAAAAACTCAAAGCCTACAAAGCAGGAACACGAAATGTTACTGGCTTGGGAGCATTTATGCACAAGGTGGCAGCCCCTCTGAGCGAGAGTGAAATCTTGGCACTGGCGGCCTATATAGACACATTTAAACAGCAAAAGGAAAAAAAGAATGATTGATCAGGTAATTTTGGCACACAGTATTTTGGTAAAAGTATTTTTAGCTTTTATGGTAGCGGGGATTTTCATTCCTTTCATGACAGCAAAAAAACCAAAAGGGTTTAAAAAGGCAAGCTTTATATATACGATGATTTTTCAAGCTATTGCTACGATGATTGCCTTCACCGGACTTGTGGCCTTGGCAATGGGTAAATTCGGTCTTTCTCTCAGTGTCATTATTATGATTGTGATATGGGGGTTGTTGATGTACATTGAGATTAAAAAGTACAAATTGATAAAAGTTGCGAACTTTGAGAATCCCCAAACCCATCAATTGCTCAGAAGTGCATTTTTGAAAATATCTGCTGTCCAGATTATGCTGGTTATCATGATGGTTATATTGAAAATTATGGAAGTCAAAGGTGTTATATCTCTATCATAAAGATGCAGGCTCTCCGACACTTACGCTTAGCGGGGATGACCATCGCTACCTCTTCAAAGTACGCCGCCACAAGGCTGAGGATACGCTTTATCTTCGAAATTTGACAGATACCTGTATCTATGGCTACAGAGTGGTGACGATCGATAAGCGTTCTGTTACACTCTCAGCTATTTCGAAAGAAAAACTTGAAATCAATGCACCGAGAAAACTTCATATCGGTTGGTGTATTATCGATCCCAAAAATATTGAAAAAATACTTCCAAGCCTCAATGAACTTGGAGTAGAGAAAATCACCTTTATCTATTGCCAACGTTCACAAAAGAGTTTCAGACCAGACTTTAAACGGTTGAACAAAATTCTTCTCAATTCATCCCAACAGTCTGGACGAAGTAGTATGATGGAACTGGAGACTGTAGAGACACTACAGGAATTTCTGCAAAAGTATCCTCATAGCTATATGTTGAATTTTAGTGAAAAAAGTATCGAAAACGACAAAAACAGCATAGAGACAATTGTGATAGGATGTGAAGGCGGATTCACAGAAGAGGAGAGATCCTTATTTGATCAGGGAAAGATCGTTGGATTTGCAACACCGCTTGTGCTCAAAAGTGAAACAGCAGTCTGTACAGTTGCAGCAAAACTGCTTGCATGAGCCCAAAACCCCATACATAATGTAAGCGGATCAAAAAAACCAAAAAAATTGAAAAAAAATTGGAAAAACCCTTGACAAGGGTGACGTTCGGTGCTATAATACGCGTCCACAAACACAGGGACCTTAACCGAGTGGGTTGAGAGA
>JALWTA010000002.1 GCA_027082955.1 Sulfurovum sp. | reverse complement strand
TTTCATCTTTGGAGTTTCATCTTTGGAGTTTCATCTTTGGAGTTTCATCTTTGGAGTTTCATCTTTGGAGTTTCATCTTTGGAGTTTCATCTTTGGAGTTTCATGATCTTCGAAATCTAATGTGGGGGATCAGTTAAAAAGTGAATGGGGGGTGTTTCGTGTGGTTTGCGGTGTGGTGGGGGTTTGTGGGGTGAAAATGGTTTTAAAAAGGTGATGAAGCAGTTTATGTTTCATTGAACTTTTTTGAACTGGTTCATTTTTGGGGTTGTTTGTCGGGTTTTTGGGCGGTTGTGAGGGATAGTGCAGATGAAACGAGGCGGTGCATCACTGTTTTTGGGTTGGATGCGGTGTTTTTGTCGGTGAGAGCGTGGTTTGTGAGTGGTTTGCCGTGTGAAACGCCGTGAAGCTAAGGACATACCTCGGGACACGATTTTTTACAGTATAAATGTGAATCGTATTATCTTGCAATAGTAAGACAGTGTTTTCCAAGGATCTCGAAGTCGACCTGAGAGACAGCCGGATCATAGATCTCTGATGAGTAATGGTGGTTATATGAGATAATCTTAATTGTACCATCAAGCTGGAACTGCAGTGCCTTGATCTTGATGGCACCATCAAGGCGTATAGCATAAATACCATCCTCGGTACGACGCTCTCTGTCCTGTGGCGTAACAAGGATATAGTCCCCCTTTCTCAAAATAGGCTCCATAGAGTCACCAACAACCTCTATAGCAGTAATTGGTTTTCCTTTTAGCTCTGGGAATATATCAGTATTAAGAGAAAGAAGGTATTTACTGCTTTCAAAATTATATATTCCTTCCCCAGCTCCTCCTCTGTAAAGAGACACAGACAACGAATTATCTATGATAGGTGCTATATCATTGTTGTCTTTTCCTGTAAGCAACCAATCATAAGAAACATCCAATAATGATGCCACTTGACGTATTCTATCAAGTTCCTCTGGATTTTTTTCAAAACGTTGATAAGTACGTGTCGATATACCTAAAGCATCGGCTATATCGGACTGTGAAAGCTTTCTATCTCTCCTGACACGACATATTCTGTCACCTATATTCTCCATTTTTTCACCTTTCTGACGTAATTTGTCGTTATTCTCTTGACTTATGACATATTTTGTCGTATAATTCTCTTACCACTTCGTAAAAGTATAGCCAAAAAGCGACACTTTTTACAATAAGAGTGAGAATAAACCAAGAGGAAAAACGATGAGAAAAGACATACTTACTGTTGTGAGCTGGGCAAAACGGAAGATGGAAGAGGAGCTTGATGAGATGGTGAAAGAGGAGTTTGGGTGTTCTTTTGATGCGTATATGGAGCGTTTTCGAGACAGTAAACATCTGAAGGTAGCAGGTCTTAAGCACCTTGCATTGGCTGAGCTAGCGATATATGCAAAGAATGAAGACCTGCGAGAGATGGCTAGAAGTCTTCAATTTTAGTGTAGAGGTTCTCTATCTCTTTTGTCAGATCGGCAAGCTGGGTTAAAGCGGTAGAGATTCCATGGTTTTCCGGCTCATTTTCTTTGAGCTTTTCGTAAAGTGCGCTGAGGTGACCGGTGTTTGCCTGTGTACACAGGCGTAGTGTTTCGAGTATCTCTTTTAGTTGTGTGTTGTCCATAGTGATGGCTCCTTTTGTTTTGATGTTGTGTTTGTGGCACATGATATCTTACCACAAAATGGGCTTTCAGTGTGAATGCACTGTGATATTTGTCTTACCTCTCCGGTGCGTCCGCCGGAGACACTTTGAACAAGTGATGTCGAGGTATTTGTAAACGGGTGTGTGCCGGAGAGCAGCACGCACCCAAAATCTACACATGAGCCCTCGCGGGCCTTCCTTCCTTTTGCAGAGATCTTCCTCCTTCCCCCGATCTTCGCTGCGAGGGCTCTTGTGTGGATTTGTCCACGAAACAAAAAGGTGCGTTTCACGCGTTTCACCTGCTTCACGGCTCTATATGTGCGGTGTGGCGGGGGTTTGGCGTGAAACGTGAAAACGGGGTAAAGTGTTTCACCAAGTAAAAAAAGGAAGGGTTATGCAGTATTTGAGAAGAAAAAAAACCAAAGAAGTACAACTTCGAGAGAAAAGACTATACAGAGCGACAAGGGCAAGTAGAAGAGCTGAGGAACTTCGTGTTCAACGTGAGGCTTATTTTAAGATAGACACCCTCCTTCGAGAGGAAGAGGGGTGTTCTTTTGATGCCTATGTTGCAAAATTTGGCACAGAGGAAAATGATGCAACAAAACATGCTTACAGATCCATTATGATCAAGTATGGGTTCATTAAAGAGTTGTTTGCTTTACCCAAGCCGCATGGGTCTTTGGTCGTATAGGTCTTCAAAGATTTTACCTTTGCGTGTACGTGCGTACAACTCTTCTTCTTTGTCCTCTTTCTCCTCCTGTAGAGCGTTTATGTCCTGCTGTGTGGTGTGAGGACTTTGTTTTAAAAGAAGTTCGTGCAATGCGTAGTATTTGGTGTAGAGGTTTTCTATTTCTTCATAAAGGACTCTTTCTCTGCTGTGACAGAGGTAGAGTTCTTCCTGAAGTTCTTTGAGTGTTAATTGTCTTTCATCCATAGCGGTGGCTCCTTTGTGCTTTGGTGGGTTTGTGTTTTGGTGTCATGGCTGACTTGTGTGTGGCAGCCATGTTGCATTATAGCACAGAGGGGTCATCGGTGTGGATTTGTGATAAAAGGAGGTTTTGTGAAAGTAAGAGGAAAAACGCTGCGTGAGCGGTTTGATGCAAAAGGGTTCGGGGTGGTGAAGTATGCCAGGGCGCATGGGCTGAGCCGTGTGATACTGAGCAATGTGCTCTCGGAGAGAGAAGATACGGCAGGGACACGCAGAACCCAGCGCGGAGAGACCAGAAAGGTGTACGCACAGCTGAAAAAAGACGGTGTGTGGATCGGTGCGCTGCCGTGGGAGGTGAAAGATGATAACAACTAATGATCTGGCAACAATCCTAAACATAAACTATAAGCAGATAAGAAGAAAGACAAAAGAGGCTACGGAAGCAGGAAGAGACAGCATCAAGTTGAATGATCGCTATTTCAAGTTTGAGAAGATCTCTGGGAACTATCAGTACGAAGAGATCTTTGCCGAGGTGGTCGATACCAGCGATACGGAACTGAGCGCGGCATGGCGGCGTGCAAGTGAGGAGCAGCAGCGTCTTGCAAGCAAGCGGCTGGCACTGGTGCGGCTGTACCGCAACCGTCCAAGCGGCGAGAGCTGGAAGAAGTTTTTGGAGCGGGTGGAGTACAAGTACCGGGAGATCAAGCCGAGCAAAGGGAAGCTGTTTCGCTGGCTTGACATCGTAAGAAAGTGTGAAGAGAACGGCGAGGTGGCGCTGGAGCATCTGCTTGATCTGCGGGGCAAGAACAGCAGCAACCGCAGCTATACGGATGAGCAGTATGCGTTTGTGGCGCGGCTGTTTCTGGAGAACCCTGACAGAAGTCTGACGAAGATACACATGTACCTTGAGGAGGAGTTTGGCAAAGGGTGCCTGAGCTATGCGACGGTGTCGCGGATGATCAAGCGGTACAAGGAGGAGAACATCCTCGAAACCACGCTGGCACGCAGTCCGCAGGAGGCGAACAACAAACTGCGTCCGGCACCGGGGAGCGCCAGTGAGAGCGCACCGTACAACAACGCCATCTGGGAGATGGACGGTACGCCTGCGGATGTGATGTGTGCAGACGGGGTGCGGTACCAGCTGAGTGCTGCCATAGATGTGTACAGCCGGCGGGTGATCGTGGTGGTGACACCGACAGCGAACAGTTCAGCGCTTGCCAAAGTGTTCAAAAAAGGGATACAGAAGCTTGGCGTGCCAGAGAAGGTGCGGCTGGACAACGGGCGGGAGTACAAGAGCCTTGCGTTTGAGTACACCTGTGCGCGTCTGAAGATAGAGCAGCAGTTCACCGCACCCTACAGCGGATGGCAAAAGCCGCACATAGAGCGGTTTTTCGGGACGCTGACGCGGGATCTGTTCGAGGAGCTGCCCGGGTATGTGGGGCATGATGTCGAAGAGCGAAAACGCATCGATGACCGTGCGACCTACGAGAAGAAGCTGGAGGCACGGAAACGTGCCAAAGAGGTGCTCAGAGTGGGCAACGCAGCAGCGAAGAAGCTGGCACGCAAGCAGAAAGAGCTTGACCTGTACATCCCAACGACGCTGACGCGCGATGAGCTGGAGCTGTACATAGACCGGTGGATCAAGCGGTATGAGCAGAAGTTCCACAGAGGCATACGTCAGACGCCGATAGAGCGGTGGAGCGAGTGTGCCATTCCGGTGCGTACCATCAGCGATACGCGTGTGCTTGATGTGCTGGTAGGGCTGAGTGAGAAGAAGCGGATCACCAAAAAGGGTGTGACGTGGAAGAAGATCAGCTACTGGCATGACCTCTTTTATGACAGGGTTGGAGAGAGTGTGTGGATGCTGAGTGATGATGAACTTGGGTATCTGTACATCTATGACCTTGAGATGAACTTCCTGTGCCGTGCCGAGAGTGCGGAACACATCGGCAAGAGCAGGGCGGAGTACATGGCGAGCCGGTTCTTTGACAAAAAGAGCGAGAAGATCATCAGAGAACTCAACGAACTGCGCAGAGAGGCACCTGAGCGGTACCGGCTGCTGGTGGAAGATGTGGCGACACAGGCGGAGGAGCTGACCGTCGGCGTGGAGATGAAGAGCGAGCTCATTGGCAATGTCGCCTCATCGCTTGCCGAAGAGAGCGCACTGGAGCCAGAAGAGCAGCAGGAGGTTACAGACGAGAGCAAAGAGAGTGTGACCATCAACGGCAGACCGATCTTTGGTAGCGTGAGCGAGCGGTTTGCGTGGGATCTGGAGAACGATATGGTCGATGAGAGCACAGAGCGGCTGGCAGAAAAACATGAGGGGCTTTGGCAGATGGCTGTCGAGGAGTATGAGAAGAGAAAGGCTGGGTGATGGAGCATATTGAAGATATAGCATATCTGTTTTTAATCATCGCCATATATATGATCGCGAGTGATTTGTGAAGATTTGATAGAGGGGTGTCTTCACCCTTCGTTCAAGTCTTTTGAGCGAAAGACTAAAACATTTTTAAAAGGATAAACATGAGTAAACGTGCGTTTGTGAAGACGAAGAATTATACAGCAATGTTCGAGCTGTTGTCAACCCTGGTGGACATGGAGGGGAACCCGGAGCGCATCGGTCTTGGGTATGGGAACCCCGGTGTGGGCAAAACCACGGCACTGGAGCGGCTGACCAAAGAGTTTGACGGGGTCTTGGTGCGTGTGCTGGAGAGCTGGACGCCCGCGTCTGCGATGACAGCGGTGGCGGAGGCACTGGGCGTGCACACCAAAGGGTCAACAGCGGAGGTGGTGCAGCGGATCATCGAGAGTCTCATAGAAAACCCGCGGCCACTCATCGTCGATGAGATAGACAGGGCACTGGTAGGAGGCAAGATAGGGATACTGGAGAGTTTTCGCGATCTGCACGACCAGGCACAGGTACCGCTGCTGCTTGTGGGCATGGGGCAGTGTGACGCACGGCTGCAGCGGCACAGGCACTTTTATGACAGGATCGTGAAAAAGACATACTTTACCGATACGCCCAAAGACGACATAGACCAGTTCATCAACCTGTGCGGTATCGGGGAGGGGGATCGGTTTGAGCCGATCGTGATCAAAGAGGATCTGCGGACGTACCTGCACGGAAAATTCAAAAGTATCAGAGCGATAAAAGTGCTGCTCAAGCAGCTGGAGCTTTGGTGTGAGACAAACGGCATCTATGAGGTGGACATGAAGACCTACAAGCTCAGCAACGTGGAGAAGAAACGGCATGAATCGATTTAAGCGCAAAAAGAGTGAGCGGCAGTATGTGTGGGAGTATATGCGTCGCAACCGCATTTTCAAAGTAGAAGACCTGCTGCCGCTGACAGATATGGGGACAGAGAGTCTGAGAAAGTACTTCGGGCAGTTGGAGCGTGCGGGGTACATCCGTGCGCGGAAGATCGGAGGAAAGGTACCGCGCCGGTTTACAGAGCGAAGCTACGGTCTGGTGAAGAACACCGGCATTTTGTGCCCTGTGTGGATAGAGAAGCAGCGGAGGCTCTTTGACCGCAATGAGATGAAGCTGCAACTTAAAGACGGCGCCATGAAGCTTCCCGTGACAGTGACCAAACCAAGCCCAATGCGCAAGATCGATCCTGTGGCGTATGACATGGGGCGCATAGAGCAGCTGCTTGCGTCAGAGCCGGAGGGGTTGACACTGCTTGTACTCAATGAGCGATCGGGGATATCGCCCGGGCGTTTTGCCTTTGTGCTGATGAAGATGCAGCAGGAGGGGCGCGTCATTGAGACAGGGAAAGAGGGCGGTGTGCCTGTGTATGCGTTGGAAAGGAGTGAACATGCAGGGTGAATGGTTTGTATATCTGGCTGTAGGTGCAGTGGTATGGATGTTGATTGCTGATGAGATCAGAGAGATCAGAGAGTGGTACAGGCGTGAAAAATCATGGAAAAGGAGAATGAAAGATGTGTGGTAATGTCGGATGCGACCATGTGTTGCCAAAACCGAAGTTTGAGGAGCTTATGGGGCTTGGTGTCGATGCGTCGATGTGTGGAGGGTGCGAGCTGTACGGCTGGCACAGCATGCTTGGCGAGTGGCAGGTCGAAGAGGGGTGGTGCAAGGCAAAGATGAGAGAGGGCAACCTGAGTGCGACTGCACCAAAATGTGACTACTTTTTGAAAAGGAGAGAGGTATGACAAAAACAATGATAGAACTGGCAATCCGGTACGGTGTACAGACCCATCAGGAGTTTGTGCTGTTTATAAAAAGCTATAAAGGAGTGAGACATGGATAACATCAAGGTGATGAGTGTTTTGGCGGCGGCAGAGAAGATCAATACGACACAAGAGGAGGTCAAACGTCTCATGAAGAGCGGTGCGCTTGAGGTTGTGGACAGAGAGGGAGGACTTCCGGGAGTCAGTGAGCGGTCAGTGCTTGACTTTATTGGTGAGGCGCGTGGTGATGTGCCGAAAAAACGCGGCAGAAAACCGAGACTGTGGACGATAGAAGAGGCAGCGTTTTATCTTGACAAAGAAGAGGGAGAGGTTGCTGTGCTTGTGGAGAAAGGAGAACTCTCTTTCTATGAGGCAGATCTGCTTCGCGAGTCTGAAGTAAAGATGTATAAAAAGAAAATTGACGACAGGGAGGAGCGAGTTGCACCCAAAACAGAAACACCGGATAGTGATGCGGTACAGGAAGAGCCGGCAAAACCGGCACTACTGGAGGCTGATAGCACAGATAAGACGAAAGACAATCGTGATGAGGCGTGTAGTGATTCAAAGACTGGAAAAGGAGAAAAATCTACCGCCGGAAATACAGATACTAAAAAAGACATTGCGGGGTTTGACCTTGATGCAGTGATGCAGGAGCTGTTCCCCGGTATTCAAAGAATGGAGAAGGCGCAAAGAGAGGAGATGGTGAGGATGCATGAAGAGAAAACCTATACGAAAATGGATATGAGAGATGCTGTGCAGATTGCCTATATGCGCGGCAAACTGGCTGTGTATGACAGTCTTGAGAGTTTTGAGAGGAGAGTGTGAAATGAAAAAAGAGTGGAACAGTATGGAGTTTTGGACGAACAAGAGAGGTGAGGAGGTGCACAGAGACCTGGTGCCGCATGAAGAGAAGCTCAAGACCGAGCTTGTGTATGCCATAGTCGAGAGGGCACAGAACGGTGTGGAACTGATGCGACGCTTCAAAAAGCAGGTGATCGGGCAGATCGATGACTACATGGAGATGATGCGAGAAAAGTATCGTCTCGATGTTGCCAAAGGCGCCAAGGGGAACATCACACTGCAGAGCTTTGACGGGCTCAGAAAAGTGCAGATCGCAGTACAGCAGCATGTTGACTTTGATGAGAAGCTGAGTCTGGCAAAAGAGAAGATCGACGAGTACTTGAAAGAACTAACAAAAGATGCCGATCCGCAGATACGGACACTGATCATGAAGGCGTTTGAGGTGGATAAAAAAGGAAAAGTCGACTCAAAGAAGATATTTGCGCTCAAAAGCTACAAGATCGACCATCCGCTGTGGGTTGAGGGGATGGCGCTGATTGATGCGGCGATAGAGATCGTCGGCAGCAAAAGCTACATACGCTTCTATGAACGTGACAACGTAAATGAGAAGTGGCGCAACGTTTCGCTTGATTTTGCATCGATAGGAGAGTAGGGATGGGCACACTCAAAGAGAAGATCATCAATGCGATCATTAAAAAAGAGGGTGGGTATGTCAATGACCCAAGCGACAGCGGCGGTGAGACGATGTGGGGTATCACCAAAAAAGTCGCCAGAGCCAACGGATATGAGGCGCCTATGCATCTGATGCCCAAATGGGTGGCGTTTGAGATCTACGAAAAGCGGTACCTAAAACCCATACGTTTTGACGATATTGCCAGACTGAGTCCGCTGATTGCGGAGGAGATGGCGGATACGTCGGTCAACATGGGGCACAGTCGCGCAGGAGAGTTCCTGCAGCGCAGCCTCAATGTGCTCAACCGTGGAGGAAAAGACTACAAAGACCTAGTTGTTGACGGCATGATCGGAGCCAAGACGACCAAGGCTCTTAAAAAGTACCTAAAAAAACGCGGCGAAGAGGGAGAACAGGTGCTCTTCAAGATGCTCAACGACCTGCAGGGAGTATCTTATATTGAGCTTGCCGAGCGAAGGGTCAAAGATGAGAAGTTCATCTTTGGCTGGTACCGCACAAGAGTGGCATAACCCGTTTTAGGCTTACAAAGTCCCGTACGCGGGGCTTTGCTAAGTCTATACAAGACAAGAAGGAGAGGAAGAGATGATACCAAATGCAGTTGTAAAAGAGGTCGATGAGATGATGGAAGGCTTGGAAGCGACACGATCGCCAAAGCTGGCACAGGCACAGGCGATACACAAACTGAGCAAAGCGCTACCGCTCAAGCTGCAGCAGTTTCTGCTATACGGTGCGATAGAGGGGGAGACGCTGGTGTTTTACTTCTACCACCCCGCCGTGCTGATGGAGTTTGAGCGCGACAAAGAGTCCATACTGGCGCGTATGAGGACAATCTATAAAGAGGAGGGGATGAGCCCTTCTTTGATCCTCTTTCGCCGTATAAGCGCCAAGAGCAAGCCAAGAGCGCCAAAGAAAGAGTCGGTTGAAGAGAAACATCATGAGAGGGCGGAAGGTACGTTTGAGATCAAATGCAACGATCCGACGCTTGCTGCGAAGTTTCGCCAGATCAGGGAGCACATACGAAGAGAGAAGGAAGGATAAGCGATGAATGCATACGAGAGGAAGGAGATGATCCCCACAGAAGAGGCTGTCTATGAAGCTGAAGTGGTAGAGCAGCCGGCTGTGTTCGAGTGGGCAAAGGGGAAGGTACTGACGCATGAAGACTTTGAGATCGAGGATAAGGTCGCATATGTGGATGATTTTGTATTTAGCGGGTCGATCACACTGATCTACTCTCCGCCAAAACAGGGGAAGACATGGCTTGGGTACGGCATAGCAACAAGCATAGCGGTACTTGAGTCTGTGATTGGCGTCTATTACCTCGATATGGATAACTCCATCTCCACACTGAAGGAGCGGAATGTGCATGAGACGCTGCTCAAAGAGGAGAAGATACACTACATCACACGCGGTACCATAGGGTGCGATCCCATCGAGCAGCTTGCGCAGATCGCGCAGGGGGCGGTGCGGCATGCGTATGAGGGTGTGGTGTTTTTCCTCGATACGACCAAGGACTTTGTCGATACAGACAATAAAAACCAGTCGGTACGCTTCATGCAGTACTGTGTACGCATACGCGATGCTGGCGGTACTGTGATCGTGCTGCACCATGCGACCAAGAACAAAAAGACGATCTCAGGCAACCCGGTCTTTACCAATACGCCGGACAATGTCTATGAGATGAAGCAGACCGGCAAGATGGAGAACATCATCAACTACGATCTGAAGGTGACACATGCCAGAGGGCTGGTCAAAGACTGCCGCTGGTCTGTCGACACCAAAACCCTGCGACTGATGGCGTATGATGCCATCAGCTCAGGGCTGAGCAGCACAGACAAAGAGGCGGCTGAGGCGGCATGCTTTGCGCTGAAGAACGCACCACAGGGGCTGAGTATGTCCAAACTGATAGAGGCGATGGGCATGCCGCGTACAGACCGGCGCGGCAAGCGCATTGTGCAGGAGCTGACAGGTACCTACTGGCGGCGCGAGGAGCTCAGCAGAAACAAGCATATCTACCACATCATCAAGGAGCAGCAATGACGGCAAAACAGAAGAGACTCAAGCAGTCGCTCATCAAGCAGGTACACACCTCAAAAAAGTGGCAAAACTACTACAAAGAGAACGATGAAGACTACCGCGACAAACTCGAAGCGCACTTTGGCAAGCGCAGCAGCAAAGAGCTGAACATCGAGCATCTCATCGCCCTGGTCAAGTGGCTCAACTATAACCTTCCGGAGCTGCCGGTCATCAAAGACCGCTCAGGCGAGGCGACACAGCGTCAGATAACCGCTATACACGGACTGTGGAAGCGCTACGCAAGAGACAAAAGCGACAAAGCACTTCGGGCGTTTGTCGCCAAGATCACCGGCAATACCTACCTGCATCTGGACAAACTTGCCAAGAAGGATGCGCAGAAGGTCATACTGGCACTGAAAAACTCACTCAAGGAGGTGTGATGATCTGCCCAAAATGTGCCAACGAGAAGACCTACGTGACAGACACGGACAAGAGCGGGCCCATCGTTGAGAGGATCCGCAGATGCAAAGCGTGCCACTATGTGTGGCGCACCAAAGAGATACCGGTGTTTAACCTGATGGATACAGAGGAGATCAAAGCCTATGAGACATACATTGCTCAAAGCCTTACTGAAATCAAAAAGTGACGCGAACGAAGAGGTGGAGGTGCTCATAGAGAAGTACCTCAAGGAGATCAAAAAGAGCGGCAAAGAGCAGACAGAGCAGCTGGTGGGTGAGATCATCGTCTATGTGCTGCAGCAAGCCCCGAAGCTCTCCAAAGAGGTGCTGCTGCAGATGGTCGAACAGAAGATCGAGCAGCTTGGCTACACCCTGCCTACCCAGTCGCTGGAGAGCATCTACACCAAGAGCGCAGAGGTGGCGGCTGCGAGTGTGGGTGCGGCATTCTCTTTTGACAAGGTCGATGCGGAGGTGATGTCGTCGATGTACCGCGCACTGACGTGGATGAAGGATGACGGTACCGCCGACACGCAGCACAAGCTCAAAAAAGTCATCGCCGAAGCGATGGAGGGGGAGGTGAACATCGAGCAGCTTGGTGAAGTGCTCAGAGAGCAGCTTGGTGATGTGGTGGAGGGTACGAGCAGCTACTTTCAGGCTGTCAGTGAGCATGTCATCAGGCAGAGCCAGTCGCTGGCACGGGTAGAGCAGTTTGTCAAGGCGGGTGTCGAAGAGGTGAAGGTGGTCGCCGTCATCGACTCGCGCACCTCTGCCATCTGCCGCAGCATGCACGGGCGGATCATCCCGCTGCGGCATGTGGTGCAGCAGGCAAACGCCATCCTCTCCGCACAAAGTGTCGAGGAGAAGAAAGCCGCCTCACGCTGGCAGTCTCAGCCGCTCTTTGGCAAGCTGCCGCCTGAGGTAGGATTGCCGCCGTATCATTTCAGATGCAGGACGGTTGTGGTAGCATACTTTAGACAAAAGGCAGAAATTGACGGTAAAAACGTGAACGGCTCTTTGCTTCCCGGAGAGACATACAAGGACAAAAAGGTGCTCTTTAGCCACATCGACCCCTTTGGGTATGAGCGTGTGGTGACAGAGAAGAGTCTTGATCATGGCGGGAACCCGCACAACCTTCGGCACAAAGAGATCATCGCGGGGATCAACAGCATGGAGCAGCTGGGGCTGCACGACGATGAGCCGCCAAAGACAGTGGGATACTCAAGGGACAAAAACCTCTTTTTTTCGTTCCTGGATGAAGAGGTGGTGACGGTGTTTCACCCTACAAACAAGAACTATTTTAAAGAAAATGCAGAGGCAGGCACCATAGAGAGCCGCTCTGTCAAGAAAGGAGAGAACGATGAGAAAAGCGACACTGAGGCTCGGCAGACTGGTACTGCTTGACATCGATGGCGGCAAATACGCCGGGCCGTTCAAGCCCATGATGAATGATGATGAGCGTTACAAGCATGTAGCAGGCATGGAAGAGGATGAAGATGGCAGGCTGATACACATGTTTTACCAGCCGTGCCATGCCCCGGGCATTGCCAAAAGCCTCAAAGACGAACCGCTCTTTGAGGAGAAGGTGCATCTGGAGGTCTTTTCGCTGGATGGCAAAGAGATCAAGGACAAGCTCTACGCATTTGACGGCACGCTCTACGATGCGCTGCTGATTGCGGCGAACGAGGGGAAGCAGTATGATGTATGATGAGAACATAGCCCGTTTTTTGAATGTTGCGGCAGAGATGCTGCGCACCGAAGCGGTCACGCAGACTGCGCCGGTGGTGACAGGAAAGTTGAGAGCCGACATCAGCGTCATCCCAGAGCCAAGCCCGCACGCCGTGTCGGTGGGAAACTCCCCGCTGATCGCGTATGCACGGTATGTCTACTACGGTACAAAGCCGCACACCATAAGCCCAAAGCGCAAAAAGGCGCTCAAGACGCCATACGGAGCGTTCAAAAAGGTAAACCACCCCGGTACCAGGTCGAACAAGTACCTCGACCTTGCGCTGGAGAGACTGGTCTCAAGCGGAAGACTGGAGAGGCTGCTGGAGGGGTTTGGCGAGGAGATGAGTGAAGAGATCTTTGCGAATGTGATCCGTTCGCTTAAACATATTCAAGTAAAATAAGGAGCACTATATGCAAAAAAGAACCGGTAAAAACGACACTGTCAAAGCAGCATGCAAATTGGTAATGGATGCAGCAAGCACACTGCAAAACGGTATAGAAGAGATTGATCAGTATGAAATAGATATGCTCGATATCGCGATCAAAAATCTTATTGCGACACGTAATGTGATCGATTTTAAAAGCCGAATGCAGTTAACCGGCACTAACTGGGAAGCGATCAGGGGGAATCTATCATGACAAGAGCAGGAAGGCTGCACAGAGTACTCAAACAGCTGCACGAATATGCCAATCTTACACTTGGTGAGGCATGGAAGAAGATCTTTAAAGCAGAAGAGATGTTTACCGTGTACTATATGCTTGAAAGGGTTGACCGGGAGGTCACACTGTTTGAGATGGAGTGTGAAGAGAAAGGTTATGACAAAACCATATACGAGCCAATCGTCAAACAGGCAAGAGCCGTCATACGGTATACAAACTTTGAGATGCACGCAAGTGTTGTGCATAAAAAGCTGCCCATCACTACCATAGAGAGGCTCTATGGCATCAGTATCATGGGTAGTAGTGAAAAAGATATCGTGCTTGATATTGACGACGATATGGCTACAATGAAAGATGCCTTAAAGGAGATTGGAGACAAACACCTTTCAATGGTACTTGAAGAGATCATCAAGATGTTTGAGAATGCATCAATGATCGCCAAGATCAACGGTGCCGAAGGTGTAAGAGAGATGATAGAGCTGATCTACTGCAAAAGCAATATGGAGTTTGAGAACATCAAACAGTCTCCAAAAGAGTATATACGCTCCATGATCAGCGCATACAACAAGGCAAAAAAAGCGGTCAACGAAGCAGGCTATATTGCCTCGCTTCCAGAGAGGATAAGCAGTTTTAGTGATTTTCTGACGAATCTACTGCCGTAGATCATGAAATTTAAGAGCATAGAAGAGGCTGCACGATGGGCGGCAGAACTGGCAAAAAAGAAAAGGAGAAAAACAAATGAGCGACAAACACAACATCGTCAAAGAGACCGCCAAGGCGCTGAGGATGACGCAGAAGGAGGGGCAATGTTTGGATGGTTTCGCAAAAAGCGCAAAATAGAAGAGGTTGATACAACAAAAGAGACAAAAAGCGAGACAAAAAAAGAGACATCGAAGTCACATACCAAAACCACACTGTGTCCTTATTGTGGTAACGACTTCAAGAGAGTGGTGAAAGCCAAATCAAAATGCAAAGCCTGTGGCAAAACGGTGTATAAACGTACATCGATCAGTGGCGAAAGCATCGTTGTGACAGAAGAGGAAAAAGAGAAAATTGACAAAGAATATGAAGTAAGAAGGGTAATCTCTTGTGACATAGAAACGCTTAACAGCAACTATGCCGCACACAGGGGGTATGCGCTTGCGGCGATACGAAAAGAGTTGAAAGAGAGATTTGGCAAAGAGCCGTTGGCATCAGACATAGCCTGGTATATACTAAACCAGGAGAGTGTGCGAACCCTCTCAGACACATACAATATCGGCAGTTACCAGAATGTGCGCTTGGATATGGCGCGCGTCTCTTACGAGAGAGGCAACTATGCTACAGCATTGAGGTTGCTTTTTGAGGTGATCTATCTTGATCACTGCAATATGTATAAGGTTGTGATGCTTATGCATGATCCGACTCTCGCGTCTGTCATGCCATACACAAAAGGTTCGGTTCCTCCCGCGCTTGTTGAGATGGCTTATGTTCTCATCGATCTTTCCGGTACTGACGAGGGTGAGGCAGAGGCTTTGTATGTAGAGGCAAACAGGAGTCTGTATGCGGCATACTCACCGGAGATATCACCAAAAGAGAGCTTTGGGGAGCTAAAACAAATACTGTACAAGGAGAAAACCAAATGAGCGACAAACACAACATCGTCAAAGAGACCGCCAAGGCGCTGGGGATGACGCAGAAGGAGTTGGCGGAGAGGATAGGGGTAAACAAGGACACTCTTGGCAACTGGGCACGTGGTGCAATAGAAACGCCGAAATGGGCACAAAAAATATTTGAACTCTTGCTAATAGAGAAGAAATTTAATACTATAAAACGAATTATTTCAGAAGAACTACAAGACGAAAACTGAAAAATTCATATTTCCTGCTTGACAAACACTAAAATATTTAGTTAAAATTCCTTTTGAAAGCTGAATTTTTCAGCTTATCCACTCAAAAGGACACACATGAACCCACCCATTACCATTACAACACAGATCATCGGTACCGAGGAGACCAATGCGGTCAATGCCAGAGAAGTTCACAAGGCGCTTGAGATCAAGAAAGATTTTTCCAGCTGGATTAAGGGTCAAATAGAGAGCCTTGGTCTGGAGGAGAATGTGGACTATATGGTTTTCACCCAAAAAGGTGAAAACCTCTCAGGCGGGAGACCAGGCACAGAATACATCCTCTCCATCGATGCCGCCAAACACATCGCCATGGCAAGCCGAAGCGCCAAAGGCAAAGCGGTGCGTGCCTACTTCATCGAGGTGGAAAAAGAGTACAGGCATCAAGCCATGGCTCCTGCAGCACTGCTGCCTGTGCTTACACAGATGAGCCGCAGCATCGAGAGCATTCTTGCGGCACAGCTGCGCCTCTTTGAACGGATAGAGGCTCTTGAGGATGAGCGCACGACAAAAGAGCGTTTTTTGTGCGAAGAGACAAAAGAGGAGAGCTACACCAAAGAGGAGGAGCACCTGATCATGCATCTCAAGTCTCAAGGCAAGACCAACGACTACATTGCCAAAAAGCTTGGTCGCACCAACGCCGCCATCCGTGCAAAATGCACAAGACTGCGCGCGGCAGTGGCTGCCAAACTACTCGAAAACGATCTATAAGGAGCAACACCATGACACCGACAGACAAACTCAAAGCCGCCTACAGACAGCTTGACTTTCTCAGCGCCATGCTGCTGGCATGGGACACCGACAGAGTAGAGATAGACGAGGAGCTCATCGACGGGCTGTGGCAGACCATAGAGTGCATCAAAGAGCAGGTCAAACCCGCAGAGATTTTGCACTAAGAATGTGAACAAAAACAGAGTACTTTTACTATATGGTAAAAAAAGTTGTGCTATACTACGGATGTAGGAGCTGGTTACTCCTCAATACCGTCCGAAAAAGAGCGTGGATCTGGGGACACGCGCTCTTTTGTAGCGGAGCCCTGTAACGCTTTGGCGTTGCGGGGCTTTTTTTTTGGTCTGTTTTTTGGAAACGGTTGGGTTTTGCGGGAGAGACCGCTATGATGCGTTTCATGTGATTCACTGTATCGCGCCCTCTCAAAGCCCCGCTACACCGCACTTTTTCGTGAAACACGATTTTAGCACTTTTGCTTCACGCCGTACCTGATGCGGTGGTACCACTTCACCGCACACACCATCACCACACGTTTCCATACCGCCACCTCCAGATCACGCAGCAGTCTTTCGAAGGCTTTGTCAGCAAGGTCATACGCCTCTTGGTCACAGAGGTAGTCATGCACGATGACAGCCGGCAGCAGCTGAGGGGAGAAGGGCGGGATGATACTCCAGAAGATGCGTGGGATGTTCGCGCCGTTGGTGAGGTACCCAGCAGGTACTTTGATGTTGTAGTAGCGGAATGATTTAATGAGCATGACGTTGCCGTCTCTCTCTGGTGAAGTGACACAGGCACGATAGAGTGCCTCTTTAGTTGCGTATGACAAAACCTCTGCCTCCTTTTTTGGTAGTGCGCTCTATGGCTGCCACATGGCTTGCCGCCAGTGCCAGTGCCCAGAAGCGGTCGGCGTGCCCGTGTTCGTTCTGCTTGGAGTCGTAGAGGAACCCCCTTGCGCCGGCTTTGCGTTTGATGGCGTGGATGTCGGCGATGAGCAGCGGATCGTTTGGTATGGTGATGGTCTGGTCTTCAAACATCTTCTTGAGGTTGAGCGCCATGGCTTCCTTGGCAGTGGCGGTGAAGTGTACGCCTTTGGCACGCTTTTTGTAGCGTTTGGCCATCCCCTCGGCAAGATCCATACCGATACCGGTGCGGTCGATGCGTATCTGTGCGAGCGGATGGAGCGTCATGAACTGGTCTATGAGCATGCGCTGCTCATCGAACGAGGCTTTGGTGAGCACCTCCATCTTGCACAGCTCATAGCGTCTACTGTGCTCAGTCAGCAGCAGTGCCGCCAGTGCGGAGCGGTGGGCACTGCGACCGATATCGAACCCGCTGAAGAGTACGGCACTTTTGGGCGGTGAGTAGTAGCGCAGGTCAGGGTCGACACAGCTCTTGATGAGCCCTACAGTAAAGAGCGCGCTCTCATCGTCGATAAACTGGCACTCGTAGGCGCTTGCCCAGGTGTCTGCATCAAACAGCGCGCGCATTGTCTCCAGGTCGAACTTGAGCCCGTCGGCCATCGCGCGGTAGATGTCGATGCGGAAGCGGGTGAACATGTAGTACTTCTCTTCGTCTGTGACCAGATCATAGAAGAGCGAGTTCTCCTCAAACGGGGTAGAGAGGATGGTGAGTCTACCTTGTACCGCACCAATGGACGGCACAAAGGCAAGCCATATCTTCTTGGGGTTCTGGTACCAGGCGAACTCATCCATCCAGATGTCACCGGTGAAGCCCTGCACGGTACGGAAGTTGTTTGCCATCGCTTTGATGATGGCACCGTTGCTTAGACGCTTTTCGTTGTCTTTGTCCGTGCTAAAGACGATGCCCATCCTCCCGGCCCAGTGCTCCACGTAGCGCATCAAAATGAGCGCCTGTTCTTCGGAGGCGGAGAGGAAGAGCTGGTTTCTACCGGCTACAGCTGCGATGAGGGCATCGAGCGCTGCCACATAAGAGAAACCGATCTGTCTGGACTTGAGTACCAGTCTGAACTGGTCGTTGCAGGAGAGGAACTCACGCTGATAGAGGTACAGCTCTCCAAACTCACCAAGCAGCGCACGGCCGCGCAGCGTGTTTGCCTCTTCGTTGGAGGTGATGTCTGTGATGAAGGGTTTGGTCAGCGACTTCTCTTTGGCTCTTTGTGCTTTGTCGTGGGAGCGTTCCAGCCTTGCCAGCGCGGCAGAGAGCATGGCGATCTTCCGGCTGACCGCTTCGGTGGGCTTGCGTTTGGAGAGTACCTGCAGCTGCTTTTTGATCTGCTCTAACGTACCGGCGGTATCTTCCTTGCCCTCGGCTTTGCGTTTGCGCAGCCATGCGTAGATGGTACCTTTGCTTACCCCTTCCTCTTTGGCGACTTCTCCTGCTGGGATGCCCGCATCAACCAGTGTGAGGATCCGCTGTTTCTTCTCCTTCTTAATCGCCACTTTGTTTACTCCACCCCATGACCGCTTTGGCTTCTGCCGGTGTGAGGATGCCTGCACCCACCAGACCTGTGACCACATCGGCATCGTCCTTGAACGCCGTGGCGTCGAACTCTTTGAGTTTGAGCGGGATGCCGTGCGATGCAAAGAAGGTCTCTATCATTGCCATTTTTGGTTTGATGTGGATCTCATTGAACATGTGCAGCTGGCTGATGAGCTCTCCGCCTCCGCCAAGCGCATTGGGGTCTACCACACCTACAAGACGCGGCGGTACACCGTGCGCAGCGATGATCTCGTCCCTGCCTACCTTCTTGAGCTTCTCAAAACTGAGATCTTCTATTTTGCCCATCTCCTCGATGCGGATCTTGGGCTTTGTCTCCCCGTTACCTTCGCCTGTTGTGAGAATGAGGGTTTTGTGCGCGTTTTTGTAGCCTCGAAACTCTTTGCGGTAGTACTCGGTGATGGCGTCAAGCTGCTCTTCTGTGGGGTCACTGTCTTCAAAGATGATGGCGTGATCGGGTTTGGCGCCGTTGTCAAAAAAGGCTTCGTTGTACCGGTCAGCCTTGTAGATGGTGACGATCTGGTTGATGGCAGCCGTATAGTCTGGCTCACCGTAGTTGTCTGAGAGGATGGTGTCGTACATAAAGTGTGCGCCATCCAGAGGGATATGCTCTGCACCTACCACCTGATAGATAGACCCCTCTTTGTCTACCCTTGCATGATAGCTGTTGAGATTGTAGAGCTTGAAGCTCTCTGCAATCGTGGCACTCTGCTCAAAGAAGGCAGATCCGTATGTCTCGGCGTTGAGCATGAACTTGTAGAGAAACTTCTTGGGAGTCATGCCATCAGGCAGGTGTGATTCAAGAGCGCTCTCCTCGATGTGGCTAAGCAGCATGGCTTTGAGCTTGAGTGAACGCTGGTGATAGACGTTGGATGCGTAGAGCATGCGCAGGGCATTGTAGTCAAGGAACGGTTCTATGAGCTTGACATCATCTACAATGGTGTCATCACCGATGATCTTCTGCCGGCTGCCGCTGCCGCTTTTTATGACGAGTTGTCTTTTCATTTCCTGCCTTGTTTTTGCCGACAAGTCTATGAAAAAAGCGCGTGCAAAGCAAGGCATATAGGGGCATAAAGAGGCGCGATTATCTCGGTTGTGCGCTGTGTGGCCGCGGTGTTATACTGCCGCATTCCAAATGACAAAAAGGAGCATCATGCCAAACAAGCTGACCGATATCTCGATCACGCATATCTCTCTGGTAAAAGCCGGCGCAAACGGCAAGCAGGTCATCTACAAATCTGCAGCTGACAACGGCAACTATGAGAGTATGATCAGTATCAAAAAGACAGATGATGAGAAGGGGGTGATCTACGGCATCGTATATGCACCTGACCAGGTGGACTCTCAGGGTGACTTCGCCACCAAAGATGAGATCGAAAAGGCAGCATACGACTTCATGAAGTCGCTCAATGCCAACAATGTCGACGTCGAGCACAGTTTCAGAAGCGAAGCGGCGTTCGTTGCGGAGAGCTGGATCGTCAAAAGCAACGACCCGACCTTCCCGGATGAACCAGAAGGGAGCTGGGCAGTGGCTATCAAGCTTGAAGATGAGAGTCTCAAGCAGCTTGCCAAGTCCGGAGAGATCGGCGGCATCTCTATGGCTGGGGTAGCACAGAGAGAGCCGGTAGAGAAGTCTGACGGATCGTTCAAGAAGCTTTTTGAAGCCTTTGCCGATGCGGTCAGCGATGTGTGGTTTGACTTTGGCGGGGTCATCAAAAAATCAGAAAAAGGAGAAGATATGGCAAAAAAGGTAGAGGATTTTGGCGAAGTGGTCAAAAGCAAACTGCAGGCTGCAGCCAAAGAGGCGGAAGCGTCACTCGGAGAGCATCTGCAAAAGGTAGAGACGCTACAGAAGTCTGTCGATGAGGCGCAGGAGCAGATCGCACTGCTCAAAAGCGAGAATGAGACACTCAAAGAGGAGAACAAAGCACTCTCTGAAAGCAATGCGGCACTCGAAGCACAGATCAAAGAGCAGGGTGAGCAGATCGCCGAAGTCAAAGAGGTGACCGAGGAGGTCAAAGAAGCGGTGCAGAAGTCCAAGCAGACTAAAACAACAAAATCCAAAACAAAAGAAGATGAAACAAAAGGAGTCATGTAATGCCAGAAAACTATCTTGATCTAAGCGAGATCCTCAAAAGCGGTGCCGTCACGGCAGCAGATGTAGCCCTCAACGGAGAGCTGACACCAAAGCAGGGCAGAGCCTTTGCCAATGCCATTGTCGACGACTCCGGTCTGCTGAAAAACATCACTGTAGACATTACAAAAAAGCTTCTTAAAGACAGAAGCGCGCTGAGCACCTCAAAAGGAATGCTGGTGCGCCATGTCGCGGGCAAGGCGCTAAGCGACGCACAGCTTAAGAAGCTCGGTGTCGTTGGAGCAAGGCTCAACATGACAAACGGTGTGACACTGCAGATCAACATCACAGACGAGGCGCTCGATGACAACCAGGACAACCCGAACTTCGAAAAAGAGCAGTTTGAGGCAGCAACAACAGCCTTTCGTAATGATCTTGTTTACCTTGGCTGGGTTGGGATCGATGACAATCCATTGGATGCTGCTCCATTCAATGAACTTGCCAAGGGGTGGCTGACTGTTGCAGCAGAGGCGACAGATACCAAAAAAGCGACACTGACACAGGATACCGCAGGCGGTGAGAAAAGAGGTCAATTTGTCGAGCGCGCGCTGCAGAAGGTCTGCGACATCGCACACGAAGATGTCACAGACGATATGTCTATCTTCCTCAGCAAAAAAGACTACAGCGCCTACGTACGTATGCTCGCCAAAGACTACAAAGCGCTTGGCGTGCTCAAGTCTGGAGAGATGCTGGAGTTTGAGGGGCGCACACTTCGACCGCAAAAGGGCATCCCGGATGGTACATTCTTTGGGACACCTGAGAAAAACATGGTTTTTGGTCTCTCCAGAGCGATCGACAGAAAGCGTTGGTACTCCAACGAGATCTCATCTCTGTGCTACAAGTTCGTAGTGCGCCCAGACTATGAGTTTGACATCAAAAAGTATGTCGCGATCGTAACGGAGGCGTAAGATGGTCACGCAGGTCTCTGACATACGCGAACGCCTCAAGCTTGAGCAGCTAGGCGACGAGGAGATCCTGCCGCACCTCAAGCGTGCCAACCGTGACTTCAGGGGAAAGGTGTTTGATACTGCAGATGACAACTTCGATGAGATCGAGGCTGTCTCCTGCCGTACCATCTACTATCTGGCGCCACTGCTGTGGCAGCGCATACAGCAAAGAGCCAACGAGTATGACGAGACGCTTCAGACATTTGGTGACATGGAGGTGTTCCGGGAGTACTGGAGTGAGCGTGCCGATTCGATACCGTTTCGTGATGCACAGACAGAAGAGAGAAGCACAGGAGGCATCCAGTGTCGTGCTGTGTAGGGTTTCTGGGCGCCAAAGAGCAGATCGCACAGGCAGCAGAGCAGTATCACCCCGGTGACTACAAGATCTTTGTCGCCAACCGTACTGCTACAGGCGGCATCAGCTACAAGGTCACTGTGGGACTGGTCGTCAAACCTGATCTGGAGAAGAATACGGCACTTTTTGAAGACCTATTGAGGCTTCAGACACAAAGTCAGCTGTGCCTGAAGGTATTGAGCTCAAATATAGACATGAGAGATCAGGCAAGGCTCATGGATCTCTTTTTGATTGAGATCGAATCAGAAATTATTCAGTAAAGGGGAAGATATGGCAATGGTAGATTTTTCGCTCGGTGACGTTGGTACACTTTTTACCAGCCTTCGTGAAGCAATCACGGGCGAGAAGATCAAGGATCCTGCGGAACAGGCGAAGATCATGCTCGCCCTTGACCAGATGGAAGCGAAGCTCAAGATGTCGCAGATGGATGTCAACAAGACAGAAGCGCAGCACAAAAGTATTTTTGTCGCGGGGTGGAGACCGTTTATCGGATGGATCAGTGGCAGTGCACTCGCCTACAACTACATTGCACAGCCGTTGATCTATACGCTGCTTGCAGCATCAGGGAAAGTGCTTGAGATGCCGACGCTGGACATCGGTACCCTGATGGCACTTCTGGGCGGCATGCTTGGTTTTGGGGCGTTCCGTACGGTAGAGAAGGTCAAGGGGGTAGAGCGTGGATACTAACGAGAGGCTGGTCAAGGTGGAGGTCAACGTGGCGCAGCACGCACAGCGCATCAGCCATGTAGAGAACAAGGTCGCTTCTTTGCATGCGGATCTGACAGATCTCAAGCGGATCCTGCTCAATATCAGGTGGTGGCTTGTCGGTGTGGGCAGTTTCTACATGCTTGAACAGGTCGGATTTGTTGAGACAGTCAAGAAGCTGCTCTCTGCAGCAATGTAATGTAGGAGAAACAGATGAGAAAAAAAGAAGAAAAAAGAAAAGTGTATGTGAAAATTTACACCAAAAACGGGAACGCTGTTGAGATCGATGCTGCTTGGAAACATATGTTTGTGGGGCGTGGTTTTTTCGAACAAAATCCAAAAGAGACACCAAAGGAGAGATAGATGGGCGCAGGAAAATATATTGCCGACAGAAGTGCGGTGCTGATCGGGCTGGAGACAGTCCCTGGTACTTACGAGGAGCCTACGACTGCGCTACCGATAGAGAAGGGCAGCGATATGTGGGTGCCGGAGTTTGACAAAACAGACTTCGACCCAGAAAGCGGTCATCACGGATCCAAAGAGACTACCATCATCACCGAGTTTGCCACCATGCCGGTCAAGGCAACGATGAAACTGCCAAGTGACCATACCCTCATTGCCGCTGCACTGACAGCCTGCGGTATGAACAGTACCGCCATTACAGGCGGGGTCAGCTACAGCTACACCACAGCAAACAAAAAAACAGTCTCTATGATGCAGGTAGCTGAGCGTGAAACAACGCGTGCATACGGCGTTAGAGGGGATTTTACACTCACATGTGAAGTAGGCAAACCCGCAGAGATCAACTTTGACTTCAAGGGGATGTTTAAAGAACAGGTAAGAGTGGCTGCTGCCGATGCTGACAATACCATCCCTGATACTCCGGCGTTCGATCAGGTGTTCATGACAAAGAATTGTACAGCATACCTTGTCAATGGCAATCAGGCACACTTTACAAAAGTAGAGCTCAAACTTGGTGCGGACATTGGTACCGCAAAAGACACCTGCCCCGGAGAGAGCTGGACAAAGGATATCAAACCAGAGATGAGTGTATCTATGATGGATTCAATCGACAATGAACAGAGCTTTGCGGATCTGCAAAACGGTACGGAGTTTAACTTCATCATTCCGCTCTTTGATGCTACCGGTACCAAAAAGTGGGAGATCGTCGCACCAAAGTGTGTAGTGATCGAACACAAAAAACCAAAAGATGAGGGGCGTATCGCCCTAGAGCGCACCTTTGAACTGCGCAAGGTCAACGGTGATGACAACTTTGAACTAAGAGCCTACTAAGGAGAAATACTATGGCAATAGAACTGTATGAAAAAATTGATCTTGCAATCAAAACAGAAGAGAAAAAGAGTGTCTACCACATCACAGTAAAGCTTGAGCCTTCACCGGAGGATAAAGAAGCACTGGAGCGGTTCAAAGAAGAGATCGAAGCTGAGTATAAAGAGATCATGGAGGCAGCAGACAGATCAAAGCTTCTCTCAAAAAAGATCACGCGCCTCGAAGAGGATATCGAGGATATCACAGAAGAGATCGAGGAGATCGAGGTAGAGGATGATCTTGCGGCAGAACGAAAGGCACTACGGGCGCAACGCCGTAGACTTCGTTGTGAGCTAAGAGAGACAGAGGACGAGCTGCTCAGTCTCGAAGAGAGGTTCGATCTGGCTGCCTACACAGACGCAAAAAACAAGATCGTTGAGGATGTGGCGAGAAAATCTTTCGATATCAATGTGGTAGAGGATGAGAAAAAAGAGGCTCTCGAGAGCGCCATCGCACGATACGGCATCAAATACTCCGTGATCGTCAGAGAGATCGGCCGTCTCATAGAAGAGGCAAAGAAAAAAAAGAAGAAGCGCTCGTAGCATATGCTGCGCAGCTGCAGAAGGGTGATCTGCCGGATATCGACGAAGATCACCCAGTCTATTCGGTAGCACAGCAGCGCGCATACTATGAGCGCAAGGGGATTGTCTTTTTGGATGACATGTGGAGCCTGTGGCATGTGCGTGTCTGGGCAACAGCAAGAGAGCCAAACGGATTTGGTTTCAGCATCAATGCTGATGTGGTTTTCAGGTATGCCGACAAGTTCGGCATGGATGACATAAAGACACTGGAGCGTGTCAAGCGAATGGAGCGAGGGGTTACAGCATGAACAAAAACTTGAAAATCACCCTGTCTGTTGACGCGAAGACAGGTGAAGTGACTGCTGTACGCAACTCGTTTGACAAGCTGGATAGAAAAGTCTTAAAAGCACAGACAGCTCTTTCCTCTTTTCATAAAAGTCTTCTTACCATAGCGGGTGTGACAGGAGCTATCTATGGTTTAGGGAAGGCTGTCGGTTTTGTTGTTGAAAGTGGCTTTGAATATAACAAAGCGATGGATGCTTCAAGAGCAAAATTGACAGCAATGGTTAGTGCCTCGAAGAGTTATGTAACGATATCTGGTGAAGCAGTTGATGCTATGCAGCGCAAAAAGCTTGTTGCTGCAGAGGTTAACGACATGATGCAGATACTGAAAACCACCAATGCACAAACAGCAATGGGCATGAGTGACCTTGTAGATATTTATGCTCTTGCAAAGCCAGGTATGGATAAATACAAATGGGCAGTAAAAGATCAAATTGAAATAGTAAAACTTGCCTCCAATACGGCATCAAACTTTGGCATGACCGCAGAAGAACTTCAATCCGGCATCGATGATCTTGCAGCAGGCACATGGGAAGCATCTTCCGGTTTTGGAAAGATGATGAAAGCTATTGGGGTAAGCAAAGAAGAGTACAAAGCCGCTGCAGACAAAGTTGCCTACCTTAAAGAAAAGATGAAAGAGACGGGTGCAGCACAAGACACATGGGCAGTCGCAGTAAGCAACTTCCAGGTGGCATGGGACACGATGGCAGGGCAGATTACACAGCCTGTTTTTTCCGGTATCAAACAGGCACTAAAAACCGTTACCCTCCAGATGAATACAGCCGGTCCTGATGCTATGCAAGTTTTTTCAGATGCTTTGGTATCAATGGTCAATGGAGGGATCAGTGCTGTTGGCACATTGATAAAATGGGTATCCAAGCTTGTAGCAGGGTTTAGGATTGCCTATGCTGGGTATAAAAAACTTGCAGGTGCAGCACGTGTATGGTGGAACGGAAGCCATGCGGAAAATGCAGCAAAAATGGAAGAATTAAAACGAGATCTCGAAGAGGCAAAAAAGAGTGGGGTAGGTGTCACACTTGTGCTTTCAAAGATCCGTTCGCTCAAAAAAGACATGAAAGCTTCTGATGCGGGAGCAAGACTGTGGGCAGAAGCCGATAAAGATCTTGAAGATATTGCAGCCTTTGATGAGAAGCTTCAAGGGGTTGCATCATCCATAAAAACAATCACTATACCAAAAGGAACCATATCGGACACAAAAGAGATAGTGTCTGAAACACAAAAACTTGCATACAAAATGAGTGCAGCGGGGGACTCATCAAAAAAACTCACATCCAATACAAAATCGCACACAAAAGCACTCAAAGAAGCCAAAAAAGCCGCGGAAGCCTACGCAAAAGGGCTGAAAAAAGCGCAAGATAGACTGAGGGATGCGAGACTCTTCAATGCCGGCGGCGATGAGCTTGTGCAGATCGCAAAACTTGGGAATGAGCTGGCCGGTCTTGGCAAATATCTAAAGCAGTCTGAACTCGCAGAGATCTACGAAGCAGAGATAGCGAAGATGAAGCAGTCTACAGATTCTCTTGCCGATAAGCTTCAGGAGGCTTTCGGCATCAAAAACGACAGCGTTTTTGGGCATCTGTTTGACAACCTTCTTGGCAGCATAAACGCGTTTGGCAAGGCATTTGGCAGCGGAGATCCTTTCTCTGTTGCTAACGCTACAGGGAACCTGATAGGTTCCTCTTTGGACACTTTGATGCCGGGTCTTGGTACCGCAGTGCAAACCATTGGGGCGATGTTCTCCAATACACTTTCAGAAGCAGAGATCAGGGCGGCAGCAGGGCGCGGTGAATTTGAGTCCAAAGGTACACAGCAGATCATCGATACACTCAAAAAATACCAGGATCCACAACTGACCGCAACCCGACAGATGCTGGCACACCTCGAAAGTATGGATCAAAACCTTTTGTCTGCGCTGGCATCTTCGAGCAGTCTTAATCTATCAGGATCAAACTTTGCCCCGAAGACATCTTCTGTGCTTGGTGGCATCATCTCTGCATCCACAACGGAGCTGATAGGGTCTGGAATAAAGTTTTACGATCAGGCGGTCGAAGGCTTTGTGAAAGGCGTGGAAGCAGATAAATATGAGGCAATCAAAAAGAGTTCGTCAATCCTTGGTATCTTCCATAGCGAGAAGATCAAAGAACAGACCAGCAAGTTGCCACAAAGCATTGCAAAGCAGCTTGGTCAAGCTTTTCAAGACGGCATCGATGCTGCCGGCACAGCGCTCGATACACTTGGATTAGACACAAATGCAATTGAACAGAAAATCAATGAGTATGTCGTCAATATTGGGAAAGTGAATCTAAAAGACATGTCTGCCGAAGAGCAAGCAAAAGCCATTAATGCTGCCCTTACAGAACAGTTGAATAACGCAGTTTCAGGAGCCATCAATACTATTGCGTCTCCAGAGAATATCAGCAAACTAAACAGCCTGCGAACAACTGGAGAAGAGTATGTACAGGAGTTGGTGAGAATTGCCACAGAACACGAAACTGTCAGACAGCAGCTTGCACTATTTGGTCAGACTGTCCAGGACTTTGCAGCTTCCGACACACTTGTGCAGGCAGCCGGTGGGCTTGACAGATTCAAGTCTGCCATGGACACTTTCACAAAAAACTTTTTCAGCAGTGCTGAGCAAAAGCAATTTATGCAGCAGCAGTTGCAATATGCTCTTCAGATACACAATGTTGCACTACCAGCCTCAAAAGCTCAATTTAGGGCACTCGTTCTTGAGACGCAGCAAAAAATTATTTCTGTCAGAGCTACAATCTCGACACTGAAAGCGGAAATTGCAGCCAAAGTAGCCGCAGGTGAAATGAGCCTTCAGGTTGCCTACGGGGAACTTGGTGCAAAAGGGAAAATAGCGCAAGCGCACTCCAATGTCATCAAGGGGCAAATATCTGACAACAATGTGCTGATTAAAAGTTCACACGAAGCAGGCAAAGCGGCAGTAAGCTTTGGTAAGTCTGTACACAGTTCAATACAGGCAATGGTAACAGGTGTGGGGCAGGCTGCTGCAGATGGGGTAGAGCAGTCAGTCGATGCTGTTGGAGGAATAGACTACAGTCGCATTACGTCTCCCGCAATTGCAGCAGCACAAGCAGAGCTTAAAAACCTTGAGGGGCTTTATGGGACACTGATGTCAAATATGGGTGATTTTGCAGAATACTACAATGCAACCGGAGACTCAATTGCAAAAACAAACAACGATGCGAAATCAACAGAAGAAAAGCGCGTTGCGAAACTGAAAGAGGCGATAGACCTTATAAACAAAGAGATTAAACTGAGAAATGCACTCAATAGGTCTATTGCATCAATGCAGGATAGTGTATATGGCACGTTTAGTCAACTAATGGGCAAAGATATCCCAAAGATCGTCGATAATCTGTATACAGCAATTGCAGACAAGAACTACGAGAAAGTACCTGGATTGTTCAGTGATTATGCAAAGAAGCTTGAGGAAACAGCAAACAGCAAAGAGTCATACCTTAGAGGGATAATAGGGATGAATGCAGCAGTCCAGTCTGTAACAAGACAGGATGAGATGAGTCTTCTTGACGCAAACATTGCAACATCTGCAAATACAGAAGAGATTGTGCGTCTGCAGCGAATTGCAACAGGAATTCAGGCAGATACAAAAGCATCAACGGAAAAAGACAACAAACTTGATAGAAACATAGAGTTGCTCAAAGAATTAATCGCCCTTCAAAAAGAAGCAAATGCACAGAATGCAAAAGGAATAGAGATCCAAGAAACGCAGGCACGTGATGCCGTAGCTGCTGCATATAGAGCAGGAGGCGCTGCATGATAGCTATTCCTGCAAAACCAATCACACTTGTTTCTTCGAATGCATATGTCACATCTGATACAGAGTATCAGTCTGGTACAACATATGCAAAAAACAGCATTGTTTATGTGAAGGAACGTACATCAGGAGATCCAAGCAGCTATGTTGGTGTCATATTTCAAAGTATTATAGACCAAAACATATCAGATCCTGTAGAAGACACATCGGCATGGAGGGCAATCGGATATCTTGAATATGAAGCGGGAAGGGTGTATCCGGAGAATGCAACCGTTGTGCTTAAGGGTAACAGATATCTGTCGCAGGAAATAAACAATGACACATCTCCACTCTCGCATAACAGCAAATGGTCGTCGCTCGGCAAAGACAATGCACATGCATGCCTTGATTATTACTTTACAACAGCGACCAAAAAAATAGGGGAACACCTCATAATGACACTTGCATTTCAGCGATGTGACACCCTAAGCCTTTTTGGACTGTATGGAACTTTTTTAAAAGTAGAGCAGCTTGACGAAAGCGGGAATGTGATTCAAACAAACATCGTCCCACACACAGATCCTGCAAGTATTAGTGATTTTTCCTCGTGGGTGCTGTTTGGAAGTGTAGGGGGAGTTACTGTCGATGGCACCGACATTGGAACATACCAGAGAAGCCTTGTTGATACCTCAATGATACACGATTTTGCCTCATGGCTCAGGTTTGTATCTTGCGATACGGAGAGGAGCGCACAAATTCCTCTCATAAAAAAAGAGTATCAACAGGTTCGTATCACCATAGAACCAAAACCATATAAAGGGGTTCTTCTCGCAGAATTAGCATCTGTAACCGCGGGAGAAAAAAGAGAAATAGGGTGCACAATGAGAGGATTGTCATCCAGAAGAATATCCCTGCGTCCACCCAAAAGAGATAAATGGGGTGACATCGAAGATGGAGGAGACGACTATGTGAAGATCTATACAGCAAAAGCGATGTTTGACACAGAAGATATTGATTATATGGATAGTGTCATAGACCTTCTTTTTAATCAACCTGCAACCTATTATCTGACAGATGACAGACATCAGGCATTTAACACGTTTGGCATGATGCAAGACAACGAACTGTCGCTTGAGAATGCATCAAAAACGGGGATGCCGGTGAAGATTGAAAGCTTCAAATACAAAAAAAATAATAAGGAGTGTTAAAAAATGGTAAATGAAATACAACAAGACATCACAATTCCACCGGCTCCGCCGACAGGACTTTATGATGCAGACTTCCAAAACAAGGTGAACTCACTTCTTGCATGGTTCAATACTCATGCAGTCGAAGAGACAACCTTTATCGAAAAATTGAATGCTTTTGTCTTAGAATTGAATGGTGTTTTACCAAGTGTCAATGCTGCTGCCAGCATGGCAGATTTGACACAATACAGAGGAGAGTGGGGAGCACAAGGAACACCAACAACGATCAATACTGGAGAATCTGTAAGTATTGGAAATACTTTTTACGTATCAAAAATTGATGGAAATACCGATTCTCCTCCAAGTGTAAACTGGGTAGAACAAGGAGAGCAATACATTAAAAAAAATGGAGGTGCGATAGTAGGCGATCTTGACGTTCAAGGTAATCTCACAAAAAGCGGTCATATTGTAGCTGATATCATGACTTACATGAACACGCTTCTTAGCGTCAGTACAACATCGACATCATTCGACCCAAACGCTGTTGAAAATGGCAATCCTGACCATATCAATATTGTCTCAAACCATGCAAACACCCCCGACAGTACGTACTACTGGCATATCAACACGCAGTTTTACTCAAGCACTGATAATTGCAGACAGATAGCAGCACAATATAATAATGGTGCTGATATGTATGTCAGATCGCGATATAACAAATTTTGGACAAACTGGAAAAAAGTTGCATATACAAGCTCAAATACTGGGTGGTTTAATGTGTCAAAAATAAATGGGTGGACAGGAAATCTATACTACAAGAAGTTTAATGACGGGACAGTTGTCGTGACTGGAGCACCGTACAATTCAAGCGGCTCAAGCGGTTGGGGTAGTCGTCAAATATGCACACTACCGGCAGGGTATAGGCCATCGACAACAATGTATGCGGCAGCTGCCTCGAACAGACACAATGCAGGAGGTGTCCCACGCGCGATGGTGTATGCGGATGGTCGTATATTTTGCGAAACGATCGGCGCATATTATATGTATATGACTTTCATCTATAAAGCGGAGAATTAGAATGATATATAGAAAAATTGACAAAAACGGATACTATCTTGAGGATGTGATATGGGAGCCAAAACTTGATAAGAATGGCACCCCTTTAGAGTCTAAACCAAAAGACTTAATAAGAGAGGAATTCTCTCATGATAAACCTCTCTATAAACCAAAATGGGACGGAACTGAGTGGGTTGAAGGCAATACAGATGCTGCCACACAAGCTTCAGTAGAGAGGAGAATTGGTAGTATTGAACAGTATATCTATGAACACTATTCAATGAAAAAACAGTCTCAAGACAGGAGCTATCAATCCTATGCGCAGGCTGCAATAGTTGCGATGACGGCACAGACAGATAACCCAGTGACGCTGGATGGTTTAACAATAGAGATAGCAGGTGTCGTACTGAAAATAAATGCTGGAGATATGACGCTGCAGGATTATATTTCATCAAAGCCAGAAGAACTTCAAGAACACTATGAAAAGCTATCAAAAATCGGTTTGCGGTTAAAGTGGACAAAAATCTGCATTGACGAGTGGAAATCAGCAATTGCGACTGGACGAGACCCACAATACCCGGAATACCCAACATTCAAATAGGAGAAAAAAATGAGAAAAAGTCACATACTTTTTGCAGCCATAACAATAATCGTACTTTTTGTCACAGCTTGCGGAACAAGAAATACGCACATAGACGAAAACAACAAGACAATTACACAAAACAAAATCAACATTAAATACGATCATGATCACGACATCATATTTGATGATGATGCGCTTGGGGACAACGACATAGCACAGTCTCTTTCCTCAATACTTGCTCTCGAGAAAGCAGGAAAAACACATCTTCTTGGTATTGCTCTAAGCGGTGTAGATACACACAATAAGCGTTCATTGGCTGTTTCTTCCATCCTCTACTACTATAAGAGAGAAGATATACCAATTAGCATGTCAAAAAGAAAAGATACAAGGGTGCAGCCGTCTCCATTCAGCAATTATCCAAAACTTTCAGATGTTTATAGAGGTCAGGGCAGGGATGTGTCAGAATTTGACAACGACGGTCTTTTGGATGATCAGCGGGAGGATGCCATAGATATGTACTGCAGGATCCTTTCTTCTGCAGAACAGAAAGTTACTATAGTGGTAGCAGGTAATTGTTATAACATCGAACAACTTTTTAAGGAAACAACAAGATGCCACGGTATTGAATTGGTAAGAGAAAAAGTTGACAAACTTGTCATTGTTGGTGGGCTTGTTAACAAAAATCAATGGGATATGAATTTTGGAGCTTTTGGACGATTCCATCCCGCTGCAGTAAAAGCAGCGAAAAATACAATCAACATTTCTCCAGTACCAGTTGTGCTTATTGATGAAGCAGCTGGCTGTTATCCTACGGATGTATACAGACAATATCAGACTAACAAGACTGACAGTCCAATGGCAATGATTCTTAGTGCGATGTATGGATCTCATGCAAAAATAGAAGATAGAGACTGTGTTTGGGATGCTGCAGCAGCACTATACGCAATCACCGGGACTGACTGGCACAAAAACAAAATATGGACGGAAACTCACGGAAAAATCAAACTTGACAGAGATGGAAGGGTTTCTTTCTTTGAAGACCCAAAAAGCAAAGATATAAAACTACAAAAAAGCCGCTTAACCGGACAAATACTTAATAATATTTTTAACGATCTTGTGAAACTTTAATTGGTATTTTTACAGTATAAACATGAACTTGTGTGCCTAATTCTCATTTTTACTGTAAAAAATTAACCTTTTTTGTGATTACTTACACATGATCTTCGAAATCTAAAAATGTCTTTTTCATAAATACAAAAAGAGTGTAGTTTTATACGTCACAAAGAGCAATCTACTTTTTTAATAGAATTTATA
>JALWTA010000001.1 GCA_027082955.1 Sulfurovum sp. | reverse complement strand
TTGTCAAGTTCCATAAAACAGGCTCCTTTATACAATGTGTGTGGTAACAAATTGTACGTAAATCTGCCTGTTTATGGGCTTTCGTAGATGGATTTTCCTTTAGAATTTATGTGCGAAAGTTGAGAAACTCTATCTTATTTTCTTTCAATTCCATTGCTATGACTCCTTTTTTGTTTATCATAGCTGATTTGGAATTTACAGAAATATTTTTACGTTACCATGTTTGGCTGATATGGTACAATAGTGCATGAGAAACTATCTACAATCCACATAGATCATTGACTACAACCATCCCGCTGTAGCGGCAGAGGCGAAGCGTTTGGCTGAGGGACTGCATGACGACATAGCCATTGCCAAACGCTGTTTTGAGTTTGTTCGTGGCGAGATACGTCACAGCGGGGATGCCAAAGATGAGATCACTACCTGCAAAGCCTCCGAAGTCTTGGAACACCGCACAGGCTGGTGCTATGCCAAGAGCCACTTGCTTGCCGCACTGCTGCGTGCCAACGGCATCCCGACAGGATTTTCCTATCAGCGTCTAAGCTGCTCTGAATACAAGCCGGGTATTTATTGTCTGCATGGGCTCAATTGGGTCTATCTCAAAGAGTACGGCTGGTACAGAGTGGATGCACGCGGCAACAAAGAGGGTGTCGATGCGCAGTTTGACCCGCCGTATGAGAGGCTCGCTTTTGAAGTGGGTGAAGATGAGTTTGATCTGAGCGGCAACTACGCCGAACCTTTGGCTGAAGTAGTAGAAGCATTGCAAACCTACAAAAGCTATGAGGAGATGGTTTGCCATTTTCCGGATATCAAATCAGTGGCATGATGTACACTTTATGAGGCACTTTTTAGAACCGTTGGAATATCGACTTCATGTGGATTTGTCTTGACATTTAACACTTCTACTGCTACGATATCGCCTTCTTGATTATAATCGACAATCACACCGTCACTTTTCTCTTCGCTCTCAACAACTGTATCATCTATAAATTTTATATAGATATTATCTGTTTTATCGTCGTATATGATTTTCATCTGCAACCCTTTTTTCTCATATTTCTGTCAAAATATGCTGTAATAACTATCATGGAGATAGGATTTACAACAACCTTCAGGCATCTGTACTCATTTTCTTGAATCGTGGAAAACAGATGTACTTCATTTGATGCCTTGACAACTTTTAAGGATGGATTTTCAGTCGTCCTTATAATCCATGATTTTTTTATTTTTCTAGCCTCAATCATATCTAAGGCGTGCCGACTCAATGTGTATTTCATAGACTGATTATATCCAAGCAACTGATAAATGTCAAAATAAATAAGGATAGTTTTAAACTAATTAGTCTAAAATTATATCATGAGAAGATCAAAAGGTAGACCAAAGTCCTTTGACGAGCAAGAAGTATTGGGCTTGGCAATGGATTATTTCTGGAAACATGGATATGAAAATAGTGCTTTGGACGATGTTCTTAAGGCTATGGGGATAAGCAAGGGAAGCTTTTACCATATGTTTGGGAGTAAAGAGAAGCTTTTTTCAAAGTGTTTGCAGCTTTACCGTAAAGAGCGGATTGATTATCTGCAGTCTCTCAAAGAAAAGATGGGTGCAAAAGCGACGATGCTCAAACTTGTAGAGATGACACTTGATGAGCTAAAGACAACAGGGCGGCTGACGGGATGTTTGCTGATGAACTCCGGCAAAGAGTGTTATGGACGCCATGAAGATCTGAGCAAACAGATACAAGAAGAGTATCTTGCGATGCAGCGTTTTTTTGTAGATGCATTGCAGGAGGATATAGACAAAGGTGTTTTAAAGACCTCGCTGTCTGCTCATGAGTTAAGTACACGTTTTATGAATACATTAAACGGGCTTGTCCTCTCTGTGCAAGCGGGAGCGACGGATGATATGGTTGAGAGTATAGTCAAGCAATTAAAAGAGATGATAGAGTAAAAGGCAGCTCAAAGAGACACAGCGTTGTGTGTTTTTGAGCTGCTTTTTTTATAGCTATTTTTAGACTAATTAGTTTAGAAATAGCATGGCGCCATATAGAGAAAGTAAGCTTACCCAGGTACATTATTGTACCAATTAGTTTAAAAATAAAGGAACAAAGATGAGTCTATTAAAGGTAGCAACGATGCAAGAGGCACAAGGTGAAGTCAAAGAGATTTTCAATGAGGTAGAAAGCGCCTTTGGGGCTGTCACGGAAGGGTTGTCGCTTTGGGCACTCAATCCCGAAGCATTAAAGTTTCAGTGGAATTTCATCAAAAAACAGATGAACAATGATGCCGATACGCAAAAGATGTACACGCTGATTCGTTACATTGTCTCTGAGAAAAACCACTGTGAGTACTGCATCGGTTTAAACGGCGGCATGCTTATGAATATGTTCGGCATGAGTCAGGAGGAGCTAAGCGAGGTAGCGGACAATCTTAGCGTAGCAAAACTTACGCCCAAAAATGAAAAGCTTTTGGCATTTGCCTTGCGCTCCGTCACTGGGCCGCGATCTATCGACAAAAACGATATAGAAGCGCTTTATGCACTGGGACTTGGCGATAAAGAGATTTTCGATCTTGTCCTGACGGCTAGCATGATGCTGGTAGTCAATACCCTGTTTGATTCATTTGATGTGGAGTGAGATGATGAAAAATATTTTGATCATAAACGGGCATGAGTATTATGAGATTGCAAAAGGCGGCTACAATGCCGCTCTTTGCGAAACGATGGAAGGTTATCTGAAAAACAACGGCTTTCATGTCAAGCGTACGGTTGTAGAACAGGGATACAATCCCCAAGAAGAGGTCGATAAATTTTTATGGGCTGATCTTGTCATTTTTCAGTTTCCAATGTACTGGATGGGGATACCCAGTGCTTTAAAAAAGTATTTGGACTATGGACTTACGGGAGGGTATGGCAAACTCTATGCCAATGACGGTCGTAACAATGGAGGGCAATACGGCAGCGGCGGGTTGCTTCAAGGGAAGAGATATATGTTCTCCATTACTATGAACGCTCCACAAGAAGCGTTTTGCGACAAAAGCCGGTTTTTTGAGGGCAAAAGTGTCGATGAACTCTTTTTCGGGCTTCATAAAGCATTCAATTTTCTGGGAATGGAACCATTAAAGACATTTGTCTGTTTTGATGTTATGTCTAATCCACAGCTTGAAATTGACAAACAAATGGTGCAAAGACATTTGGAAGCATGCGGGTTTTAATGAATTAAAAAATAATGAAGCGCATCGTTTTTGGGAGCGAAATGGGTATCAACCTATTGCTTTACACTTTCAAAAGAAATTTAAATAATTGTTCCACTATTTGTATAAATGGTGCTTTATCCTGAGCTGCTTTCGCAGCCATGATGGCACCTTCAACAGTAGCAACCATCATTTTAGCGAGTGCTTTTTTCTCTTCATCACTCATAGATGCTTCACGCAGTGCTATGAAATAGTAATGTTCCAAATCATTATAAACTTTCAAAAGAGCTTTGGCTACATCTGCATCCACAGGACTCATCTCTTGAACGAGATTGTTAAGAGCACATCCATGTTTAAAGTCAAAACTATCGGTTGAGAGAAGTTTGTGTTGTAAGTATTGCAATGGATTCTCAACTGTATCAATCTCTTTGTACTTTTGCTTTAGATTGTATGCAATTCTCTCCTCAATAACAGCCAGCAAAACCTCTTTTTTCCCTTTAAAAAGGTGATAAAGCGAGCCTTTATTCAGTCCTGCATCTTTTAATATATCATCAATACTCGTAGCGTTGTATCCTCTCTCATAAAAGAGTTTATGAGCACTGTTTACTATCTTATCACGTGTTGAAATTTTTTTCATAACAAATTATATCAAAACTTACTTGACTAATTGGTCAAACTTGGTGTATACTTTTGACTAAATAGTCAAAAAGGATAAAAATGAAGGTATTTAACAATGCAATTACGGGAAAAGAAGAGCAGTTTTTAAGTGATGAGCACAAAGCACTGTCAGAGTTCTATAAAGCTTTCAATACACAAAATATTGAACTAATGGAAAAAAATTGGAGTAACGATGAGGGGGTGATGGATAATCCTCTTGGTGGCATTTTAAGAGGATGGGAAAATATACAAGAGGTGTATCAAAAGATATTTTTTGGAAAAGCAGAAGTGTATGTAGAGTTTTACGACTACTCGATATACAAGCAGGGTGATATATTTTTTGCAGCAGGAAGAGAGCGAGGCTACATCCTTGAAAACGGCAAGAAAATAGAGCTTGACATCCGTACAAGTAGAATCTACGGTAAAGAAAACGGCAACTATCAACAACTCCACCATCACGGTTCCATTACAGATGCAAAACTGCTGGATACCTACCAAAAGTTGGTAATGGAGAAGTCATGAAAAAAGCATTGATTATCATTGATATGCAAAACGATTATTTTGCAGGTGGAAAGATGGCATTGGTTGATATTGACGAGGCAATGGAAAACACAATGAAGCTTATTGAAGATGCCCAAGAAAATAAGTATGAGGTATTTTTTATCCAACATATCTCTACACGCGAAGGTGCCACTTTTTTCTTACCGAATAGTGATGGTGTGAAGTTGCACACGCGGTTTGATGCAAGTATCGGTACGGTGATTCAAAAACATTATCCAAATAGTTTTCGAGACACTTCTTTAGAAGCCAAACTCAAAGAAAAAGGGATAAAAGACCTTATCATCTGTGGAGCGATGAGCCATATGTGTGTAGACTCTACAGCACGTGCAGCATTTGATCTTGGCTACTCTGTTACAGTTGTCGAAGATGCCTGTGCGACAAGAGATGTCACTTTTAAGGGAAAAGTTGTCTCTGCTAAGGAAATACATGGTTCTTTTATGAGTGCATTGGGGTCTGTTTTTGCTTCTGTTGTATCTACAAAAGAGCTGATAAATGCTTAAGGAAAAATTGAAATTTATATGAAGTGTATGAATTTCTATTTCTTGATTTGGGGAATACTCTCCTTGATTAAAGGTATTAGAATATGTTATGATAAAACAAAAAATTATAAGGAGCAAACGATGAGATTTTTACTACTACCATTACTGGCAAGCGCAGCACTCATAGCGGGTAACTTCACCCTGCAAAGCTACGACCTCAAAGGGCAGCTAACCAAAGTAGAGGAGTTCAACGGCTTTGGCTGTAACGGGCAAAATGTCTCGCCCGAGTTGCACTGGAGCGACGCACCCAAGGGTACTAAGAGCTTTGCGATCACTGTGTATGATCCCGATGCACCGACAGGCAGCGGTTGGTGGCACTGGGTGGTGGTCAATATCCCTGCCGATGTGACTAAGCTGCCAAGCGGCGCATCGGGCAAAGCGATGCCCAAAGGTGCCGTGGAGATCGCCAACGACTACGGTATAGCAGCCTTCGGCGGCGCCTGCCCGCCCAAGGGAGACAAGCCGCACCGCTATATCTTTACCGTCTATGCACTCGATGTGCTCAAGCTTGACCTTAAGCCCGATACCAACGCCCCCGTAGCAGGCTTTATGATCAATGCGCACACCATCGCCAAAGCCAGCATCATGGCATACTACGGACGCTAAGATGAGAGCGTTTGCCAACGAATGGATCGAGGCATGGAACAGCCATGACCTTGAGCGCATCTTGTCTCATTATAGCGAAGATATAGTTGTCATCTCCCCCATCGCAAAGAGATTGACAGGCAATGCCAAGATCGTCGGCAAAGCAGCACTTAGAGCCTACTTCGCGAAAGGTTTGGAAGCTTACCCCGATCTGCACTTTACCCTGCATGAGGTATTTGAAGGCGAAGGGAGCGTGGTACTCTGCTACGAAAACCAAGCAGGCACCAAAGCGGCAGAGTGTATGGTGTTTGATGATACGGGGAAAGTAGTGAAGATGCGGGCGCATTATGCTTGAGTGTGCAAAGAGTTGAGAGGGGATCGCTATGCAATTTTCCAACCGAATACTCGACTTCTACTTCTCACTACCAAAAGATTTTGATCCGCCAAACGGGGTAGAGATCATCTACCCCTATGACAAGCTTGAGACACGCAGGGTGATGGAGGCGTTTTACATCAAATACTACAGTGACACCCATCCGCGCACGCTGCTGTTTGGCATCAACCCCGGTAGGCATGGTGCGGGGCTGACAGGTGTAGGGTTTACCGATCCTATCTTGATGGAAGAGAAGTGTGGCATTGTCAACACACTTGAAAAACGCAGCGAACTCAGTGCTAATTTCATTTGTGAGGTGGTTGATGCCTATGGCGGACCTGAAGCCTTTTACGGCAACTTCCTCTTTACTACAGTGCTGCCGTTTGGACTGCTTAGAGGTGGTAAAAACTACAACTACTATGACGACAAAGAGACACTACACTGCTTCGAACCGCTGATTGTCGAGAGCATTCGAAAGCAGATGACATACCCCGGTGTCAGCCGCCGTATCGCCACCGTGGGTCAAGGCAAAAACCATGCCTATCTTCAAGCGTTAAACAAACGCTACGACTTTTTTGATAGCATTGAGGTATTGCCGCATCCCAGATGGGTGATGCAGTATCGACGCAAAGAGAAGCAGAAGTATATCGGGGTCTATCTAGAGGTGCTTAAGCAGCTGCGTGCCTGCGAGGACGGGTGAGGTAACAAAGAGAGTCATGACATCAACAGCATACCTTAGCTCTTGGCTTATGGGACTCCTTGAACAATGCGTGTTATTACAACCTCTCCACCACCCGTACGCCCCTTGCACGAAGCGCATCGAGAAATCGCTGTTCGTTGATACGGTTTAGACCGTCAGAAAAGAGCGGATAGCTTTGACCGTTTTTGAGTACGATCGTGTAGATAGCACTCACCTCGGCATCGTCGGATGATTGTATGACGGTCTCTTCGATCCTCTCTATCTCGTCTAGTTTACATGAAAAGCGCTTTTCGCGTGTGCTTTTGGGGGTTTCATAAAGCAGTGTTTTGTCATCTATGACGATGTGCCATGCACTGTTGTCTCTTATCAGCCGTAAAGAGCGCCAAAACATATACAAAGCGATAAGCAAAAAAGCGATGCCAAGCCACCCGATTGCTCTTTGCAGTAGCGGTGAGGCTATGGGGTTGAGCGGCGGTACTGGGTAGAGGTATAGTACCGCCCCGATGGCGGCAAAAAAGAGCGCGGCAAATAGGGCGATGTAGCCCGTACGCGAAGCTTTTTGGGTATAGGTGTAGGTCTCATAGGCGGCTTTGGGGATGTGCTCGGTGAATGTATCCGTGTACTCCGTGATCTTTTGTGCCGCCTGTGTTGCACGCTTGTTGAAAAACTTCAGATAGATCAACCTCACAAGCCATCCCATAAACGCACCCACGAACGTATAAAATAGATAGGCAAATGCCAATGCCGCACCAATCCCCACCCAGTGCTTTTGCTCACTGTTTCCAAAAAAATAGGGGTAGAAAACCATGTTATTTATCTTTTTTGTCATGAAGTGCTATTATGACACAGTGAGCGTGTAATCTTTATGTAGGGGGTGTGGACGTCTGTCACGCAAAGCGTGAACCTGACGTGTGAAGCGGGGGTATCTCACACCGACAAAATCGGCTTTTTCTCAAGCAGCCACGGTGTCAGCACTTCTCCGGTATAAAAGACTTCTACGCCGCAGGCGGTCAGTTCGCTCTCCACGCCCTGATCTTCGGCGCATTTTTTGCAGGCGATGACTCGTACGCCCACCTCTTCGATCATGCGAACTTGCTCTTGCACCTCTTTGTTGGAAGCAAGCAGTTTTTGTGAAGCGCCCCACACCAGCAGCGTGATCTCGTCAAGCCAGCCCAGTTTTTTGGCGTTGTAGGTGTAGAGCAGCACCATGTGCATGGTTGTGTCTATGTTGTCTGTTGTCCAGTGTACCAGCAGTTCTTTTTTCATGGTTAAACCTTTGTCTATTATTTCCTTGATAAGGATGCCACAGTATAACGGTTAATGCGGGAAAGAGGAATGGCACTGATGAATGCTTATCGGTACTTTTTGAACATTTTGCGAAATGCGCTTGGGGAGAGGGAGGTTTCGCTTTTGAAGTATTTGCTGAAGTTGGAGCTGTCGAAAAAGCCCAGAGATTCGCCGATGGCATCGACGGTTTTATCAGTAAAGATCAGCTCGCGCTTTGCCTCTAAGACCCTGCGCTCTTTGAGGAGTCTGCCCAGTGTCTTGCCTGTATGCTCCTTGAGTATCCGGTTGAGATGCTGCGGGGTGAGCGAGAGTTTTTCGGCATAAGTCTCTGCATCATAGGCTTCTTTGTAGTGCGTCTCGATAAGCTGTCTTATCTTTAGCAGCCGTGTGTCAGGCTGTAGGCGCGACTCTTTTTGGCAGTTGTGCTTGATGTCGGCACAAAAGTACAAAAGCGTCTGTAGCAGCGAGCGTAGCAGTGCGACGGAGCTTTGCGGTTCGTAGTACCTGTTTGCCAGCAGATCCAAAAGTGCATGAAACGGTTCACGCTGCCTGTGGGGTATATCGATATAGACATCATCTCCAAAATCGATAAAGAGCCCATCAAGCATCCCGGAGGCGTTTTGCAGATATGATGGGGTAAACATCATCGTATAGCCTTCGCACCTGCCTTGCCACAGATGTACTTTGCCCGGCGCAATAAAGTGCAGTCTGTTTGGCACGATGGGCACTTCGTTGTAGTCGATATGCTGCACACCATAACCCTCTTTGACATAGATAAGCACATAAAAGTCATGCCTGTGCGCCTGCTCTCTGGGAGAGATGGCGCAGAGTGACATGAGTTTAAAGTCGGTTTGCAGATCGTGCGTGATGCGGGGGATGTGCTCTTTGTTCTTGATCACAAAAAACCTCTTTGCATTTTTTTGCAATGATACCCGATAAACTATGAGATGTAAATGTGACGAAGCAGCGCGGGGCTACTCCTCTTCCCCTTTCGCTCCTGCTTCAAGCATGCCGTACATCGCTCTTTCCACCTCTTTGGCAAGCGAAAGCAGTTTGGTCGAGAGTTTGATACCGCCGTGTATCATCATGTCAAGATTCATCGTGTAGAGATAGATATCGCCGTTTGGCTCTTCGATGATGCCGATACGACACGGCATCAGTCCGATGTACTCTCTGGAGTAGTTGAGGAAATGATCGGCAATGGTAGGTGAGCAGTAGGAGCGTATCTGCGTATAGACACCGTTTTTTCTGGGCATCACTTTGTGGTCAACCACCGCTAGACCGTGTTCGCTTGCCACCTCGTCCATCACCTCTATGGCGTTGTCTATCGCCTCTTCTTTGCTCATGCCTTCGGGGATGATCATCTTCTTTTTGAGGATCATCCCTTTGGCGGGATCGCCGGTTTCAAGTACTTTGCCTGCCATAGCGGCATAGGCATCGAGTGCCCCTGCGTCAAATCCACTGAGCATTCCACCGTACTTGATGACAAAGAGTAGGGCTGCTATGAGGGTGACCGCACCGACGGCGGCAAGTAGTGTTTTGATGGGTTTCATTTTTCTTTCCTTTTTTTTGTTTGTGTATACTGTTGCTTAAGCACTTTAAGCCGACTTATATTTCTCTCTTAGCGCTTTGATGGGCACATTTTGCGAACCGGTTTCGATGTGCTCTTTGTAGCCTAGCAAGACATCTCTGGTGAGCTTTTGCATTTTGGGTTTTAGAAAAGGGGTAATAAAGACCGGTTTGCCTTTGTAGTCGATATCCAAGCGCAAATAGGTGCTGTTCTCATCGTGCTTTCGGAGGCTAAACTCGAAAAAGAGTGCTTTTACCGGAAAGTTTTTGGTCTCATAGACCTCATACCTGTAGGACTCTCCCTCTTTATAATCGATGATCTTCTCTTTGAGAACGATGTGCATCCCCATATCGTGGATATCGCAGACCCTGTCTGCTCCCAACTGCGCTTCAACCGGGCTGTCGTTGACACTGGTTGTCTTCTCTACGCCACCGTGAAACTGTGCGACATCACCGTATCGTCGTACTACATTCCACACATCTTCTGCCGATGCGTTCATCAGCATCTCATAGTGTACATTTGTCAAATTCATTGTTTATCCTTTTGGTTTTTTAATTTTTAATCTGTTTAGATATACTCCGAATCCATCGCTTTTTTGTTCATGCCGCCAAACATTGAAGCAACCCCCGATCGTGTCATCATGCGCTGCGACATCGCTGCCATCATCTTGTTCATGCCGCCTGCGACGATGGAGCTTTTGTCGTGGGAGAGCCCTTTGAAGGCGGTCTTGACCACTGCTTCTGGTTTCATGATCTTCATCGGCATTTTGGAGAAATCCATCGGGATCTTGCCGGGCATTTCGGTATCTGTCAGCCCCGGAGAGAGTGCCACTACCTTGACCCCTTTGTCTGCAAGCTCATAGTGCAGCGCTTCGGCAAGGTAGAGGATGTAGGATTTGCTCGCTGCGTAGTTGCCAAAGTAGGGCACCGCCTGATAGGCGAATGTAGAGGAGATCATGATGATGCCGCCTTTGCCGCGCTTCGCAAGTCTCTGCCCGAAGATATGCGCCATCTGCATCGGTACCATGATGTTGAGCTTGAGTAGCTTCTGTTGATCTTCAAGCGGGGTTTTGACGAAACTTCCGTAGGTGATCATGCCGGCATTGGGGATGACAAGCCCGATATCAATATCTTTGCTTATCTCTGCTAGCTTCTCTACCGCACCATCCTCTGTTAGATCAAGCTCCACGGTTTTCACCTCCACGCCATACACATCCTGTAGCTCGGCGGCTTTTAGATCGAGAACCGCTTTTCTACGCGCAACCAAAACAAGGCTAATCCCTTTGCCGGCAAGCTCTTTGGCAAACGCCGCGCCAATCCCCGATGAGGCTCCCGTGATCAGTGCCCACGAACCGTATTTTTCTTTAAATTCATTCATAGCTTCTCCTTAGATGATGAATGTACATACCACAGCGTGTAGTGCATACAGTACAAGTGACACCAGCAAAACAGATGTCAAGACAAACATCACTGTTATTCTCAGAACCATACGCATACACGCTCCCTTATATGTACTAATTGGTACAAAAATATACAACACTGTGCCGTCTGTCCCGACTTTTCTATCTAATAATTGTACTAAGTGGTACATAATTAATCAGAAAAAAAAGACACTGCAATAGTCCTCTTTTTGACTACTCCAGTATCTCTTTGATTTCTTGACTTAACTCTTCGATAAGTGCTTTTTCCACACCCGCGCGGATGGTTACTACCAAACCATTGAGTGCATTGATGTAGAAGAGCGCGATCTCCTGAGGTGTTTTTGGGTTGTGTATCTCTCCCTTCTCTTTTGCTTCGGCGATGAGCTCAACAAAGAGCGCAAATAGATAGGTAAACTCGCGTCCCACCTGTCGGCTGAGATTTTCGTAGCGCCCGTAACACTCTTTGCCCGAGTTCATCAGCAAACAGCCGCGAACATTGCCGCTCTTTTCAAGCTCCTCAATGGTTGAATCGACCAGCATCAACATGGTTTGCTTGGCACCATGCTCCTTGTGATACTCGCGTAAAAAAGCAAGGCTGTACTCCCTATAGAGCTGCAACGCTCTGGAGAAGAGTGCCTCTTTGCTTTTGAAAGTAGCATAAAAAGAGCTCTTTTTGATCCCCATCACCTTCAGCAGATCATCCACACTCGTCGCATCATATCCATGCTCCCAAAAGTACTGCATCGCAGCTGTCAGTGCTTCTATCTCGTCAAAGGCTTTGGGGCGTCCACGGTGGGTTTTTATATCTCTCATATGCAAATTATATACCAATCGGTACAAAATGTCAAGAGCATGTAGATAGCCTTTCGTGTACTCAAAAAATAATACCTTCACCTTTTTTTGAATAATCGTGATGTTCTGTTTTGAGTACGATATCTATTGTAGTCTCGCGCTTGTAGGTCTGTATACGTTTTTATAGTAAGGATATGCCTAAAGGAGCTATAGAGATACAAAATGATTATGGTATTGTTGGTTTTGGCGGTGCCTGCTCTCCAAAAGGTGACAAATCATACCGTAATATTTTTACCATTTATGCACTCGATGTACCAAAACTCGATCTAAAATCTGATACCAATGCCCCTGTTACCGGCTTTATGATCAATGTACATACCATCGCCAAGGCGAGTCTTATAGCATATTATCGTCGGTAACGACAGAGAGTCGGATCAATATTATCCATGTAATTTTAAAACGAAATATTGACTTCTTGTACTCTCTCCCAAAAGAATTCGATCCGCTAATAACGTTAAGATCATTTACCCCTACGTCCATTTAGAGACACGCAGGGTGATGGAGGCATTTTATACCAAATACTACAACGATACCCGCCCGCGCACACTGCTCTTTGGGATCAATCCGGGCAGACATGGTGCAGGGCTGACAGGTGTAGGGTTTACCGATCCTATCTTGATGGAAGAGAAGTGTGGCATCGTAAACAGCCTTGAGAAACGCAGTGAACTCAGTGCCAACTTCATTTGTGAGGTGGTTGATGCCTATGGTGGACCCGAAGCCTTTTACGGTGACTTCCTCTTTACCACAGTGCTACCGTTTGGACTGCTGCGCAATGGCAGAAACTACAACTACTATGACGACAAAGAGACGCTAAACTACTTTGAACCACTTATTGTCGAAAGCATTCAAAAGCAGATGGCATACCCCAATGTCAGCCGACATATCTCCACCGTGGGACAGGGCAAAAACCTTGCCTATCTCAAGGAGCTCAATGCACGCTATAACTTCTTTGACACCATAGAGGTGCTGCCGCATCCAAGATGGGTGATGCAGTATCGGCGCAAAGAGAAGGAGAAATATATTAAAGCTTATATTGAAGTGTTGCATAGATTACGATAAGGTGGGTAATAATGCTCTGGTAGCAGAAGGGTAACAGATCACTTACACTAGTGTGATAGAATGTTCATACAAAAAGAGTGTCTCTTTTTGAATTTGATTATACTTCGCCTGATGTTTGTTATATTCTCCCCTTTGTATGACAAATTTCGGGCAGAATTATCCATGAAATTTCGTAGAGTGACTTCATTCCAAATCAAAGTTACGTTTACATATGTTTTGGGGATTTGGGATCATTTGTAATCATCCTTTCGCTATAATTTTTACAATCAATACTAAAGGAACAGATGTGAAGATACTTGTAACCGGAGGTGCAGGGTATATAGGGTCGCATACTAATGTATTGCTGCTTGAAGCAGGGCATGAAGTGATTGTCTTTGATAATTTTAGCAATGCATCAAGAGAGAGCATCCAAAGGGTAGAATCATTGACGGGGAAGCAGATTACCGTAGTAGAAGGGGATGTGCGGAATTGGGATGATCTTGAAGCAGTTTTTTCAAATCATACTATTGATGCGGTGATCCACTTTGCCGGTCTCAAAGCGGTAGGTGAATCGGTTGAACAGCCGTTACGCTACTACGAGAACAATGTGTGCGGAACAGTGACACTGTGTGAGGTGATGGAGCAATATGGTTGTCGTTCTATCGTATTTAGCTCCTCTGCCACCGTTTACGGTGATCCACATATAACACCGATCAAAGAGGACTTTCCTCTTTCTGCAACCAATCCTTACGGTAGAAGCAAACTGTTCGTTGAAGAGATACTGCGAGACCTGCATCGCGCCAACCCTTCATGGAAGATTGCTTTACTGCGTTACTTCAATCCGGTAGGGGCACATGCATCTGGGATGATTGGTGAGGATCCGAATGGTATTCCAAACAATCTTGTTCCTTTTATTTCTCAGACTGCTATTGGGAAACGGGAAAAATTATCTGTTTTTGGAAATGACTATGATACCCATGATGGTACAGGAGTTAGAGATTATATTCACGTGGTCGATCTGGCGGTAGGACATCTGAAAGCATTGGAAAAACTGCCGGAGATGAAAGAGGTGATGACAGTCAACCTCGGCACAGGAAAAGGCTATTCGGTACTCGATATGGTCAAAGCCTTTGAAAAAGCATCTGGCAAAAAAGTACCCTACGAGATCGCCCCGCGAAGAAGCGGTGATATTGCTACGTGTTATGCTGACCCTTCCTATGCAAAAGAACTGCTTGGATGGGAAGCGAAGAAGGGCATTGAAGAGATGTGTGAAGATACTTGGCGTTGGCAGAGTATGAATCCTGACGGGTACACATCGTAACGTATGCCATGAAGTGGTTTTTGCTTTTATGCCTGTTTGGGAGTACAACGCTTTTTGCCTCACAAAAGCGTATTGTCATCGACCTCTCAGAGCAGAAAGCCTATGCCTACGAAGACGGAGTGGTACGTTTTTCAGGACGCATCTCCTCAGGAAAAGAGGGCAGGGAGACCCCGACTGGGGAGTACCGGGTGCTTGAAAAGAAGCGCTACCATCTCTCCAATCTGTGGCCGCGCCCCAGCGGGGGTGCAAAGATGCACTATATGCTTCGTCTAAGCTATGGCGGCATTGCCATGCATCTTGGCTATGTCCCCAACCATCCTGCATCACATGGCTGTGTACGGATGAAAAACGGCTTTGCACAGCGTATGTTCAAGTGGGCTGAAGTAGGGATTCCGGTTACTATCGAAGGGGACGGAGCGGAGTATTTGGCAAGAAAGCATGCGAAAAAGCATAGAACGCGTGCAGTATATGATGATGCCTACGGCGTGGTCGAATTTCACGATTGATCTTCCGGTGTCACCTTTTCCATAATCTCGAACCAGTTCCTCTTAAAATGCTTTTTGATATAGGCTTCATGGTGCGGTACGGTGCATCCGCTGCAGTTTTGGTGGATGGCGTCATCCGTTTTGAACACATCTCCGTCTTTTGAATCGATGGTGCAGTAGCTTTTGAGGCTTCTGTCTTCCACCTCCTTAAACCCTGCGTCGTCGAAACGGAAATTGGGACAGGCGCAGAGGTAGCAGTTGAGATCTTCCATATCGTGGCACTTTTTGTTCTCGGCGTAGAGCGGGCAGAAGTCGGGTTCGTTGATGCGCATATTCTCAAAGCGAAAATAAGCTATCACCTCGTCATCACTGAGGTGGGTGAGCTTTTGCATAATAGCGGCATGTTTACGCCCGTGAGCTTCAAACCAATCTTTATAACTCATAATGTTCAATCCTTATCCAGTTGAGATAGTCTATTGGCTGCAACGGCAGATGCAGCAGTGAGAGCATGTGCTGCATTACGCCGCCATGGGTGCAGACGAGTATCTCTTTGCCTTTCGGTAGATCGGCAAGAAAAGTGCCGATACGTCTGCTAAAGGCTTCGTAACGTTCTGCACAAATATAGTTGTGCCATGCTATGGGATCTTCAAGCAGCGAAGCGTCGAAGTCTGCGTGTCGGGACACCTCTTGATAGCTCAGTCCCTCGATATGCGCCTTGAAGCGCACTTCACGCAGTCTCTCGTCGGTAGTGTAGAGCGTCATTTCCATAAAGCTGAGCGTCTCCTGACAGCGCATCAGATCAGAACTATAGATGTGGTCGAAGTGCTGCTTACATAGCGGCGCGACCATCTTGGCATCGAAAAGCGAGGGTTCGATGCCAAGATCGGTCCAGCCATTGTAACGTTTTTGGTAGCGTGGATGCACGGCGGCGTGCCGCAAAAGGGTCAAAGCCACAATAGCGCTCCCGTAAGCATCAGCACGATCTCCGTCGCCTCCAGCGTGGTGCCTAGCACATCACCGTTGAGAAAGCCGAGTTTTTTGCCGATACGTGTGGCGACAAGGTAGCTGACCCCCATTGCCAAAGCCGCGATGAGGAAAAATTTCTCTTGCGCCACGGCAAGTCCTACAAGCAAAAAGAGTACCATACTGCCGCCAAAGAGTTTGCCGTCAAAGCCCCGTTGCAAGGTTTGGATAAATGAGGAGCGAAACGTCTGGGTAAAAAAGAGCATCTCCAGCCCCATACGACTGCTCACTGCCGCCGCGACAAAGAGCGCCCACGTTCCATGCATGAGTAGATAGACGATGAGTACGGTTTTGAGCAGTACTGCCGCCACTGTCCAGAGCACACCCATCGCACCTATGGTGGGGTCTTTGATGACGCTGTAAGCATCCTTGCCCGAATGCGCGGCATAAAGTGCATCGGCAACATCCGCCACCGCTTCGGTATGCAAAAACCCGTAGAGTATCGGATAGACCAGCGCCGCTATGACTGCACCAAGCCATCCCAACTTGCCAAACAGTATATAAACGACCACACTCCCACCCGCACTCACCAATCCCGCTAGCGGCAGCCAAAAAAGCATCGCACCCATCACCTTGGGGTGTGACAGATCGTCGCTCGCTTTGAAGCGCACGGGCAGGAGGGTAAAGTAGCCCAGCATCGATTTGAGTCCGAGGTAGAGGTGTCGTAGTGTTTGGGTTCGGATGGTGTGTCCTTGTTATTGCGTTATATATAAATTATTGTATTTTTGTGTTGTTTATGAGCATATGGATGACTCTTTCAAATGCTTCGAAGTCTTCATCGAGTGTATCCCACAATACTTTGTCATCCACGCCGAAATAATGATGAGTAAGAACATCTCTCATTTTGGCTATTTCGCTCCAAGGAATTTCAGGATATTTTGCGGTAAGCTCTTTAGGGATGTTCTTGACCGCTTCGCCTATGTTTTCAAATGCTTTTGCAACGGCATAGATTTTTTCCAAGTTTTCCGTAAATTCGTTATAGGTAATATTTTCGACAAATTTCCGGATGTTCTGACACTCGTTGGCAATATCTTCGAGGTAGAGCCGATAATCCCTGTTGCTTTTATACATAAGTGATGTCTTTTCGGATATATTGTCTCAGTTGTGGTTTGAGCGTTTCGTCTCGTACCAAATCGATTTTTGTTCGGAAAAAATCCTCAAGTTGTTTGTTTAGTTTGAGGTACTGAAAGATGGAGAGTTTTTTATCTCTATCGATTCTATACAGGATATCTATATCGCTTTTTTCATCGGCTTCTTCTCTGGCGTAAGAGCCGAAGAGTCCAATGAATTTAATACCGAATTGGTTGTAATAGTATTCCTGATGTGATTTCAAATAGTTTAAAATCTCTTGTTTCTGTATCATTATTATTGCCTTGTTGTTATCAGGTGTGTAAATATTTTGGTTTTATTGTAGCAAAAAATGGATGTGATGACAAAAATTTTGTTTACTCCCTCTCTCTCACGCTCCTGCGTGGGAGTATGTATGCTGCATATTTTGTAGGGAATGGTGGGTTTTTTGTATGTAAGATTTTGGTATGCATTCCCACGCGGGAGCGTGGGAACGAGTTAGAATACACTCCAATAGAAATCTTCTATTATTTCTTTATCTTTTTTTGTTACATTATCTTTGATGTTATCTAATTCACTAGCTAAATGCCTGACATTATAATTTTCAAGTAGTTCCAACAGTTCTTCTTTTTTTTCATTATTTAATATGTATTTTGTGATTATCCTTAATAAATCTTTTGCAGTTGTATTTATAAATTCATTATATACTTGCATTTGTTTTTTTTCTCTCTGTTTAATTTCTTTTTGAATTAACTTAATTCTTGGTGTACCATCTAATAATTTTACATAAGGAATTACTTTTGGATATTCAAGACAGTCAAGATACAAATCATGCATAAGCCAATTTGTTTTTTTTGTTAATAATTTTAACCTTGAATTTGGGTTAATTCCCTTAGTGTTAAGTTCTTTTGAAATTTGTTGGACTTTAGTAATATGCATTATTGCTATTTTACTTTCTGGTAATTCTTTATCAAAGCATCCTACATATCGAAGTTCTATACAAAGTTCTTCAAGTAGATTTTTATCCTTATGATTAAACTTTTTCAAAAAAGCTCCTTTTTCTAGCTCCTATGCTCTGCGTGGGAGTGTCTACAAACGTGGTATGTATTGTATACATTTTTTATCAAAGATTCAAGTATGCATTCCCATGCGTGAGCGTGGAAACGAGCTGCATTAGACGAAAATAAACAATACTGTCAACCCACCCAACACCACTGCATCTACCCGCCGCCCAAACGCCAACGCACAGCGGATATCTTCTGTCGTAATCTCCTCTCTGCCCATACCGAAATAGGCTTTTTGCTTCACCTTACCAAAATATCGTGTAGGGCCGCCGAGGCGGATGCCGAGTGCTAATGCCATGGCGGTGATGGGGTAGCCTGCGTTGGGGCTGTCGTGGCGGGAGGCTTGGCGCAGGAGGCTAGAGAGTAGCGGGTAGAAGGTAGATGAGTTATAGAGTTTTGGAGATAAGAGGAGAATGAGTATAGCGGTGAGGCGCGCGGGGATGTAGTTGAGCCAGTCGTCGAGACGGGCGGAGAGTTTGCCGAATTTTTCGTAGCGCGGGGTGCGGTAGCCTACCATCGAATCGAGCGTATTGACTGCTTTATAGACAAAGGCGCCGGGCAGTCCCAACAGCAGCAGCCAAAAGAGCGGGGCGACGACACCGTCGGAGAGGTTTTCGGCATAGGTTTCGATGGCGGCTTTGTTGATCTCCGAGGAGCTGAGGTTTTCCGTATCGCGGCTGACGAGATATTTGATGCGGTGCGGGTGGTCGATCACCTCTTCGACCGCGTCGTGCAGCATCTTGGAGGCGATGGTGGTGGAGGCGATTATCCCATACAAGAGAGGTAGGAAGTAGAAGGTAGGAGGCAGGAGTGATGAAATGGTGTATGTAGTAAGATAAGTAAGTATTAGCGTAATGGTGATAAGAGAGAAAGTAAGGATCGCGCCTCTAAAGATACTGTCTTTATAGAAATGCTTTTTATAGTATTTAATATAATCTCCCATCAGTACCACTGGATGGCGGATAAAACGAAACTCTCCGAAAATGCGGTCGACGAGATAGCCTACCAGTGCGGTTTCAGCGTAGAGCATCGATGAGCCTTTGGGCATCGAGATAAGTATGCATTGTTTCGGCGAAATTTTCAATGCGTTTTGCTTCGTAGTTTCTAAAGGCATCGTCTATAAAAAGTCCGTGTTTAAAAGTGCCGTAGATACGTTCGTCTTTGTAGCCGTCGGGGTAGGTGGAAGAGATACCGTGGTGAATTTCATATTTATCAATATCTTTTTTGAGTATCTTCTTTTTGTCAAAGCGTATCTCTCCCTTGACAAGTCCCAGTCCCGCAACTGCCTGCGGCAGAGAGGCTTCGATACCATGAGGATCGACGATACGCTCGTGTAGCATCTCAAACCCGCCGCAGATACCGACGATATGCGTTTTGTCGTCACCGCGATACGCCTCAAAGATACGTTTCTCCAGCCCCTTTTCTCGCAGCCAAGCCAGATCGTCGAATACCTTTTTCGATCCCGGAAGCACAATGCAGTCAAAGCCTTCCAGCGGACGGTTGTTATCGACAAACTCCACGCAGATATCCTCATCCGCCAATAGCGGCTCGAAGTCGGTGTAGTTGCTCATGGCGGGGTAGGCGACGACGGCGATGCGGCGGGTGGCACGGGAGCAATCTTGGCTATAGTGTCGCAGGCTTTGGGAGTCTTCGAAGCCGAGGTTGAGCGGTTCGTAGGGCAACACGCCAAGTACGGGGATGCCGAACTTCTCTTCGATGATGCGAACGCCCTCGTCGAAAAAGCCTCTGTCGCCTCTGAATTTGTTGATGATTACCCCGACGACATTGCGCCGCAACGCTTCGGGCAAGAGATGATAGACGCCGTAAATCGAGGCAAAGACGCCGCCTTTTTCGATATCGGCAATGAGGAGGATTTTTGTTTTGAATTCACTGGCGATAAAGATATTGGAAAGGTCTTTTTCCATCAAGTTGAGCTCTACCGGAGAGCCCGCTCCTTCGGCGACGACGATATCGTAGCGCGCATCGAGATAGGCAAAGCCCTCTTTGACGGCGGGTCTAAGCGTGTCTATGTCGCGGAAGTAGTCGCCTATCTCTTTGTCGCTGAGATGTCTGCCCCGCACGATGACCGATGCGGCGTTGCCTCTGCCCGATTTGAGCAGTACGGGGTTGTTGTGCCAGGAAGTGGGTACGCCGAGCGCTTTTGCCTGAAAGTGTTGGGCGACGGAGATCTCGCTGCCGTCATCTGCGACGTGGGCGTTGTTGGAGACGTTTTGGGCTTTGAAGGGCGCGACGCTGTAGCCCGCGTTTTGCAAGAGCTTGCCTATGATCCAAGTGAGCGTGCTTTTGCCCGCATCGGAGCTTGTACCTAAGATGGAGAGGTTATGCATGCAGTACCTCCTTCAACCCTGTGTATTTTTCCGTCTTTTTGACGGCAATGCGAACATGATAGCCGTCCAAACCGTCGAAATCGCTACAATCTCGCACCAGTGTACGGTAGGGTAGCAACGCCTCTTGCAGTTTGCTTGCGGGGATGTGTAGCTTTGCAAGGATGAAGTTTGCCTCTCCTTCGTAACGATACGCGACAAGCGGGCTACTCTCAAGCAGTGCGCTTAGAGCCGCTTTTGACTCGGCATTGGCACGGTGTGAGCGTTGGGTAAAATTTTTATCATTCAAGGCATCGAGGATATAGGCGGTATCGAAGGCGCTGAGACGCCACGGCGGCAGGGTGGAAGCAAATGCCGCAATATTGCGTCTGTTTGATAGAAGTGCGCCCATGCGTACCCCCGCCGCACCGAAAAACTTGGTCATCGATTTGAGCACCCATAGATTTTCATAGTTTTTAATATGACTCGATACGGAGGGTATCTGTGTAAATTCCAAAAAGGATTCGTCTATCAAAATACGACACCCTTGCTTCATCCATTTTGCAAACAGCGCCTCCATCGTGTAGGTCATGCCGTCGGGTGTGGCGGGATTGACGAAAACGACCAAGGCATTTTTAGGAACAGGCGCATCGAGATTTTTATATCTATTAATATGAATCATCTCGAAACCATAGAGGTTTACCGCTCTTTTGTATTCGGTATAGAGCGGTTCGTAGAGTACGACATGAGAGGGCTTTTTGTGCGTGTGATGCCGTAAATATCCCATTAACGCATAGATTGCCGCCGATGCGCCGTTAAAGAGCGCCAGTTCGTCGTAGGCTACGCCGTAGTGCGACGCTGTGGCGTGTCGTGCCTTCTCGTCGTTGGGATAGGGTGCGATATCGATGGTGTTAAAATCGGTGTTAAGATGCGGTTTGACGAAATTGATATTGGAAGAGAGGTCTATGACCTCTTCCGGGGTATAGTGACAGCGTTTGGCAAACGCGACGATATCGCCGCCGTGTCGAAACGGGGTCATAAAGTGTGTATATCTGTTTGTAGTGATTTTAGATATGATTCTGTCTTGCCGTGTGATGTTTCGATCATATCGCCAATGATTTCTAAGAGTATCGTTTTATCCAGTTTCTCCAAGAGTTGCAGTGTTGCAATCTTAAAGTGGGGTAGCTCATGTTGCACTATATCCCAAATTTCATCTGGATCGATACCAAAATATTCATGCACAATAAAGTTTCGAAAATCAACAATGATACGATACTCTTTTTCCAAAAGATCGTGATGCAGCAGATGTTTTGTCGCTTCACCGATGATTTGAAGTTCTCTCATTGTTGCATCGAAGCTTTTATCGTCATGATAAAAAGTTTGGGCATCAAAAAAGTCTTGGTGGTATCGTGAAATTTTGTCTATGGCAACGAGAATTTCAACCGCAAAAAGTTCCGGGTATCGTTTAGACATAGATAATCTCGTCCTTAATCTGCTTTTGAACAAAAGGGTGAAGAGAATCCAAATATCCTATGTCTACAGCTTTTTGGAATTTCTCCTCGAGAAAATGTTTTAAACCGTAACGGTTACGAAAGCTTTTTTCAGATGACACGATCACAAGGTCAATATCGCTTTCTTCTGTTGCTTCGTTACGAGCAAAGGAACCGAACAGACCGATTTTTTGGATATGGTACTGTTGCTGCAGTTGTGTCATGTTCTGCTGTAAAAAGGTTAAAATATCTTCTCTTTGCATATGATTCCTTTTTGATATAGACAATTATACCACAATGCTATTTTAAACGTAACGCAATCCCAAGCTTTACCTCATATACCTCGTCGCACAAAGCGGCAAGTTTCTGCCCGACAATGCCGCTGCGGTCAACATAGTCGCGGCTGATACCATCGATGGGGATAATGCCGCTTGAGACGTCGTTGAGGACGAATACGATGTGTGCATCTTTGGTGCATAAGTGTTCTACCTCTTGCATCACTGCTTCTATAGGTTGTTGTAAAGTATTGAACAGCCACATACTCATGCAGTCGATGAGATAGGTGCCACCTGTTTGGACATAGTGGTTCGGATGTAGCGGCTCTTCGATAGTGATAAAACGATCTTTGCGCTGCTTGCGGTGTGTTTTGATGCGTGCGTGCATTTCGGTATCGCCGTAGCTGTTGTCATAAGTAGCGATGTAGTAGGGTTTTTGCGCTTTGGCAAGTTCAAGTGCTTTTTGTTCTGCCAAAAGGCTTTTACCCGATTTTTGACCGCCATAATAGAGAATTTTCATAGCTGTTTTGGTGCCTTGATATGAAGTGCGTCGAAATGCTTGAGATATAGAAGTGCTGTATCGTTGGTGAGAAATGAAGTACATTTTGCACGTAGGGCTGAGTGGAGGATGATCAGATCTTCAAAATCATCCAACGCCTCTTCGTAAAAGCTCTGTTTTGCCGCCACAAAATCACTTTGCTCAAGATAGAAGGGGATGACCTCTTTACTCAAAGCATCAATGGCACGTACGGCTTTGTACCGGTCAATCCCTCTACGTTCGGTAAGAATGTAGTAAAAGGTAGTAATGAAATCACCGGAAAAATAAAACATCGTCTTCGCATCGTCTTTATGTGCCATATACCATGCAACAGAGGTTTCCGAGGTAGGACGGGTCGTATCGAGAAGATCGAGACAGATATTGGCATCGAGAAATACGGACATGGTTAGTCTGCCTTATGTCGGAGTGCTTCTTTTTTCATCTCTTTGTATGTCTTGTCGCCAATCTCACCGTCAAGCATGCCTATAAACGAACCAGTGCGTTTTTTTGCACTCTGCTCGATAGTTTGCAGAATAGAAGGGTCTTTGACTACTGCTTTGAGGTAAAGTGTGATCGCTTCTGTCAGGCTCTTGTGCTGCTTTCGGATAATCTGCTGTGCCTTTTCTACAGTCTCTTTGTCCAGCAGAAAGTTTTTGCGTATTTTTACAATGTTCATCATAACCTCTATACATATTTTAATAATACATAATCATATAATACATTTAATTAAAGGTTTATAAACCTAAAAATGCTTCAACCTGCATGGTGATTGCCTCTTTCGTCAACCCATTCATCATGCCGTATGTCAACGCCCCGCCTGCACCCACACCCTCTTTGGCTTCACCTTCGTCGTAGAGTTTGAGTGCGGGATGTGTAGCCTGTGAGAAGTCAAAGTCACTGTAGCAGGCTTCAACAGCAAAGTCAGGCATGGCAAGCAGGGCGGTGATGTCGGAGTGGGCATCATCGGCGACCCATTTGGTGGTGGCAAGCATGGGTTTCAGAGTGTTCTGCGGGCGGTACTGGGGGTAGTGTCTGGTGATGGCATCGGCTACAAGCAGTGCTGCTGCCATTTGGGTACCCCCGGCAAGTACAACAGGGAAACGGTTGTCTACACCAATCAGGAAGCCGGCGACAAAGAGCAGCATGTTGTCGCTGACTTTTCTAAGCTTAGAGAAGATATCCTCCGCTTTTTCAATGCGTGAGAGTGCTTTGTCTATGGTCGTTTGTCGGATGTCGTCAGGGACATTTTTGAAGCTGGAGCTAAAGTAGTTTTTGGCATCGTATCCGAGTGCCAATGCCGTAGCAGTGGCGGTGGTGGTGCCTGAGGGGACAGACTCGGCGAGGATGAGGTAGTCGTCTTGCAGATCGTAGTTTTGCCCAAAAGCAACGCCTTTTTCAAAGACCGCTTTGGCATCGATAGCACAATCCTCGGCAATATTCCCGCTTGGCGGTATCTCGAAGCGGTGGAGCGTCGCATCGGTTTTTGGGGTGACCTTCAGCCCCAAATCGAGCAGTTCGATACGGGCAAAAGGATGTAACAGGTGCACCGCACGGGTAATCAGAGCGGGAGTAGGAACCCCTTTGGGGGTTTCGGCGATATTTTCGAGTGAATGCACCTCTCCCGTTGTCAAAAACTCCGCATCGAGTACGGGCGTGAGGTGCAGCATGCCGGGGATGCCTGCCTGCGTGATGCCGGGGATGTCAGCAGTGGCAGTGTTGCTCATGGCGAGCATGAAGGTGGCTGATTTTCCTTGTAGGGTTTTGATGGTATCTAATGTTCCGATGATGGGGTGTAGCATGGTTTCTTATTTCTCCTTATTTTAATATTGTCATGTAGGGTGCGTAATCACGCACCTTCAAGCCGTTATGAAAAAACAGCGTTTACTATCGGTTTACGCGTAAACGGTGCGAAATATCGCACCCTACTTTCTACCCCGCAACAACAGATAGATAAAAAACGGTGCCCCGACAAACGAAGTCACCACGCCAATAGGCAGTGTCGCATCCGCCAAAGAGCGGGCGATGAGGTCGCACAGTACGAGAAAGACGCCGCCGTAAAAAAAGCTTGGCACAAGCAGTTTTTCCGCACTCTGCTGGTAGAGTGTGGCAAGCATGTGGGGGATGATGAGCCCCACAAAGCCAATGGGACCGGTCAGGCTTACCGCTGCCCCCACAGCGACAGAGACACCAAAGAGCAGGGTGTAGCTGAGTTTTTTGACATGGATACCCTGCAAAAAGGCAAACTCGTAAGAGACCAGCAAGGCTTTGAATGCCTCTTTGTAGTAGCGTATTATAAGCAGAAGCAGTGCAGTGGCGGCGGTAAGGATGCCGATCTGTCCAAAGCCTACGATATCCAGACTGCCCATGGTAAAGCGCAAGATCTCGTAACTCTCCTGCAGGGTGGAAAGTGCGTACATCACCATGAGTGCCGCAGCATAGAAAAACCCAAGCGCGATGCCCACTAGCAGGAGTGTGGTAGGGTTGTATCCGCCAAAGCGGGAGGCGACGGCAAAGAGGATCAACACCGTCATCATCGCCCCGACAAAGGCAAAAAGCGGGCTGTAGGCACCCAGTCCGGCGATGATGGCAATGGCGGTAAAGAGGGTGGCACCGCTGGCGACACCGAGGGTGTAAGGGGTGCTCATGGGGTTGCGAAAGACCACCTGAAAGACCAGTCCGCCAAGCGAGAGAATACCGCCGACCAGAAATGCCAGCAGTACACGCGGCAGGCGTATCTGCATAAAGACCTGATGTGCCATACTCTGCGGTTGTATCAGTTCATCAAGTGGTAGAGCGATTTGTCCGAAGAAGGGTGCGGCAATAAGCAACGACAAAGAGGCGAGAAGGAAAAGTATTTTCATAGCGATACCACCACATGCTCACCAAGATTTTTCACACTGCCATGGTAGAGAGCATCGAGCTGTGACTGTGTAAAAAAGCGATCGGCAGTGCCATGAAAGCGTATGTGACCCGCTTCAAGATAGAGGATGTCAAAGCCTAGTTTGTAGGCAAGTTCGAGGTTGTGTGTGATGACAATTTTGCTTTGTAAAACGGTATCATCTGCAAGCAGGTGAAAAAGCGTACGCATCCGTATCGGGTCGAGGTTGGCGGTGGGTTCGTCAAAGAGGGTGTAGCGTGCACCGTGCAGCAGTGCCGAAGCGGTCAGCACCAACTGTGACTCCCCGGAACTAAGCGTTTTGCAGGGATGGTCTTTAAGATGTGTGATTCGCAGCCTCTCCAAAGCATCACCGATATGTAGTGTCGTGTCAAAGTGACTCAGAGCCAGCAGCTCCTCCACACGCATATGGGCATCGAAAATCTCCAGTTTTGAGGGGATGTAGTTAATCGCTTTGGCGCGTGCGGTACCGTGCATGTGGCGGAGCGATTTGCCGTCTATGGTGACGGCGTCGGAGTCGATGAGCTCGCAGAGTACCTTGGCAAGGGTTGTTTTGCCTGCACCGTTGGCGCCGAGGATGCACAGGTGGCAGCCTGCTTCAAGCGCAAAAGAGATGTCGTGTAGTATCTCGTCGCTATAGTCAGTGATGTGCAACGGCATGCAGTATCTCCCTGAAATCTTTTAAAAAGTAAACCAGTCTGTCGCTTGGAATACCGCTGTAGTCTTTGTCTATGAGGTAGATATCGCCTCTTTGGGCTGCGGTAATGGGCAGTGTGCGCCACGGAGCGATGACATCCTCTTTTGCAAGGTGCTTTTTGTCCAGATCGTGTGCAAGCACAATGACAATGTCCGGGTTGAGTGCGATGATGTTCTCGCGGCTAAGTACCGGCTGTCCTTTGCGTGTGGAGTGCAGCGCGTTGGTATTGCCTGAAGCGTTGATGATGTCGTCGAAGTAGAGGTTTTGCCCCGCTACAAAGACGTTGCCTTTGACGACACGGTTGTAGCCAAAGACAATGAGGATCTTTTTGCCATTGACGATACCCTTGGTTTTGGTAAGCGCATCGTCAATGGCATGGGTGATTCGGGCTGCCTCTTTCGTGTGTCTAAGCCGTTTTCCAAGTAGCGTGATCGCCTGCACGATGTGCGGCAGACGGTCGATGCGTACGGTCATGGTTTCGATGCCGAGATGTTGTAAGCGTTTGGCAAGGGCACGATTGTTTGGCTGCATCAGTACCAGCGTGGGGCGCAGTGCCACGATCTTCTCCAGATCAGGAGAGAAGTATCCGCCGACTTTTGGCAGGGAGCGGGCTGCTTTGGGGTAGGTGCTGTAGATGGTATTGCCTACCACTTCATCGCCCGCACCAAGCGCAAAGACAATCTCGTTGATGGCAGGGGAGAGGGTGACGATGCGCTCGTTGGCATAGATCAAACAAGCAAAACACAGTAGTAAGATCATCTTTAGCATTATGCTTTTCTCCTCACGGTTACCCATTGCTCAATATGCATTATTTCAAAAGCCTGCCACGCGTAGGGTGCGTATTCACGCACCTTTACCTCGATTTATTGATTGGTGTGTAGAAGGTGCGAGATTTCGCACCCTACGACATGCTCTGCGTGGGAACGCATACTTTACCCAAATACCCTATACGCTTATATTTTACCTCTGACACCGATATAAAAGGCTCTCGGGCTTGTTGCGTAGCCGTAAACCGTTTGGTAATATTTGTCACCGATATTTTCGATTTTACCATAAACCTGAATATTGTCGGTGATCTGATAGTCTGCAGTCAGGTTAAAGAGTGCATATTTTCCTGTCTGCTCTCCCTGTTTGTCGGCTCTGTCGAAACGCTCTCCTACATACTGCATATCCGCTCCGATATGGAGGTTTTCAATGCCGTAGTAGTCCAGCGCGAGGTTGAAAGTATCTTTTGCACGGCGTGCCAGTGTTTTGCCGTTATTGTCTTCATAAGTGAAGAGGTGGGTGTAGTTGGTGTTAAGCAGTAGGCTCTCGAAGATCTCTTTTTGGTAGGTAAGCTCTATACCGTCGATCTTGGAGGTACCGGAAATGTTGTCATACCCGCCGCCGATCCAGTTGCCTGCTGCATCATAGTTGCTGACGTAATCGATCATATTGTCGATCTTGTTGTTAAAGTAAGTGATTTTGAAATCTTTGTAGGCGATGGTCACATCGTAACTGTCAGTATTTTCAGGGGTTAGATTGGTATTTCCGCTGAAGGGATCAAAGAGTTGATACATGGTGGGTACATTGTAGGCAGTGCCATAGTTGAACGATCCTGTCAGCCCCTCTATGTATTTGTTTATATGTTTTAAGCCTATCTTCCCGGTAGTTTTGTTTTTGAAGTCACTGTAATTATCGTAACGCAAAGATTCTGTCAAAATGGTTGTACCGCCAAGGAAACCTTCAAAAGTATTTGTATTGGTTGCAAAGACACCTGTTGTGTCATAACTTTTTCCAATGTCATTCTCATGACTGTATTTTTTATGGTCTACACCTACAAGGATGAAGTCTTTGGTGCGATAACTGAATTTACTGTTGATGCCATATTCGTCAATCTTACCGTCAAAGTGCTGTCCAAAGGTTGCGTCCGGATAGTAGCGGCTGAAGTCTGAACGCTGTGCATAGAGGTTAAGCGTTTCGATGCTGTCGCTGTGGCGGAAGTTGGCTTTCATGAATTTGTCAGTGCTTTCAATGCCGTATTTGCCGTTAGGATCAAAGGCGTAGGTGCTGCTGTCGTAGGGGTCTGCATCGCCTTTGCCTTTGATATAGGTGTAGGCAAGGTCGAGGGTATTGTCTGCATTGAAGTTGTAGCCTGCCTTGATGTTGAGTGTTTGATTTTTGTATTTGTCATCTTCATACTGATTGATATCTGTACCATAGGGTGCCACGGCAGTGAAGCCTTTGGTGTCAACAACGTTGTATCCAACTTTGGCATAGTATGCTTCATCTGCAGTAGAAATATTGGCACCGTACTTCCATGTGCCAAAGCTGCCACCTTCGATGTGTGCTGCTGCGTGTGTCCCTTTTTGCGCTTTTTTGGTGATGATGTTAACAACACCGGCACTGGCATTGGCACCCCAGATGCCAGACTGTGCCCCTTTGACCACTTCGATCTGGGCAATGTCATCGACCATCAGGTCCGCCCAAGGCGCACCGCTAAGAGAGGTAGGGTCGTTGTAGCGTACACCGTCGATGAGTACGAGTGTGTGTTTGCTGTCCATCCCGCGAAGGTAGAGGGAAGTGCTTTTCCCCAGTCCACCGTTGCTGACGGTAGAGATGCCTGCAATGGCGCTGAGTGCCTGTGCTACGGTCGTGTAGCCGCGTGCCTCAATATCTTCTGCTGTAATGACATCGACATTGGATGTGACTTCATCAAGCTTTTGTGTAGTCTGTGTTGCTGTTGTGACAGTGATCTCACCAAGATCTTCCTGTGCAAACGATGCGGTCGCAAGCAAAGATGCCGCAACAAGGCTGAGTGTAATAGTATGTTTCATGGTTGTATCCTTTTTTAGGGCACCTCTAATAACCCCAGACGCCCATAATGGGTTTTGCAGATGTGAGATTTTGCAAGAGGCTTTCAAGTCCTAGCCAAAGCTAAGATGAAGGAAGCATCTTGTGAAAGATCGCGTCTGCAAAGCCCACCCTTCGGGCAATGCCAGCTTTGCCCTATGTGGCGTTACACTTTTTCGACTTAGCTACGGCTAGGACTTCAAAAGTGTGCCTTGCCTAGAACAAAGCTGGCAATGTTATGAGCATCTGGAGTTATTAGAGGTGCCCTTTAATGTTTGTTTGTATGCTCCGTAGGATGCGTAACCACGCACCGTATATCGGATGTTGGGTATTTATAGTGTTTTGTATTTGTAATGGTATAAAGGTGCGTGGTTACGCACCCTACAAGGGGAGGAAAGAGATAAAAGCAGGGAAAGAAAAATCTACCCGCTACTCTCTACCTTCTACCCGCTTCAGCCGGCGGTGCCGTCTTTCGGGGCAGAGGTGAGTATGCGAGTTTGTGGTACTGGTAGTTGCTGTCAAGCATGCAGAGCTTGTGCAGTGTCGAGTACATCGCAATAATGGCAAGGGAAAAGTATCGTCTGGTATAGCCTCGTAAGTGTTTCATGCGCGGATTTTACACTATTTTTCATAAAGGGGCGGCGTAGGGGTTGGATAATTCCGGTTTAAATAAATCCGAGTATAATCCTTTCAATTATTTTACAGGAGTTTTTTATGGCAATAGAGACATTGACCACCACGGATGAATTTAAAAAACTGGTTGCTGAGACAACGGCACAGGAGGGCTACAGAGAGCCGCTGGCATTTGGTATTGCACGTGTAGACAGAGGACAGAAAAATGCTGAAAAAGTGCTTCAGGCAAGCTTCCCGCTGATCAACTGGAAAGAGAACTTCGGTTCTGCGGCAGTCTTCATCAGAGCGCTGCAGGAAGCCAAGTGCGATGTAGATTTTGGCGGCAGTGAGTTCGTTACAACTATCAACGACAATTTTGTTGCCAGCGCTATGGCAGCGTTTGCACCCTACGCAGCAGAGGCAACAGGCGATGCACACAAAAACGTACAAGTGATCAAAACACTTGCAGCGATGGAGGACATCGGCAAAGACTACCGCATCGTGTTCCTCTTTGAAGATGCTGCACCGCAGAGTGTGGAGGCAGTTTACCTGAAGCTTTATGCGCTCTCTTTGAGAAAAGCCGAGCTTCGCAAGGTCAACCTCAACGGAGCATTTGGCATCCTCTCCAACGTTGCATGGGTAGGCAACACGCCGTACGAGCTTGAGTGGCTTAGAGAGAACGAGATCGAGATGAAGCTAAACGGTACCTACCCTGCGGTTGACTCGGTAGACAAGTTCCCAAGATTCCTCCAGCATATCATCCCGGATGACAATACACGTATCCTCGATGCTTCCAAAGTCCGTATGGGTGCGCAGCTTGCGGCAGGTACGACTGTGATGCCGGGTGCAAGTTACATCAACTTCAACGCCGGAACACTCGGGCCTGTAATGGTCGAAGGGCGCATCAGCTCCTCTGCGATTGTCGGCAGCGGCTCAGATGTGGGTGGGGGTGCAAGTATCCTCGGTGTACTCAGCGGTACTGACGGCAACCCTATCAGCATCGGGGAGAACACCCTGCTTGGCGCCAACTCCGTAACGGGACTGCCGCTGGGTGATGCGTGTATCGTCGATGCGGGTGTGACTATCTTGGCAGGAACGAAGATCAAGATCGCTCCTGAAGAGCTTGAGAAGATCAAAGCAGCCAACCCTGAAGCGAAGCTTGAGAACAAAACCACCTTTAAAGGTGAAGAGCTGCAGGGGCTTAACGGTATCCACTACCGCCAGAACTCCACCACCGGTGAGATCATTGCGCGCAGAAGTACACGTGAAGTAAAACTCAATGAAGAACTTCATTGAGTTAGTGAAGAGTGAATAGTTATGGTATGCTTTTCTGTCGAAAAGCTTTTGCTATATGTAGGGTGTTGTCCCCTGACAACACCGTTTTAAGAAATGGCAAGCGATAAGGGGTATATTATTAACGAAGAAGACAAACAACTGCTCAAACAGGTGACGCTGCTGGGTATTTTAAAGAAAAAACCCGATGAGAGTTTGAACGATGTGATGGTTACACTGGTCGATACAGGGATGTACACCATGAAAGAGGCAAAGCAGATATTTAAAGAGTTGAAAGCAGAAAAGTACCTGTTGAATGGGCAGTTGACACTCAAAGGTATGACTGCGGCAAAAGAAGCCGAGGCGATGTTTAAGCAGTAGGGTGCGTAGTCACGCACCCTACTGAGTGAAGAGTGAATAGAGAATAGTGAAGAGTTGTGGTATGCTTTTCTTGCGAAAAGCTTTTATTGAAAGAAGGATAGGAAAATAATTTTTCTCTATCACTATCACTTACAACTATCGCTCACGACTGAAAGGAGTGTCCTATGCGTGTAGATAAATGGCTGAGTGCGGTCAATGTGGTCAAGCGGCGAACCATCGCAACCGATATGCTTAAAAGCGGGGTGGTGTTTGTCAATGGTATGAAGGCAAAGGCTTCCAAAGATATCAAGGTGGGTGACAAGATCACCATAGAGTACCTGAAGGGTCCAAAGTCGTACGAAGTACTCCAGATACCTGCAACGAAGACCATACCAAAGTCGCAGAAAGAGCTGTACGTCAAAGAAATAAATTAGAAGTTAGAAATTAGAAATTAAAAGTTTGAGGTGGGGTTAGCCTCGTATTGAGAATAAAAAACTGTAGGGTGTTGTCCCCTGACAACACCAAATGAAATAGACTACCCCCCCACTTTAAAAAGCAAAAAAAATACCTAATTGTGGTATGCTTATCTTTAAAGAAAGTGTAAAAGCAGAGGAATGGTAGCTATGGAGACAAAAGAAGCATTTGAGAGACTCTTTAACAACGAGATGAGCGATGAGGAAGCAAGAGGCTTTCTTATTGACCTTTATGAAAGGGGTGAGACAGGTGAGGAGATCGCTGCGGCAGCAGCTGTAATGCGGGAACATTCTGTCAAGCTGCCGTTGCCTGAATCGCTTCGGGAAAGAGCGATAGACGTGGTGGGCACAGGTGGTGACAAGAGCGGGAGTTTCAACATCTCTACGACGGTTTCTCTGTTGCTTGCCTCCTTGGGGTGTGTCGTTGCCAAGCACGGCAACCGTTCCATCACATCCAACTCCGGTTCTGCTGATGTGCTCGAGGTGCTTGGTATCCATCTCGATCTCTCTGTTGAAAATCAGGTGAAGATGCTCGAAGAGACCGGTTTTTGTTTTATTTTCGCGATGAATCACCACCCTGCGATGAAGCACATTATGCCTATTCGAAAGTCTATTTCGCATCGTACTATATTTAACATACTCGGACCGCTAACCAACCCTGCCGGTGCACGCAAATATCTGCTTGGGGTGTTTGATCCCTCTTATGTGCGCCGCATGGCAGAAGCACTTGTGGCACTCGATGCCAAACGGGCGTTTGTGGTCAGTTCCCATGACGGGATGGATGAGATCTCGCTGGCGACTACAACGGCTTTTGCCTATGTGGAAGACGGGCATATCAGCGAGGGTGAGATAGACCCGCGTACCCACGGCTTCAAACTTGCCCCAAAAGAGGCGATCCTCGGCGGTGATGCAACGCTGAATGCGGAGATCACCAAAGATATCTTCTACGGTATCGAAATGGGACCAAAGCGTGACATCGTCCTGCTCAATGCTGCCTATGCACTCTTTGCGGACGGCAGTGTACGTGACATCAAGGAGGGCATCGAGCGTGCTGCCGATGCCATTGACAGTGGGAGGGCTTCGGCACATCTTGAGAAGATGGTCGAGGTAAGTGCGCAGCTGGCAGCGGACAATCAGTGATGAATGGCAGATACCGTGATTGAAGAGGTCGTTGCATCACTAAATACGCTTGATAGGGTCGTTGACAGACTGACAGCGCTGCTTCCAGAACATGCCATTGTCTTTTTGCGGGGCGATTTGGCAGCAGGAAAAACGACGCTTACTAAAGCGGTGGCGAAAGCCAAAGGTGTCGAGGGTGAGGTGACGTCACCTACCTTTTCGCTGCAGCACTGCTACGGTGAGGGGCTTTACCACTACGACCTCTACCGGCTTGAGGATGAGGAGTTTATGCAGATGGGGCTCTTTGAGGAGTTCGACAAGCCCGGGTGGCATTTTGTCGAGTGGGGCAGTGACGCACTCAAAGCTTTTCTGGAAGGTGCAGGTTATACAGTTGCTATGGTGCAGATTGCACCGCATGGTACACAACGAGAATACAGGATAGAGATATAATGCATACACTCAAAGCGAGAAAACTCTGTAAAACCATTAAAAAGACACAGATCGTACATAACATCACACTGAAGGTAGAGAGCAGGGAGATTGTGGGATTGTTGGGACCTAACGGAGCTGGGAAAACTACCTCGTTCTATATGGTTTGCGGATTGACAGATGCAACCAGTGGCCAAGTCTTTCTTGATGGGGAAGATATTACAAAACTTCCTTTGAGCAAACGTGCGAAGATGGGCATTGGCTATCTGCCGCAAGAATCGAGCATTTTTAAAGATTTGACAGTTGAAGAGAATCTGTTGATTGCCGGTGAAGCATTAAATCTTGACAAAGAGACCATTCGTATGCGTATTGAGAAGCTGCTTGAAGTGTTTAATATCGAACCCATCAGAAGTCGGAAGGGTATTCGGCTAAGCGGTGGTGAAAGAAGGCGTGTGGAGATCGCCCGTGCATTGATGGGAAACCCCAAGTTCCTGCTGCTGGATGAGCCTTTTGCCGGTGTTGACCCCATAGCGGTGCTTGATATTCAAAATATTATCAAACAGCTTGTCTCGTACGATATGGGCATCCTCATTACCGACCACAATGTCCGTGAGACACTCGGTATCTGTGACCGCGCCTATGTGATGCGCAGCGGGGAGATGCTGGCTTCTGGTACAAGTGAAGAGATCGCCAATGACGAGAATGTGCGAAAACATTACCTTGGAGAGCATTTTACGTTTTAGAGTACACATATATTACAGATAAAGCGATTATAGTATGATATACATCATCATACAGGACAGGTAAATCATGAAACTCTTCTTGCGTTCAGGAATTCTACTCTTTTTATTTGGCGGATTGCTCTTTGGTGCAGAGGCATCTTCTACTGCGGGGCTGCTTGCAGGCTCCTTTCTCTCGGGTCTGCTGTTGACCTTCACACCGTGTGTGCTTCCCATGGTTCCCATTGTCTCCAGTATCATTGCAGGGCAGGGGGAGAAGCTGACCAAAATGAGGGCATTTGTGCTTTCGCTCTCCTATGTGCTGGGTACGGCGGTGACCTATGCTGTCATGGGTGCACTTGCCGGTGCAACAGGGGAACAGCTTCAAGCCTATTTTCAGAATGTCTGGGCAATCGGTATTTTCAGTCTGATTTTTGTACTAATGGCACTTTCTATGTTCGGGCTTTTTACCATTCAGCTTCCCGCTTCCATCCAGTCAAAGCTGGATGCGCGTTCACGTTCACTTAAGGGAGGGTCCGTTGTAATGGTCTTTCTTTTGGGGATGATCTCTGCTCTCATCCTCGGCGCATGCGTCTCTCCGGTGCTTATCTCCTTCCTTGGCGTTGCCATTAGTGCACACGATGCTGTGCTGGGTGCCTTAACCATGTTTGCATTGGCACTTGGTATGGGTGTACCACTGATCGTTGTAGGACTTGGGGCGGGAACGCTCATCCCCAAAGCAGGCGGATGGATGGAAGAGGTCAAACACTTCTTTGGTATTCTGCTGCTTGGTGTGGCAGTGTTTATCTTCAGTGAACTTGGCATCATCTCCGAACTGCTGCTGTGGGGTCTCTTTCTTATCGGTACGGCAGTGCTTTATCTGCGGGCACTTGAACCGCTAGGTACAGAAAGCTCGGCATGGCGTATGTTCGCCAAGGGCATAGGGGTTATACTTCTGATCTGGGGTATCATACTGTTGGTCGGTGCAGCAAAGAACAATGACGATATTTGGCACCCTCTTGCCGGCGGGTATGCAGTACAGGGGCAGCAGGAGTCTCATTCAGCGTTTGCAGAGGTTCATACCATGAAAGAACTTGAGAAGAAGCGGAAAGAAGCACGTAAAGTCGGTAAACCAATGATTCTTTTTTTCTATAGCGATACCTGCGGTATTTGCAAAAAGATGAAAGCGACCACACTGAAAGACAGAAAAGTACGTAAAATGCTTGCGGATGCATTTGTGGCAGTACGGATCAATATCACCGATCCATCCAATGCGGCAACAATGGCGATCAAGCGCCATTACAAAGTCTTTGGGACTCCGGCATTTGTTTTTATCGATAAAGACGGAAAAGTGGTCAAAGAAGAGATGTTCTACGGATACCAGTCTCCCGAAGAGTTTTATGATACGCTGGACTTCGCGCGTTAGCCGCACAAAGGTGTGTTACAATTCGTGGAGGAGTGACTCTGTAACCGATTCTGTATAGGTTGGCTGCACTGTTTCATTTCTGATCCATCTCAGATAAGGATCATAGGCATCTTCCCACGTGTGCATGTGCAGTTCCGGTACTTCATAGGTATGGAGTGAAAGAATGGTCTCTTTGACTTTAGGGTAGAGTGATGTTTTTGTTTTGATGTCCAGTCGTATTTCCTCACCTGTGACGGTTTTTCCTTTCCATCGGTAGGTACTTTCGATCTGGCTGGACTGTACGCAAGCGGCAAGCTCATTGTCTAGCAGTGTTTGTGTGATTAGTTCTGCATTTTCTTTGTTATCAGTTGTGGTAATAACGGTGCAATATTCAGATGCTTTCATGCTGTACCTTTTCAATGAAATCATGGACGGCGCGTTCGATCATCGTGTAGACCTTTTCAAACCCTTCAAATCCGGGAAAGAAGTATGGATCGGGAACATCTTCACCGTTATATCCGCCAAAATCTCCAAGAAGATGAACATTGTGAAAACCTCTGGATAACAGATCGGACATGTTTTGATGATCGAGTGCAACAATATAGTCAAAGTCGATTTTGTCATTGTCTGTGACCGCTCTTGCTCTATATGAAGCAATATCGATACCGTGCTGACGTGCTACTTTGATACTGTTGGTGCAGGGGGACTCACCTGCATGCCAATCACTTGTGCCCGCAGAATCAACTTCGATCTTCAGAGACTGCTTTGCAATGTAATGCGCTGCAATTCCCTCAGCAAGAGGGCTTCGGCAAATGTTGCCGAGACAGACGAATAAAATACGTTTCATTCTATCCTCCACAATATATGCACAACTGAGGTTATCGGATGTGCCGACTGTGGTATTGTAGTATAACTTATCCTAAAAAATGCAGAAGTTTAAAGAAAGACGGTGCAATTTCTGCCTTCGGCTTTGGCTTGGTAGAGAGCTTTGTCTGTCGTTTGGTAGATCTGGTTAAAATCATACTCTTCCGCTTCGATGATGTGCAGTCCGATCGAACAGGTGATGTAGGCATCCACAGGACTTTGCTCATTGCGTATTTGCAGTGCACATACCTGTTTTTGCAGGCGTTTTGCCAGTGACTTGATGGCGCTGCGTTTATTGGCAACAATGATGCCGGCAAATTCATCTCCGCCGATACGGAATGCATATTGTGATGTTTGGCGAAGCAGGTCGGCAATCTGAATAAGTACGAGATCACCTTTATGGTGTCCGTAGGTATCGTTGTATGGTTTAAAATAGTCGATGTCAAGAAGAAAATAGGCAATCTGTTTTTTCTCTTTTCTTGCATTGGCAAATGCTTTTGGAAAAAGGTCTTTGAGTGAGCGGCGGTTATACAGAGAGGTAAGAGGGTCGGTAATGGAGAGTTTCTCAAAAAGCCGCAGCTGTGCTTTTTCACGTTCCCGCATCGCTTTGATTTTTTCATAGGCTTTTTCGTTGCTGCTGGTAATCGCATAGATGACATAAAGCATCACTATTTGTGAAATGCTAAAACGTACATAGCTTGGCATATCCCATTGACCGTTAAGCCAACTACCAATGCCTAAATAGGCAATGAGAAGTGCGAACAGCAAAAACAACAAAGAGATGACAAGCCCTTTCCGTGCGCCCAGTATGATCATACTGAACGGAGCGAAAAAATAGCTCCATATCATACTGAAGTTTTTGCCTTTAAGCAGCATAAGAACAGCGAGATAACCCACAAAGAGAATCATGGTAGCAAGGTGCGAGGCAAGCCTGTAATCCTTCTTTTCTCTTAATATAAAGAGCGCATATAATATAGGCACCCCAATACCAATATCGATCAAACACAGCTTGTAGTTTAGCGGTCCTATGAGATTAAAAAGAAAAAGAATACCGTCAGTAACAAGTGTAATAAAGAGGAATGCATTGAGCATAAGCATCCTGGTATGGTCAGGTGTATGTGTATCGATATTGAAAGATGCGAGCATAAGCTCTTTAAATTTCGGCTGTACTGACAAGCTGTACCTTGTAAATAGTATTTGGATTGCATTGATACAATTTGCAAATAGTATATATCAATAATATAGATGAATTATAACAAATTGAAATATGATGAGTATTTTTCAGAAAATCTGTACGATATGTATGTTTGCTTTCTATTTTTTTGATACAATACTGCCACCTATATTGTAAGGCAGCCCACTATGAAGATCAATGTCATTATTATTGACAAAAAGGGAAAGGAACAGCTTTATACTCCCCTGATAGAGCACTACAAAAAGATAGCCAAACCGTTTGCGAAAGTAGAGGTGATAGAAGTGTTTGACAAGGAGATTGCCAAAGCGCAGGATATCTCTGCGGAAGCAGCACAGAAGTCATACACCAAGGCACTGCAAAAATATCTTGGAAACGGCATCAATATTGCACTTGACCCCTCTTCAAAAGAGGTAGACAGCTATGATTTTGCAAATTTGCTTAAGGATAGGAGTGTGGTAAACTTCTTCATTGGCGGTGCCTACGGCTTTGAGAGCGATTTTCTGCATCAATGTAATAAGCGTGTATCATTTGGTAAAATAACGCTTTCACACAAGTTGGTGAAGGTTGTGCTGCTCGAACAGATATTCAGAGGTCTGAGTATCAACAACAATCACCCATATCATAAATAGGAAAGAAAGATGTTAACACAAGATGAACTTGAAATGTTCAAGAACAGACTGCAGGAAAGAAGAGCACAGATTGAAAAAAACCTTAGCGGTACATCATTGGAATTGAACGAGATGCGAAATCTTGAACTAAACGATGAAGGTGACTATGCTGCAGCATCCGCCGAATCGGTAGTTGACAGTGCTATTTTGGCGCAGCAGCGTAAAGAATTAGCCGAAATTGATCTAGCTTTAGATAAAATAAAGCATGGTACTTACGGGATCTGTGAAATGTGTGAAGAGCCGATAGGTCGCGCACGTCTGGAAGTGAAGAATTTCGCACGTTTCTGTATTGTCTGTAGGGAGATAAACGAAAAAGAAGAACAGTAAAGGGGAAGAGTATGAGACTCGGTTTGTATGTTTTCGCGGCATTGACACTAATGGGGATTGTGGGTGCAATTGTACACATGATCAACCCGAACAACTACCTTATAGAGGTTATGGGGCTTAATTTTAATTTCCCTATCGCTGTGTGGACCATACTGCCGATGCTGCTGCTGCTTTTCTTTACTGTGATCCACATGTCCTACTATGGTATGAAGAACTACTTTAGCCAGAAAAAGTGGGAACGAGATACGGCAACCCTTGAAGATGCACTCTACTGGTCATTGGTCAACGAACCCAAAGAGCAGAAGTATATGATAGATGAGATCAAAAAATCGGCTGTTTTGCTTGGAAAGTCCAATTTGACAGTTGTAGACGGAGTAGAGGGGCTGAGTGACAGACTGACGAAAGTGGTCAACATTCTCAATAAGATCAAGAACGGCGAGTATGTGGATCTTAAAGAGAATAAGATGCTGAAAGTCTTCAATGAGGGCAATCCTCATCTTATCAGGAACCGTCTTAACCGTCTTGACCATGACAGTGAGTTCGTTGAAGAGATGATGAAATCCTCCTCGAAATTCTCTGAGCCTGTACAAAAACATGCGTTAGAGATATTTGCAAGGAGAGAGAGTTTTTTCAAAGCCAGAAAATATGCCAAAATCTTTGATGTGGAAAACTTCTTTGTGATGCTTAACCGTCTGGATGAAGATGAGGAACTTGGGCTTACTGCAGATATTTTAAATGATTTTGTCGGAGCATTGAAACTCAAATGTGCGGATTTTGTGCGTATTGCAAAGATCACCAAAAAGCATTTTAGTCCTGATGAGAACCTTGCCCTCTTCAATGCCTATCAGAAAGAGAACCCCAAAGCGCAGAATGCTTACCTCTACCTGCTGTTTGAATATGAACTGCTTGAAAAGATCGAGAAGTATCTCGATGAGCAGGAAGAACATGAATTTATGAAGTACAGAGCACTTTACGAACTGAAAAAACAGAACAAAGGGTTCAAACTCGAAGACCTTATCGATGCTGAATCGATCTGTAAAAATGCATAGGAAGATATGGCACAGCTCGATTTTTCCAAACCCATCTATGCTCTGGCTCCGCTTGCGGGATTTACCGACCTTCCTTTCCGTTCCGTTGTCAAGAAGTTCGGGGTTGATCTAACCGTTTCGGAGATGATCAGCTCTAACGCACTGGTACACAACAGCAAAAAAACCTACAAAATGCTTGAAAAAGCTCCTTCAGAAGACCCTTACAGCATCCAGATTGCAGGAAGTGACCTTGGGGTCATACGAAAAGCGGTGGAGATCATCAATGCAAAAGAGGGCATTAATGCCATCGATCTTAACTGTGGCTGTCCGGCACCAAAGGTGGTCAACAACCTTCAAGGCAGCTCACTGCTGACCGATCTGCCACAGATGGGCAGAGTGATCGAAACGATCAAAAAATACTCCAACAAACCCTATACCAGTGTCAAGATGCGGCTTGGGTTCAACGAAAAGAACCATGTTGAGATCGCCAAGATCGCAGAGGCAAGCGGTGCGGATTATATTGCAGTGCATGGACGCACACGGGCAGGGCGTTATAAGGCGGCAGTGGATTATGATGCCATTGCCCAGATCAAAGCAGCAGTCTCCATTCCAGTGATCGCAAACGGTGACATAGATTCTCCGCAAAAGGCAAGATGGGTACTGGAACACACAGGTGCAGACGGTGTGATGATAGGACGTGCTGCGGTAGGAAAACCGTGGATATTTCAACAGATAAAAGAGGGAACAGATGAGGTCAGCGGTGCGCTCATTAAAGCAGTTGTCCTTGAGCACTTCGACCAGATGGTTGCCTACTATGACACATATGGTGCGATCATGTTCAGAAAAAACCTGCATGCCTACTCAAAAGCGGGTTATCAGGGGGCATCGGCATTTAGAGATACTATCAACCGTCTTGACGATCCTGTAGCAATAAGAGTCGTGATTGAGGAGTTCTTCTCACAAGAACCTCAGCGCCATTGACGCACTGGAAACAGTCAGTCTCGTGTGGAGGTCATCCCCGCACCAAGCCAGTCCTGCATTCCCCCACGATACCATTTAAGCTTTTCAGGGGGATAACCAATCTCCAGCAGAGCAAAGATCATGCTTGGTGACTGGCTGCACCACGGTCCGTTGCAGAAGAGTACCAGTGTTTTAGCCTTGCTGAAATCATACTCCCCCTCTTTGTCTTTGGTCACACCGAGATACTTCATTGCATATTCAAAGTGAAATTCGTAGTTGTCACGGTATTTGAAGTAGCGAAACGGCATGTTGATAGCACCGGGAATGGTACGGTACTCATACCACTCTTTATTACGGCTGTCAATGAGAAGCAGATTGGGATTGGTCTTCATCTCTTTAAGGGTAGCGAGCACTTCCAGCTCTCCATAGGTCTCCAGACCTTCGTCTAGCTGCATAGGCAGCAGTTTGCCCTTGGTGTGTACATAGGTTGACTTGCATGCTTCAGGCACCTCTTTGCTGGCATAGTTCCCCGTCCAGAGCATATGGTTGTTGATAGGTACTTTTTTGCAAATATCCGGAATATTCCGTTTTACAGTATAGGTTTTATTGCCTACCCGCACACTCACACCATCTCGTTCAAAACTTCCTGCCATGCTAGATGCGGCAACGAAAGAGACAATGAGTAAAACAAATGACAATCGCATACAGACCCCTTTTTTCTTGATGCTATCACGGTAAGTGTGTAGTCTGTGTGTACCGTGGATTTGACCCAAATCTCGAAATAGAAATTCATGACTTTGTGTTATCATCGCATTCACGGACTTCGCACAAAATCATCGTCGAACCTACGGGTGCGACTCATGGAGCGAAGCGGAATCCACACCTGCACAATTTTCTGCAAACCCCGCAAACGCGAGCACAACACAAATTCAAAGAACCCTATTTTCGAGATTTTGGTTGATACAGTTTTAATGGTTGTCATAGTATAATGAAAGACGGGTACCAATGTTAAAAGCTAAACTTGTTGTGAAGCAAGGACAGAAAGTCATGGGTCTTTTCCTGAAAAGATCGCCAGACCGCACAAAGGAAGTGTACTCCTTCTGATGTTTTGACTGCATCGTAAGCTGCTGTTTCCTCTTTCTCAGTCCGAAGCATTTGCCATAAGGAGATTGAATGCTATGAAATGGTTCAGAAAACCTTTTTTTATCGATGTGTTGATATTTGCCGTTATTTCGTTAGTGATGTTTAGTATAGCCGGTACATATCAAAGCTATCGCACATACAGTAAACCGCAGCATTATCAGGATGTTCCTGCACTTATTGAAACACTGAACGGGCTGCTGTATCATTTGGAAGAAGAACGCATCGATACCGCTGCCTATATCGCACAGCAGAGAAAATATGATTTTTCGGATATGAGGCATGCCCGTATGCTTGTTGACAGAGGGGTAGAAAGGTTTGAGAAAGTACTCTCAGGTGAAGCTGCTTTTGCGTCATACAGAAAAGAACTTAAAAGCATCTATTTAGCGTTACTGGAAACGCGAAGCCTCGTTGATGATTTTGGAACCGACCCGATGGAGATCCTGTTTCACAGGTATCATTCAAAGGTCGCCAAACCGCTCATAGATCTCTTGCGCATGCTGGAACTCGCAACTTCCGACAGATCAATGAAAGCCTATCTTTCGGCCTATACCGATCTTATGCACCTGAGAGAGAATACGGTACTGGAGCATTCAGGTATCTACTATCTGTTGCTGCGTAAACGTCCTATGCGTACGGAAGAGCGGCATTTGTGGGAACGTATTGTCGCTTCTGATACACTTCCTGACTTTCAGACCTTACCTGATGTGACGCTTGCAGTGGATCTTCGTGCTTTGATGAGCAAAAAGCAGTATGATGATCTGCTCTCATCAGAAAGAAACAGCATAGCAAAAGGGGCTTCCAGCGGACAATATAGCGTGACAACAGTCCAGTGGCTGGAAAAGATAGAGAAAAAACTGACCTATTTTGCCAAGGCAGGTGAAATGCTTGTCTCCAAAATAGCGGCATCCTCCCATCACAAGTCTTTACATACGGTCAATTTGGTGCTGATGTACGGTTTGGCATCCTTGATATTGTTGATTATGCTGTGGAAACTCTTTAGGGTGCGGTCACATATGAGAGAAAACCGTAAACTTTATGAAGATACGCAAAGAGATATTGAATTGATCTTTGACAAAGAACAGCAAAAAAAACTGAAACGGCTGATTGAGAACGGGAATGTGGACCATATTTACAGGTTTCTGATACAGGCGATTAAAGATGCCAACCGCACCAAAGACCTTTTCCTTGCCGGAATGTCACATGAAATACGTACACCGCTCAATGGTATCTTAGGATTTACCCAGCTTTTAAAAGAGACAGAGTTAAATGCACAACAGCAGGAGTTTTTGTCTGTTGTTGAAAAGAGTTCGGATCATTTGCTGCGTATTGTCAATGATATTCTCGATCTTTCAAAGATCAAAGCGGAGAAGATAGAGCTTGAATTGATAACCTTTGATCCGCTGGAAGTCTTTGAGGCGGCAGTGGAGTCCTACAGTGGCAAGGCACAGAAATCTCAGATAGATTATCAGGTCTTCATTGATCCGGCACTTCCTGTGGCACTGATAGGTGATCCTACCAAGATATCTCAGATAATCGTCAATCTTGTTAGCAATGCGATCAAGTTCACACCTGAGCATGGTACGGTCAGTGTTGAGATCGTAAAAAGTTCTGAAAGCGATGAATCGTGTACGCTCCACTTTGCAATATCCGATACGGGTATCGGCATCTCAAAAGAGGAGCGCAAAAAGATTTTTGCAGCCTTTGGACAGGCGGATGTGAGTACCAGCAGAAAATATGGCGGTACGGGACTGGGGCTCTCCATCTCTGGAAGACTGATTGAGAGAATGGGCGGCAAACTCGGTATCCGAAGTATCAAGGGAGAAGGAGCAACATTCCATTTTACACTCACCCTTCAAAAAGACACCACAGCAGAGAAAGAACGTCTTGCTATGCGTTATGAGGAAGAGATTGGTATTCTTGACCCGCATCTCGATCTTGAGTATTTCCCCAATACGAATCTTGAAAAATATGTTGCTTATGCCGGTGCAAAAGTAATACATTTTACAGATAGAAGTTTTTTTCAGGCAAAAGAGAACGGTACGCTGCCCAAACTGATGTTCATAGACCATAAATACCGGATGAGAGAAGGAGAACTGACACCATTTCTCGATATAGACAGCCGTATAATCGTTTTGAGTACGATAGATCAGAAAGAAGAGCTTTCACAGCATAGTAAAGCGATAGAGAAAATTATTTACAAACCCGTAACCTTTACCAAAACCATCAAAGCACTCTTTGGGGTGGATCAGGAAGAAGAGGCTAAAAAAGAGCTTCATTTTAAAGATCTGCATATTCTTGTTGCAGAAGACAATGCGATCAATCAGCGTCTGCTGGAGAATGTACTTACGCGTATGGGTGTGAAGGTCACACTGGTGAACAATGGCCGTGAAGCGGTACAAAAGCGCAAAGAATCGAGCCGCTACGATGTGATTTTTATGGATATAGAAATGCCGGATATGGGCGGTATGGAGGCCACTGCACAGATATTGGCATTTGAGAGAAGCAGTGGAGAAGCACATATTCCTATCATCGCGTTGACTGCCAATGCACTTGCCGGGGATAAAGCGAAATATACCGGTGCAGGCATGGATGGTTATCTTGCCAAGCCTATAGATCTCGATCTCTTAAGGAGTTTGCTCGAAGAGGCATTCCCTCAAAAGCGTGTATAGCTGCGTAACGAAGAAGACTATACGTTGTGTGCCACCTTGTAGGTCGGATCGTCCTCCTCATAGGTACAGAAAGGTCCTGCAATGGTCAGCATCTTCTTACAGTCTTCTGAAAGATGGCGCAGGGTGAGCTTTTTGCCTGCTTTGCGGTACTTTTCTGTCAGTGCGTCGATCGCTTCGGCACCGGAGCTGTCCATAACACGTGCATTTTTGAAGTCAATGACCACCTCATCTGGATCTTCGGCAACATTGAACTGTTCGTTAAAGGAGGTGACGGAGCCAAAAAAGAGTGGGCCGTCGAGTTCGTAGATCTTTTTGTTGCCCTCCATGTGGGTACGGCTGAAGATTTTGGCGTGTTTCCATGCAAAGACCAGCGCAGAGATGATAATACCGGCAATGACCGCTACAGCGAGGTCTGCAAAGATAGTGATGATGGTCACAACAATGAGCACGAAGGCATCGGATTTTGGCATATGCTTAAGACGCTTGACAGAAGAGAACTCAAACGTACCGATGCTCACCATGAACATGATCCCTACCAATACAGCGATGGGAATAGCAGAGATAACCTTGGAGAAGCTTACCACGAGGATAATGAACAGTATTGCAGCAGTAAAGGAGGAGAGCCTGCCAAGACCGCCTGAGGTGAAGTTGATAACTGACTGTCCGATCATCGCGCATCCTGCCATCCCTCCAAAGAGCCCGGATGTGGCATTTCCAATGCCCAGTGCGACACACTCTTTGTTGCCTGAACCGCGTTTACCGCCCATCTCATCGAGTACCGAAAGGGTCAGCAGAGACTCAATAAGCCCGACCAATGCTACGATCACGGCAGTAGAGACGATGACAGTAAGCGACTCCCAGTTTAGGAGCAGATGCCAGTCAGGAAGCACAAAATGAGGGAAAGAGACGTTGGAGAGGTCTGCCATGTCACCGACGGTTTTGGTGTCAATGTGCCCAAAGTAGACCACAAGGGTAATGACCACAATGGCAACCAGACCTGCGGGTACCGCTTTGGAGAGTTTGGGGAGGTACTGCATAGTCAGCATGGTGGCTGCGATGATGATGTACATCACGTAATTCTCACGCAGGCTTGCCTGAATGATTTCGATCCATGAGTGGTACTGTTCCATGTGTGCAGGGGCAAGGAAAGGCAGCTGTGCCAGTGCGATGACAATGGCAAGACCGTTGACGAATCCAAAGAGGGCAGGCTGGGGCACCAGACGGATAAATTTACCCATTTTCAGCAGACCAATAGCGATCTGTATAAGTCCGGCAAGGATGGAGGTGATGAGGATGTAGTGCAGTACCATCATCGAAAGCGCTCCGGTATCGAGGTTGGGGTAGTGCTGTTTGACCCAGAGCCCAAGGGAGACGAAGACCACTGCCACAGAGCCGGTAGCTCCTGAGATCATCCCCGGTTTCCCGCCAAGTATGGAGGTGACAAGCCCGATGATAAAGGCGGCATAGAGCCCAACCACCGGAGAGACTCCGGCAATGAATGAAAAGGCGATCGCTTCTGGTACAAGGGCAACAGCGACCAGTGCGCCTGAGAGAATGTCGTTTTTGATGTTCTGTTTGGAGTAGCGTCGTATCTCTACCAAATCATATCCTTATGAAAACCTGCACAGTCATGGTCTTTTACAAAAGAGTGTGAAATCGGAGACTTTAGTACCGACTACAACAAAACGTTTTGCAAAATACCCATTTAATGATGCGGGTTGAAAAATTTCGGAATTCTACCATAATAGTATGTGGTTGAAGATTAGATACGGAACTGACAGCTTCAGCCTCGCAGTAGTGCGGGACTGAAGTCTCCGGTGCCAAAAGAAATGCTGTTATGGCAGACATATGCCCAATCCCGGAGTATCTGACAGTACGATATTGCTCTCATCAAATCTCATATCACTTTGTACTGGGTGTGAGGCAAGCAGGGCAACGGCATCGAGGTCGAGCATGGTGATGGTATTGGCTCTTGCAGAGGCAAGGTGTACCCCGGCGGCGATGGCTATGGGACCTTCAAGCATACAGCCGAGCATACACTGTACGTTATGTTCGGCACAGAGATCCGCTAGTGCAAGGGCTTTGGAGATGCCGCCGGTCTTTGCCAGTTTGATGTTGATGTAGTCTACCGCCTCCATCTCAAGCAGTTTTTTGGCATCGTTCAGTGAAAAGACAGACTCATCGGCAAGGAGAGGGGTGGTTACCCGTTCTTTGATGTATTTCAGTCCCTCAATATCCTCCGCAGATACAGGCTGTTCGATGCACTCGGCAATAATGCCGTCATACTCAAGCTGATCAAGCAGTGCAACTGTTTCTTTGGCACTCCACCCCTGATTGGCATCGAGACGCAGAGAAATGTGTTGTGGTAAGGCAGCATGGATGGCACGAATACGGTCGGCATCTTTGGTTGGATCACTGCCTATTTTGATCTTGAGGGTGTCGTACCCCAACGATACAGCATGCAGCGCATTGGAAACCATCTTTTCCGTTTCTGCCATGCTGATGGTGATATCGGTTCTAAAAGCAGTCTGTGTACCGTCGAGCATGCGGTATAGCGGCATCTGTTGTGACTGAGCTTTCAGGTCATACAGTGCGATCTCCAGTGCCGATTTTGCCGTTGTGTTTTTGACAATGGTGTGATGGACAATATGAATCAAGGTATCGAAATCTTCAATCTCTTTGCCTATGAGGTATGGTGCAATGAAGGAAATGGCAGCCTCTATGGAGCCGATGGTCTCTCCGGTGATCTGTGGTGTGGGTGCTCCCTCACCAGACCCTCTATATCCATTGTCGCACTCAACAATGACGACAACATCCTCCAATGCATCGACACGGCGCAAAGCCGTAACAAAAGGTGTTTTGAGCGGAGCTTTGAGGCGTTGGGTATGGATGGAGGTGATCTTCATTTGACATCTTCTTTATAGTTGTGTAACATAAGGTATTGGATGATTGTAACAAAATTCTATTCAAATCACGATTTGTACACAGTTATCTTTTATAGTATAGGAAAAGAAAGATGGAGGAAATACGATGAAAAAGAATATGAAAAATGTGCTTGCTGCAGGTGCACTTCTCTCAATGCTGCTGCTGACAACAGGATGTACCCCAGAAGAACAGGCATTTGCCACTGGTGCGGCAGTAGGCGGTGTTGCTGGAGCAGCACTGGCATCCTACGACCGCCCCTACTATTATGACAGACCTTATTACTACTATCATGGACGGTATTATTATGGAGGCTATTACCGTCACGGTTATTACTATTATCATGGTCACCGTTATTATGGCGGGCACTACTACCATAACGGATATCGCTACTATAATGGCAGACGTTACAGAGCACAGGTGGGACATTACGGCTATTACCGCAATGCAGCCGATTACAATCGTTACTATAGGAGAACAACGACTACCAGACGCTATTATGGCAGCGGAACTCCTGCAACCTATGGGAACAGGGGAGGTTCAGGTTACTACAGTGGCAGCAGAACGAGAACGACAACACGAACGACCTACCGAAGCAGAGCAGTACGCTACTAAGCCTCTGCGTGCTGCTAGCCTGCGATCAGCTCCAGTATTTTTCCGACGGCAAGTCCGCCGAAGGTTCCCACAATATACCCCAGCATCGCCATAAGTACCCCGATGGGAATGAGGGCACGGGAGTATGCCGATGCCAAAATGGGTGCAGAAGCGACCCCGCCAATGTTCGCCAGTGAAGCAACCCCAAGAGAGAAGAGGTCGAGCCTGAAAAGCTTGGCAAAGAGTACCATGATGAGTGCATGGATGACGATAATAACAAAGCCCGCTGCAATGTAAAGTGGTGCCAGTGTTAGTTCGCCAAAATTCGCTCGTGAAGCGATGAGTGCGACAATGAGGTAGAGCATCATCGTACCCAGCTCGGACGATCCACCAAGACGCGATAGCGGTGTCATCGCAAAGCCTATGCCTGCAAGAGTTGCAATGATGACCGTCCATGTTGTGTGTCCCACAAAATCACTCACCGGCAGATGGTTGCCGGCAAATTGTGCAAGTGCGGAGACAGCAAGCGAGAGCCCCAGCAGCAAAAAGAGCGACTGAAAGTCCATAGGCTGCCGTTTGGCATCGTTTTGGGCAAGTTTTTCTCCTACCTGGTCTATAACGGAAGTATCGGCATTGACCCACCGGTTGAAAGTTTTGGCAAAGGGTACAAGAGCAAGGAGTACCATCACCCATACGGCATAATCGATGGAGTCAATGAGAAGCGCATACCCCATGGCACTGTCTGGTACATGAAGCGCCCCCTGGATGGCGACCATGTTGCCCGTACCGCCCATCCATGAGCCCGCCAGTGCAGCAAAGGATCTCCATGCTTCTTGGGCAAAGTGGCTGTGAAAGAGTGCGAACATCCCGACAAATCCCATAGCAATGCTGACCGAGGCGAGCAGGAAGATCAGCAGCATCTTTTTACCCAGCTTGATGATCTTCCGCATGTCAGCTGTCAGCAGCATGAGGAAGATCATTGCCGGAAGGAGGTTGCCTTTAAGCGCTTTGTAGGTTGCCGTGATCTGCGGTGTCTTCTCCCATATTCCCCATGTAGAGAGCAGCATAGTGACAAAGTAGAGGATGACTATGGATGGCAGGTAGTCAAAGAGTCTGTAGGCAGTCCTTTTTTCGGTGTAGACAATGGCTGCAGCAAGGATACTGAGCAGGGCAAGGTAACTAAAGCCGTTCGTAATCATAGAAGCCCCAGTCCCAGCGCCCTGATCTGTTCGTATTTGTGAAACTGATAGGTGCTGTAGCGGTAAGTTTCAGGTTCAAGCAAAAGCACGTTTTTATCGGTATGTGCCAAAGTAAGGCGGCTTTGGTTGTAGATGAGCAGACGCATGGAGCGTTCGAACATCTCCAGTACGTTATGTGTCTTGAAAAAGTTGTCCGGCAGTGCCTTTTCAAAAGAGTGCTCCCCCAGTACATCCACCGCCAGCACATGGTTGTATGACGCTTCCGAAATACCGAGGTTTTCACACAAAAATCCGTCGCCGTACACTTCGCCCTCGATGGTATGCTCTTCAAAGACACCGGGGATCGCCATGGTCGCCAGTACAGCATCTTTGATACAGACATCATCCTTAGCATCAAAAACACGCTTGTGCCCGTTTTTGAGGTTGGTTGCGATCAGTTTGAGAGGGGTATCGGTCTCATGCATCTTCCGGTTGCCAAAAATCGTAGAGAATATCTCAGCGATCTTGTCGTTCTCTACAATGGCATTGCCCGAAAGGGAGAATTTAATCCAGTTGGAGACTTTGACAAAAGAGGCGATCTGTTCGTAGATCTGCGCTTCACGCATACCGATGCTCAGACACGCCCCGATGATACCGCCCATACTCGTACCTACGATCTCAGCGGGTTTGAGTTCATTTCGTTCCATATCATGAAGCACACCAAGGTGTGCAATACCAAGCGCGCCGCCGCCGGAGAGGACAAGTGAAAAGGGATTTTCATGGAGTGTCTGGGTTGTCATGGGAGTATTATAGCGTATTCTTTCTACCCATGACCCATCAGGACATCTCTTATCATCATGGATTTCTCAGAGATCTTCTGTAGTGAACTACCTGCAAAATCCATACTCCTGCCATGCAGCAGGGCGGTAGTAGTAGTGGTCAAAAATCCCTCTTCCGCGTACTCTGTCACGGAAGGTATAACTGTAGTCATATCGGTAAAAAACACCCTCGAAAAAGTAGCCGTAGCGGTTGAAATATCCATAATGGAACCCATTTCGGTCAAAGAACTCCGCTCTATCATAACGGTAGGCGAGTATCCATCCGCGTTTTGGGCGGGGGTAGGCTCTTTCATACTGGCGTCTGAGGAGATGTCTGCCATAGTAGGCTTCCCCGTTTTCATAGCGTTCTTCATCCCACCTGTTTTGAAAACGGTATCGGTGGGGATATATCTGTATGCGTTTAAATGCCTCTTTTGTTCTAAAGGTTCGTCTTTTTGCATGGTGAGATGTGTAGTACTGGTCAAGCTTGCTGATGTCAACTTTTTCTACATGCTCACCATACTCTTCTGCTTGAAGTGTTTGTATGGAAAAGAGCAGTATGAGTGCTGTAAAGAGGATATGTCTGTATATCAGTTTCATGGTAAATCCTTTATGTGTCACCTCTTTTAGTCTTTAATGAGCAATAGAGGTGCATGGGTTGATTCATGTCTATTGTAAAGACTCTTTGTGAATGATTTGTGGGGAAAATGTGGGGTAATTGTGGATGTGCTATAATCCGCATAAAAAAAGGTAACATAGATGAAACTTTCCAAATCTTCTGTGACAGATGCGGTTTCACTCGGGCTTATCGGTACTTCGTTTGCCATACCTGAACCCTATGCTTCACCGCTGCTTTACACAGGGCTTTTTGCTTTTTCGGGAGCCGTGACCAATCAGCTTGCTATTCACATGCTTTTTGAAAAGGTGCCTTTTCTGTACGGTTCGGGGGTAATAGAGAAAAATTTTGAACGTTTCAAAGGTGCCATCAAACAGATGATTATGGAGCAGTTCTTTACCAAAGCACAGCTCAATGCCTTTTTCATCGATGAGGAGAAAAAACTTGACCTTGCACCCATTGTCGATGCGGCAGATTTTATGCCGGCATTCGATGCGCTTAGCAAAACGGTTATGGAGTCGAAGTTTGGTGGTGCCATCTCTATGTTCGGCGGCGAATCGGCACTTGAAGAGCTGCGAGAGCCATTTTCTAACAAGCTTAAAAGTGCTGTAAGGCGCATTGTCACTTCCGAAGCGTTTAATGCACAGCTTCAGCACCACATCGAGCAGGCGACACTCAGTGATGACCTGATCGCTTCGGTAGAGCGGCTGATCGACAAACGGCTGGCGGAACTGACTCCGCAGATGGTCAAAGCACTGGTACAGCAACTGATTAAAGAGCATCTTGGATGGCTAGTTGTCTGGGGTGGGGTGTTTGGTGGAGCGATAGGGCTTGTCTCTTCGTTTATTGTTCCGTAGAGAACACCCGTTACGGGCGTATGTTACATCATCGGCTGACCGTTGATGAGAAGGTGTCCGTTTTCGAACTTCAGTACAAAGACAGCATTGTCACCCTCATATTTTGCGAACATCATCAGCATCATCACCATTTGCGGCGGAAGACTTTTTGCCAGCATATCCAAATCTTTTTTTGGCAGTACCAGCTTTCCGTCTGCCTGAAGGTATGGCAAGAGCATGAGTGCTGCCATCGGGTTGTTCATATTGAGCGGTGCATTGTTGGGAAGCAGTTTGGCATTGATTTTTAGGTTCAGTTTACCAAGGTCGACTGCTTTTCCTCTGCCGCTGCCATGTACGGCATCAAACCCGACAGGTGCGAGGAATACTTCAAAGCCATTGTGTACAAGGTGCTCTCCCATTTGGGTAAGCTTCTGCTCCATCTCAGGTGTGATTTGGGCATTCTGGTCTGTCTGCTGTGCCGCCTGTGCCGAGAACGCCATGAAATCAGGCAGGAAGTTGTAGAGTCCTTTTACGCCGTAGCCGAGTTTGAAATTTTTCAGGTCGAAGATGGTTTGATTGTGATCGACATCGCGCAATACTATCTTCGCTACCTCTGATTTCTCTTCGTAGGTGATGTTTGCATCGAACGTACCGTGACCGGTGCCGCTGTAGTTGTCGAGTGTGAAGTGCATACCCTTGCCTTTGCCCTCTGCGCTTTGAAGCGATGCAGTATAGTTAAATGTCAATCCGCTTCCGTAGAGTTTACTGACAAGATCTAAGGTTTTGGCAATCGTTTCATTCTGGTCTTTTGGCGGATTTTTGCTGAGGTCATAGAACGATTTTATCAGTGCCGTATCGACATTGTCGGTATAGCCGTCTATTTTGAAGGCTTTCATGGTCAAGGAACCGTTGCCGTTTTTACTCTCTTCAAGTTTCACATCGATATCGTCAACAGTCAGTTTGACATCACTGCGTACCTTTTTATCATGCTCGGATATGTCATATGCAAACTGTGTGTTGTTGAGCGTCAGTGTGACATTTTGCGCATTCTGTTTCCCGTTTAATGTCATGGTTGGGAAGGTACATCTCTCTTTGCCCAGATAGAAGTTCTGTTTGTCAATATGGCATTCAGGATCTTTGTATCCGACATGGAACGTTTCTGTGGTGTTGGTATCGGTCGTTTCAAGAGCAAATTGACCGCCAAAGATATCGTACGCGCTTGCTGCATTGTCATCTGCTGCAGTTTTACGAACATCGATATGTGCACCCTTAAGTACAGTATGCACCTTTGAAGTACCCTCCTGATAGGTTTCATCAAGGTCTTTGATACGTGCTTTTTTGAGGTGGTCTGCGTTGTCGTAGGTAAGGTAGGCACCGATCTTCTTGCCCTCTACAAGCTGTTTTCCAAATGTTCCCTCTTTGCCGTTGCCCATGTAGTAGACAAAGACGCTCTCAGGAGCATTGGCAGCATACTTCTTCCAGTCTGTCTCAACACCGATTTTACTGTTTGCTATGGCTTCACTGACTTTAGCCTGATCTTCCGCATCAAGTGTGTTCATGTTAAAGAGTCTCAGCAGTGACTGGGCTGCTTTTGTCGCATCTGTAACGGTTAGCAGATAGAGACTTTGGGCATCTGAGTCTTTGGTACAGTTGACATCAAAGCCGTAAGCCGAGAAGCTATGGATGTAACTGTCAAATGCCTGCTTGCGTTTCTCGATGGAAACGGTGGAGGGTTGGGCTTGCTGTGCCGTTTCTTTTTTTGTGTCACTGTTTCCGCATCCGCTGAGTGCGACGATAGCGGCTGCTGAGAGAAGAGAGGTGATGATGGTGCGTTTCATAAACATTCCTTGTAGGTATTTTAATCACATAGTATACTATAAAAATATCAACACAGTATTACATTTAAGAGCGATTTGTGTACTATCGTGTCATGGAAAAAGTGAAAAGACGCTATATAGGACTGATGTCAGGTACTTCGATGGATGGGGTAGATGCCGTACTTTGTGAAGTCGATGCAAAAGAGTGCAAACGCCTCTTTGTCCATGAGCATCTTTTTCCGCAAAGTCTTAAAGAAAAGATACTGGATTTGATAACAGGTAAATGTACTTTGGCAGAAGTCGGCACAGTAGATCACCGTTTGGGGGTACTGTTTGCACAGGCGGTCAACACCCTGCTTGAAAAGGCTGTTGTCGATCCACAAAGCATTACCGCCATCGGTTCACACGGGCAGACAGTATGGCATGAGCCATCGGGCGATACACCCTTTTCCATGCAGCTTGGTGACCCAAACATCATTGCCGCACAGACAGGCATCGCCGTTGTGGCGGACTTCCGTCGAAAAGATATGGCATGTGGTGGAGAGGGTGCCCCCTTCGCCCCTGCGTTTCATCGATTTTTACTTGGGGAAGAAACAAGAGATGTATGTGTGGTTAACATTGGCGGCATTGCCAACATTACAGTACTGGGTGAGCAGCTTATAGGCTACGATACGGGACCTGGCAATATGCTGATGGATCTCTGGATATCCCGCTATAAAGGGGTGTCTTATGACAAAGGCGGTAACTGGGCGAGAGAAGGAAAAGTCGATTACGGTTTACTCGAAGTGATGATGGATGATGAATATTTTAAAAAGCCATACCCAAAAAGTACAGGGCGAGAAAAGTTCAATGAAGCGTGGATAGAGAGTGTTCAGCGTTTAGCGCTTAGTGTTCAGAGGAAAAAATCAAAAATAGAAGCATCGCCATGCGATGCAAACCATAACTCTTCACTCTTCACTCTTCACTCTTCACTCAGCTCCGTTGACATTCAGCGTACCTTGTTGGAGTTAACCGCACAGAGCATTGCCAACGAAGTGCTCACATTCAATCCCGATATGTTGATGCTCTGCGGTGGCGGGGCAAGGAATGGGTTATTGGTTGAGCGTATTGCGGCATTGATGCCCAATGTGCAGGTGGGGGTGATGGAGGAGGCGGAGCATCTTGAAGCGATGATGATGGCATGGCTTGCCTACAAGCGGATGCACAACGAACCAGTTGTGCTTAAAGATGTGACAGGTGCACAGACCAATACGATACTTGGAGGTGTCTACAGATGAATGAAAATGAAGCACTGAGAAACTGGCTGGAGGGGTATGGTATCGATGCAGCGTTAAAGCCGCTTGAGGGTGATGCGAGTCTGCGGAAGTATTACCGCATTGAAGATCCGCTTCATAGCGGCATTGTCATGGATGCTTCCGCACAGCCTGAGTCGGTTAAACCGTTTGTAGAGATTGCCCACAGGCTCTTTGAAGCAGGAGTGCGTACGCCTAAGATCAACGCTTTTGATCTGGAGAGAGGATTTGTCTTTATGGAAGACCTTGGCAACCGGCACTTTTACGATGCCATCAGAACGGAGGGAACCCACTACTACCCAAAAGCGATCGAGACGATTGCAAAGATGCAAAAGACCGATACCTCCGGTCTGCCACCATACGACAGAGATTTTCTGCTCTTTGAGATGGGCTTGATGCAGACGTGGTACCTTGAAAAACATCTTGGTATGACACTGTCCAAAGAGGAGAAAAAGCTTATTGATTCAACCCTTGAAAAGATTGCCGATGTGGCGCTGGAACAGCCGCAGGGGCTCTTTGTGCACCGCGACAACCATTCGCGTAATCTGATGTTTGACTGTAGCGATGAGATTGTTGTGATCGATTTTCAGGATGCAAGGACAGGGGCACTCACTTATGATCTTGTCTCTTTGCTCAAAGATGTCTATGTGGAACTGCCCAAAGAGGAGGTAACACGGCTGGCACTCTACTTTAGAGATATCAGCGGGGTGGATGTGGATGATGCAACCTTTATGAGATGGTTTGACTTCATGGGGCTTCAGCGTCACATCAAGATACTGGGCATCTTTGCAAGACTGGCATTGAGAGACGGCAAATTCGGTTATTTGAACGACATCCCTTTGACAATGAAGTATATTTTAGAAGCTTCAGAAAAGTATGAAGAGACACAGCCGTTTGCCAAGTGGTTGCAAGATAGTGTATAATTTGTCAAAGCAAAAAGGTGCAGTATGGACATTGTAACGACAGTAAGGGAGATAAAACCGCAGCTTGAACGGGAAGGCTTTAAAATAGACGGTATTGTCGGCTCTTATGCACATGGCGACTATACAGACAAAAGTGACGTGGATATCCTTTATCATGTCGAAGAGGATTTTATTCAAAAACACAAGGGCTTTTCTGCATTTACACGTATTGCTGAAATTAAACGTTTTTTGGCAGAAAAATTGCACAAAGAGGTTGACCTGATCGCGCTTCGCGGACTCTCTGAAACAGCAAAAAAGCATATGCTCTCCAAGGTGCTTTATGTCTGAGCGCAAAACAGCAGTTCTGAATACAATAGAACATCTTGATCTTGTAGAAACACAAAAAGGTGCCTATGAGACGAGGAACTTCATTGTACATGATTATGATGGGGTTGATCTTTATCTCATTGAGAAGGTGATTGTAGCATATTTGCCGGAGATAAAATCAAAACTTGAAAGATATACACGATGAAAGCGATGATCCTTGCTGCGGGACTGGGTACACGTATGCGACCCTTGACAGACTATACCCCAAAACCGCTGCTCAAGGTAGGCGGCATACCGCTGATTGTGTGGCATCTTGAGAAGCTGGCACACTATGGGTTCAAAGAGGTGGTCATCAATATTGCCCATCTTGGCTATATGATCCCCGAAGCGCTTGGTGACGGCTCGGAGTGGGGGCTGAAGATTACTTACTCCGATGAACAGGAAGAGGGAGGTTTGGAGAGTACCGGTGGGATCGTCAAGGCACTGCCGCATTTGCAAGAGAGCGATCCTTTTCTTGTGGTAAACGGTGATGTCTGGACCGATTATGATTTTGATGCCTCTTTAAAACTTAAAGAGGGGATGCTGGCGCACCTGATACTCGTACCCAACCCTGCACACAATCCACAGGGTGACTTCGCGCTGCAAGGAGAGAAAGTTGTCGACCATCCCCAATACACCTTCTCAGGCATAGGCTACTACTCTTCCAAACTCTTTGAGAATGTACCGTACGGCAAAAGTGCACTGGCACCGCTTTTAAGAGAGGCTATGCGTGAAGGAAAGGTAACAGGAGATCTGTATGAGGGAGCCTGGTATGACATCGGTACCCCAGAGCGTCTTGATATGCTCAATACATTATTGATCAATCAATATTGATGTGTGTAAAACTTTTGGATGCTTGTTGTTATAATGTGTCAATAGATTACAAGGAGAAGAGATGAAACGACTATGGATGATCGCTATGGCAGGATTGGCAGTTGCAGGGTGCAGCACAGTACAGCCCTCTGCACATGAGACAGAGATGAAAGTCATTGACGGGAAGCGTTTTGAAATTCCTGCCGGTGCGACCACATCAGCCCATTTGGCAAGTGACAAAGAGATCGATTTTTACACAAAGTCCGGAGTAGAGGATTGCCAAAAGGGTGATGTTATCTGGGATGCCAAAGGGGCACAGGAGCAGATTGCCGAAGCGATCAAAGAGGGGAACCCTAATATTCATAAAACCTTGGCTAAACAGGGACTTATCGGGTGTACACATCCAATTCAATAGCTGTATGAAACTATATATAATTTAGGGTATTGACATATACTGTACTTTGTTATACAATATGTTATACAGACAAAAGATACCTTTTAAGGAGTCCATATGTTGGCAGTACGGTTGCCTGAAGAGATGGAGAAAATGCTCAATCGTTATGCAAAAGAGACGGAAAGCACCAAAACAGATATTGTCAAAGATGCTTTAAAACTCTTTTTTCAGACCAAAGCGGAAAAGAAAAGCAAAACACCCTATGAGCTTGGCAGAGATCTGTTCGGGCGGTATGAAAGTAACAGCAGTGGAAATCTGAGCGAGACCTATAAAGAGAGAGTGAGGGAGAAACTGCGTGAGAAATACAGCGCTCATTGACAGTGGTCCACTTATAGCACTCTTTGACCGTCGAGACAGACATCATAGTAAAGTATTGCATTTTTTAAAAACGTATCGTGGAAAACTGCTTACAACCTGGCCTGTCCTGACGGAAGTGAGTCATATACTTGATTTCAATCTCCAAGTACAGCTTGATTTTCTTCGGTGGGTTGAACGCGGTGCAGTGGAGATATATACACTGCAAGAAGAGCATCTTGCACATATCATTAAAATGATGGAAAAGTATACCGATATTCCAATGGATCTTGCTGATGCTACGCTAATGTATGCTGCGCAAAGTGAAAGGATCGATAAGATTATTAGCATTGACAGCGATTTTGATATCTATCGTACGCTTAAGAACGGTACTTTGATCAATCTCTTAAAGTAGCGTTCGTAAGGTAATGTGCCACCGCATCTTCATCATTGCTGTGAGGCAGTACCACATCTGCTACCGCTTTGACTTCCTCGAGTGCATTGGCAACAGCGACCGAAGTACCCGCCAGCGAGAACATCCCCACATCATTAACCGAATCGCCAAAGACTGTGACATCTTCAGGATGTTTACCAAGATACTCTATGACTTTGGCAAGCGCGTGTGATTTGTCTCCCTCGGGGTGCAAAATGGTCAAAAACCATCCGCCGCCGTACTTTTCGGGTGAGAGTTTCGCCTCGACTGTGTTGCCAAAGGTCTCTTTGATGCTCTCGTAGAGTAGACGTAGCTGCGCTTCGTAGCCAAAATAGACGATCTTAAGGTTTTGCTCCATGGTGCGGTTGTGCGTGTTGAACTGCATACGCGGGTCGTCTTTGTAGCCTTTGAGTACCTCTTTTTGGTAGTCGTTTAGCTTTCGCGGGTAGAGAAAGGCTTCGTTGAGGTCGTTGTCTTTGACCCCTATGATGAACGGGTCGATGCCGTGTGCAGAGCCCACATCGACCACGGCATCCCCTGTCTCTTTGTCAAGTGTTTTCATGTCGATGAGTTTGCGTTCTGCGGTGACGATGATGGCACCGTCAAGCAGAATGAGCGGGGCGTTGATGTGCAGTTTGGAGAGCAGCTCTTTGGACTTGCTGAAGCTTCGTGCCGTTGCCACCCCCATCAGTGCCTCCTGCGCTTTTTGGTTCCATGTGTGGATGCTAAACTCACTCAGGCTCAGGTCGGAGCGCAGGAAGGTGTGGTCGAGGTCTGTGATGTAGAGCGGTCTATGCATCATACAGCTGTTTCCCGTTGATGAGTACAGGGAAGAAACGGATGCCCCAGAGGATGAACATCACCATCCATACAGTGGCAGAGATGTCAAAGAGTACCATGAAGTTCCAGCCAAACGCTGCTGCCATGGAGGTAAACAGACGCATCATAACCACTACCTGCGTCCAGTTGAAGAGTACCTTCTCCCACATGCCTGCCTGCATCATATTCCCAGAATGTCCCAGTGTTACGCGTGTTCCAAATCCGATGAGTATGGTGAAAACAAAACCGAGCATCAGCACATGAATGTCAAGCTGCAAAAAGCCTGTACCCGTAAGCATGCGTGTGAGGTTTGCCATGGCACCAAAGAGCAAGGCTACCGGTACCCAGTAGAGTGAGAGGTGTAGTATCCACAGCAGCGGATTTGGGTTGGGGAAGGGGAGTTTCCATGAAATGATCTCTTTGCCAATGACAAATGCCAGCAGCAGATCAACAATGAAGGAAGCGTTGGTGTAGATGCCTTCCAAAAGCACATGCAGCAGCAGGAGCACAAACACCGTCGGCAGCAGTTTCGTGTTCTTGTTGTGCATCACATGGGAGAAGAAGGGTACCATGCGCTGTGCGACGGTAAATGCGACCATAAAGAGGTAGAGATAGATGCCGATCTCGGTTGCCAGTCCCAGTGCTGGCATATAAAACAGAGATGAGAGGATGAAGATGAGGTGTGAGAGTACGCCAAATCCCATAGCGGTATATATCCAGAAAACATCCTGATTGTCAGGCATCTGCGAAGAGGTATAGATGCTGCGCAGGGTCTTAAAGACCATAGCATGTCCGGCAAAGAGCAAGAACATGCCTCCATAAGAGAGTAAAGGGGAGACAATGCTTCCAAGTACAAAGAGGATAGACCCGAGATAAAAGAGGCTGAATATTCGCATATAGATCTTTTTTTCAATCGGCGGTGTCGATGTGAAGCGGGGAAAAGTGGTAAAGAGAAATGCGGTAAATGCCGGCGTGAAGAGCAGGTAGATCATACTGTAGCTGTGAAAGGTTGTCGGCAAGATACCCAAGTGCTGCAGGCCTTTGTAGGAGAGCATGAAAATGAGCATGGTAACAATGGCATTGACAAATGCCAAAAGAAAGAAAGGCTGGTGTGGCTGTGAGAAGAAGTAGCTTGTTTCTGCATCTTCACTGAACTGTAAATGCATTTGTGCCTCTTTTTTAAAGGCATTATAATCTAAAAAAACAAAAAAAGGATTGAGAGACGAAAGACAGGCATGCGTTTCCCGGACAGCTTTGGGGGAAGACTTTCAGGAGGAGGGAAGATCTTAAGGAAGAAGAAATGAAAGTCCAACTGTCCGGGAAGCGTATGCCTGCCTTGGCAGGCGTCTCTTAGTTCCCCGAAGGTTTTGGTGTTTTGTCTGTAACAGCCGGGAGCTGTGGATATTCGATGGCAGGTTTTCGTCCTTTGAGTGCGCCAAAGAATGTCACAATCTTTTGTGCATCGGCATCGGAAATATCGATACCAAGCTGTGTCTGACCCATGATCTGAACTGCCTCTTTGAGTGACCAGACAGCACCGTTATGGAAGTATGGTGCTGTTTCAGTGATGTTCCTGAGTGTCGGTACTTTGACCAGCCCGTTTTTGTCACCTTTGAAGTCACCGATGTTGGCATATTTGTATTTGCCTACAGCCGGGAACTTTTGCATGCTGCCGCCAAGTGCAACACCGTTGTGGCATGCCGTACACCCTTTGGCAATAAAGGTTTCAAGCCCTTCTTTTTCTGCCGGAGTCAGCGCATCCTCTTTACCATGAAGGAAATCATCGAAACGTGAAGGAGTCACCAGTGTTCTTTCAAAGATACCGATGGTTTTGGTAATGGTGTCAAAGTCAATCTTTACATTGTCTCCATAGGCTTTTTTAAAGGCTTCGACATATGCCGGCATAGAGTTGACTCTTGCCTCTACCAGTGAAGGAGCAGCAGCCATTTCCGGTGCAGCCTGCATTGGTCCTTTTGCCTGGTCTTCAAGGTCAGGGCTTCTGCCATCCCAGAACTGTCTTTGTGCAAAAACAGCATTGTAGACGGTTGGAGAGTTGAGATGATGCGGGTTGGCTGTCCATTTATGCCCTGTTGCAGCAGGAATACCGTCAACTCCACCCATTGCAAGATTGTGGCAGGTGTTACAAGAGATCAGTCCGCTCTTGGAGAGCCTTGGCTCGAAATAGAGCTGTTTTCCAAGCGCTACTCTTTCCGGAGTAACTGTCTTGTTCGGATCGGTCAGCTTTGCCAATGCCGCCTTATCGGAAGGTATTGCCCTAAGTCCAGCATTTTGTGCCTTTTGTGCAAGCCCAGAAGCACCCAGTACCAACGAAGTTGCCATTATAGACAAACCCGCCATTTTCATAAACTTCATTATCTTCTCCTTTGCTGTTTCTTAGGCTAATGGTACAATAAAAAATATTAAAGGAAAATAAATATCATTTAAATATTCTGCTTTTGAAACAGAACTTATGGCATCAATCTCTCTGACTGCCTCTTCCACCGTTTCTGCTGTTGCGTCCGTTACGACTGTTTCTGTTGCCCCCGCCGCTGTTTCTGCGTCGGTTTCCGCCACGGTAGTTTCCGCGTCCTCTGCCTCTGTCATTGCCTCTATGCTGCATGGCACGCTCTATGAGCAATTCTACCTCTTCAAGCCCAAGACCAATAATATCTTTTCCTTTTACCGCATTGTCATTCTGTATCATACTTGCTAAAAGATGTGCAATGGTAACAATGTCCAGATCGTGCTGGAGGGTCTTGACCAGTTCAATGGCGTTGTCGGTAATCTGTGTATTGGCAATCTTGGCAATGAGCTCATCCTGACGGCTGTTCTGTACCTCTATGCGGGTAGGGATGACCTGTGTGATGAGTTTTGCACCGACATCTTTTTCGATGCGTTTGATGGTACGCAGCTCATTGGGGCTGACCAATGTGATCGCCTCGCCGCTTTTACCGCCACGTCCGGTACGTCCGATACGGTGTACATAGCTTTCTGAATCAAACGGAATGTGGTAGTTGAAGACATGGGTAACATCATTGACATCGAGTCCACGTGCTGCCACATCGGTTGCTACAAAGATGTCTATACCACCGCTTTTAAAGGCTCTGATGGTCACTTCACGCTGTTTCTGCTCCATGTCGCCATGCAGACCGCTGACCTTGAAGCCTTGTGCGGTAAGGTGGGCAACCAGTCTGTCAACCTCTTTTTTCATACGGCAGAAGATGATACACTTGTCCGGGTTTTTATAGTCTATCAGTCTGACCAGTGCATCGTCTCTTTCACGTTCCTGTACTACATAGTAGTATTGTATGATTTTGGAGTTTGTGCTCTCAGACTTGGTGATGGAAACTGTTTTGGGATTTTCAAGGATCTCCTCTGCAAGTCTTCTGATACCTTTAGGCATGGTTGCAGAGAACATCAGTGTCTGGCGCTCTTTAGGCAGGAAGGTAAAGATGTTCTTGATCTCATCGAGAAAGCCCATATCGAGCATCTCATCGGCTTCATCAAGTACGACAAATTTGGGGTTGAGCTTGATCTTTCCACTCATGAGAAGGTCTTGCAAACGTCCCGGAGTGGCTACAACGATGGAAGCCTGTTTGATACGCTCGATCTGTTTGCCATAAGCGGTACCTCCGTAAACGGTTGCGGTTTTGAGTCCTGAGAGTTTACCAAAACGGTAAAGCTCGTCACTCACCTGCATTGCAAGTTCGCGGGTAGGTACGATGACAAGCCCTTCGACCGAACCGTCTGCTTTCATCATACTCATCATAGGCAGTCCGAATGCTGCGGTTTTTCCTGTTCCTGTCTGTGCCTGTGCGATCATGTCATGCCCTTCAAGCACAAGTGGGATCGCCTCTTTCTGTACGGGACTTGGTTCTTTGAATCCTGCTTGGGTTACTGCTGTGAGGATCGTATCTTTGAGGTTAAAATCTGAAAATGTCATGTGTTGTCTTTGTGTTAAAATGGTCGGTGTTGAAGTTGTCTTGCTTCGTTTGGAAAGTTCCAACGGTATGTAAGAGGCGTAAAACCCTGTTTTATGCAACCGATACCAAACTGGTGTCACACGTTTGAAGCGTGGAATAGAGGAGACAGTGTGTCTCAAATAAAGGAGTTCAGTACACTCTTGCAGAAAAGTGCCGCATTATAGCAGGTTTTTTGAAAAAAAGATAGGTTTTGTCCGATTTAGCTGAAAAAGATGTGGTTTTGAGGGATTTTGGAGTAAAAAAGTAATCTTAGGTACCGACGGCTATAGAATAGATCATGTACGAGGGTAGTCGATACAACAAAAACTTTTAAAAAGGAGGAAGAATGAAAAAAGTCTTTGTCGATACCTAAGATATGTCGTAGTATAACCTAAATAAGATAAAATTTGTCTTAATTGAAAAATAATAATTGTTTTTTGTGTAACTTATTTAATATACAAGCCAGTTTTCCAGCTTGAATAGTGCTTCTGTAGCGGGCATACCTTTCCAACCGTTACTTTCAAGATACATCATCTTCCCGCCAAAATATCCGACAATATACTTCTCTTTAAAGATAGGAAAGGTACCGCTTTGAAACATGGTAAAGACATCATCGAAGCTTTTTGGGACCTCATAGTAGGAAAAATCAAAACTGTGCAGGGCAATGATGGCACTGTGCAGCATCTCGTTTTTCATCATGGCAGAGGAGAGCGTATAGTAGGAGGGGTAGGTAAATGCAGGATCTTCCAGAAGGTCACTGATGTAGAGTCTCTCTTTCTTTTTCATGGGGTACACAGGCTACTCCTCAAGGTGTTCTTTCTCTTCTTTGAGCACATAGATGAACGTATCGACATCGAGTTCATCGTAGCGTTCCACTGTCACTTCCGCACGTACGAACTCCTCTCCTTCAAAGGTGTCGAGGTAGTCCCAGTGGTTACATAGGTTGTGGGAGTAGAAGAGGTATCCGTGTACGATGTCACCTTCGGGGTCGAGTTTGATGCCGGGGTAGCCCATGGAGGCAGACCAGCCCGCACCGATCAGGTTGCCTCTGACCGTTGCCGGAACAAACTTTCCGACAATATTCTCAAGGACATGCCCATTAGGGCAGCCTGGCATCAGTGTACCGTAGACAAAAAGGGTTTCCAACACATGCTCCGTTTTTGGATGCGATTGTAGCAAAAGCAGCTTAGGTGTTACCAGCTTCCGCCGCCACCACCGCCGCCACCGCCGCCGGAGAAGCCGCCACCGCCGGAGAAACCACTGCCACCGCTTGCCTGAGGCGGTGTAGCAGCACTATGCATATTGTCACCAAAATGTTGCAGTGAATAGAGGTCGCCATGATACCAGTAGGGGGTATCGACCTGCATGAGCGTATAGAACTTTAACCAGTGGTCTGTATAGCCAAAGAGCATGGCATAGGGAAGCATTTTGTCCAAATAGAGCGGATCGAGTGCAAGCCGTCGTTTGATCTCATCCTCTTTGACCCTTTTGACAAACTCCTGCAGTCCAATAAGCTGTTTATGTGCATATGCCCCTTTTTGTGTAAAGCGACCAGCCTTACGGTAGTAATAGAAGAGGATTGCAAGCAGTATCAGCAATACCCCAAAAGGACCTGCTAGCAGTGTTTTGAGGTTTAAACCGTTTTGTGTGCCTATCAGAAGCGGTGCAGCTCCTGCAATGACAAAGATGAGTCCCTGCAGTTTGGCAATGAGTGAAGGCTGGCGGAAAAAGAGTCCCATGCCTACCGCACCAAAAACCACAGGAAAGACCAGTATCAGAACCGATTCACCTGCCTGTTTGTAGAGCGTATAGCCTACAGCAGCAATCAGAGGGGAGAGTACAAGCAGATATTTGAGCAGAAAATCCTTTCGGGTCTTTTGGGGATTCTCGCTCATATACCCTTCATTGGCAGCCCAGTTGTAAAGATTTTCGTTAATATGTGCAAAACCGTTTCTTAAGCGTTGTGCCAGTGTTTCAGAACCACGCTTCATGATAAAAACTTTATTGTTTGGAAACAAAACGTTTTCAAGCAGATAGCGCTGATTTTGGGTCAGTGTGTCTACGGGTTTGTCGGTACGTACCAGTACGGGATCCTCTTTCTTGTTCTGCTGTTTTATTTCAAGATAGCCCTGCTGTGCCAGTTCAATGACTGCTGCGGCAAAATCTTTATCGTCGGCACGTTTGTCAAGAAGCAGTCCAGACTGCAGTACACTGAGCCCTTCAGGCGGTAGATATCTGACGGCCACCGCACGTTTGTCTTCAAAGCCGGTATAGGACTTGAAGGTTTTTAAAAAGTAAAGCAGGTAGGCAAACAGGGCTGCCCAGTGCCAGTGCACCGATAACTTTTCTGCTAGTGTCGGGGTCACATTGTCGATACCGTTTTGTTTGAGTAGACCGCGAGGGAATGCCAGTTCGACAGTGACACCTTCATGTGGAGCGAGTTTGGGTACATAGACTTGCAGTGTTCTGTCGTTTATCCAGTCGGTACGTGCTGTGGAAGTTGTCGCACCATATTTTCCAGTGTATGTTGAAAGGGCGATATGTGATCTGTCCAATACATCAGGCAAGTTGAAATGGGCGATGACATTGACAATGGGGATGGACCAGCCGCTGCCTACCACATTCCAGCGAACAGCATCGTTTTGTGGGTTCTGCGCTGCAGGCAGTACTCCCAGTTTGACACGGTAGGAGATGGTATAACGATGTTTTCCTGTCAGGTAGACAGATGCACTGCCGATTTTAAGACGTAGCAGCCTTCCGGCGTGACTGGAAGAGAGTGTACGTTTTTCCCATGTCACAGCCGTACCGTCCATGGTGACACTGAATCCATACAGCCCGATATCTTTCAGAACACCATCATATTTTATTTGGTAGGGGATATCGCGGTAGATGCCGTGGCGGCTCAGGTTTTCAAAGTTGTAGTCTATGGTTTCTGTAACGGCAAGTTCACCGCTTTGTTCAATGGTAACATCGATACCGAACCGGTCGATTCTCTCGGCAAAGAGTCCGAGGGTCAGAAGCAGCAGCCCAACAAGCAGACGCATGGCAGACATTTAGAAGCTGATCTTTGGCATCTGTTTGACCGCTTCGGCCTCCTGTTCATCCAATTCAAAATAATCCCGTTTGGTGAAGTTGAACTTCTGCGCGACAAAGAGGTCAGGGAAGGATGCAATCTTTGCATTGTAGTCACGTACAATGGCGTTGTAGTAGCGTCTTGCATTCTGGATCGCCTCTTCAAGGCTGCTCAGTTCATTTTGAAGTTTGAGAAAATTGGTATTTGCCTTGAGGTCAGGGTAGGCTTCTGCGAGTGCAAAGAGTTTTCCCAGGGCACCACTGAGCATATTGGCAGCTTCGGCTTTCTCTTCGACACTGTTGGCACTGAGCCCCTTTTGTCGTGCGGCGATGACTTTTTCAAGTGTACCTGCTTCATAGTCTTTGTAGCCTTTTACCGTTTCAACCAGTGCGGGGATGAGATCATAGCGGCGTTTTAGCTGTACATCTATGTCCGACCATGCCGCATCGATACCGGCACGCAGTGAAACCAGCTTGTTGTAGATAGCAATGAGATAAACTGCGACGGCAAGAATGATTAATAATACGATATTTCCAAAACTCATGTAAGGGCTCCTTGGTTAAGTTATTTTATTATAGCACGTTATACTTATGGAAAAAAAGAGTAGAACATGGCATACGATCTGAAGAACAAACTGGTTATCGCGATCTCTTCGCGTGCACTGTTCGATCTGGAAGAGGAGAACAGGCTTTTTGAGAAAAAGGGGCTGGAGAAGTATTACCGCTATCAAATAGCCCATGAAAACAGTGTGCTAAAACGTGGTGCGGCTTTCGATTTTGTACGTAATATTTTGCGCATCAACAAAGCGTTTGATGCCAAGCTCATTGAAGTGATCGTCCTTTCACGCAACAATGCCGCCACCGGACTGCGGATACGCAACTCCATAGAGAAGTATGGACTTGACATCGAACGGGCAGGCTGGACAGCGGGTACACCTATTAGCAACTATCTCAAAGCTTTCGATGTCGATCTTTTTCTCTCAGCCCACGAAGAGGATGTCCAAAGGGCGATCAACGAGGGGATCGCCGCAGCACGTATCATCCCCAAAAAATACAAAAAGAGAGGCAAGCGAAAAGATGTCCGCATCGCATTTGACGGTGATGCCGTACTCTTCTCGGACGAATCGGAGAAGATATACCAAAAGCACGGACTTGAAGCCTTTTTGAAGCATGAACGCAAAAATGCCAAAAATCCGCTGCCCAAAGGTCCTTTTGCCAAACTTTTGAAAGTCATCTCTCAGATACAGCAGCGTTTTCCTATGGAAAAGGCACCTATCAAAACGGCATTGATCACCGCAAGGGATTTTTCAACCTTTGAGAGGGTGATACGCACCTTCGATGCATGGGATGTGCGTGTCGATGAAGCGTTCTTTCTTGGCGGGGTGGAGAAACGCAGGGTAGTCAAGTCGTTCAAGGCAGATATTTTCTTTGATGATCAGGATGTACATCTGCATAAAACTTCCCAGAATACCCCATCAGCAAAAGTTCCTTATGTTAAAAAATAAATAAAAATAATATAAAATTATTTTATTTTTAGCTAGATATTGTTATGATGTCTATTGGAGACTATCACAATCGATAAAGGAAACCGATGCTGAGTATTACCCTTGACAAAGAAAAGGCGATTGTAACACTGGAACCGGATGGTGCTTTAACTGCGACAGACTTTGAAACGGCAGTGAAAGTAATCGACCCGTTTATCGCTGAGCATGGAAAGCTTGCAGGCATTATCATCGCGGTAGAGTCGTTTCCGGGATGGAAAGATTTCGCCGCATTGACGGAACACTTGCACTTTATTCGCAACCATCATAAAAAGGTGAAGCGTCTGGCATTTGTGACCGACTCGCCTGTAGGAGAATTTGCAGAAAAGATTGCATCGCACTTTGTCTCTGCCGAAATCAGACATTTCCCCTTTTCCCAGCGAAAAGAGGCGCGTGAATGGCTGCTTGAAAAAAAGCGCAGACAGTAACCTTTTCAAGATCGTAGAACACCAGGTCAACTTCTTCCAGTCGATGCCGCGACTGAAGAGCTTTCTTTTTAGGAGGTCACTTTGTGCGCGGCAGAGGCACAGTTTTTATTTCCCTTTTTTTGCATGTACGGTGTAGCGGTATCCATATTGTTGGATTGTTGCCTGAAAGCCGAAGGATGAGAGTTTTTCTGCAAGTTCGGAGGGTACAAAGAAGTTGCCTGGTTCTCCTAAAAGTATTTCACTTTTTGCAATGAATGCACCTTTGAACTTTTTGGGATTAAAATCATAGATAAAGAGCATCCCGTTTGGTTTGAGTATGCGCTTTATTTCCAAAAGTGCTGCATCGACATTGCGAAAATGGTGCAGTGCTTCACCCATCAGCACACCATCGAAGCTGTTATTGTCAAATGGCAGTGTCTCAGCAGGTGCAACCACTGTATGTACACTCTCTCTACAATATTGGAGCATTCCCTCAGCAGGGTCAGCAGCGCTCAATACAAGATCATCTCGGCATGCCAATGAAAGCTCACACAGTACTCCAGTTCCTGCACCGACATCGAGTACCTTTGCCTCTGGTGGGAGTGTGTCAAGAAAATAACAGAGATTCTGGCGTACCTCCTGCGGGTAAATACGCTTGCCAAAACGGTGAAATGCCCATCCGAGTTTATTAAAGGGAATCATTGTATACCTTATGATTAGTATTGCCATATAATATAGCATAACAGGTAAATCTATCATTGTTTCTTAAAATAAATACTTTAAGAAACAAAAATATATAATAATGTTGTTTATACTATACAAAAAGGCTAATTATGTTAGAAGTACTCTTTAGAAAGCAGGCATATATCTATAAAAAATTAGACAATATATCGTACAAAAGATATTTTTTTGATGTGGTAGATTTTAATGAAAGGCTTATCGGTCTCATAGGAGCAAGAGGAATTGGTAAAACAACTTTTTTGCTTCAGTATCTACAAGCACTCGATATCGAAGAAGAGAAAAAACTTTATTTTAGTGTAGACAGCATTAGCACAAGCAACATGAAACTCTTTGATATAGCGGAAGATTTTTATAATATCGGCGGGAAAGTCTTGGTCATAGATGAGATACACAAATATAAAGATTTCGAAGTGGAGCTAAAGGAGATTTATGATTTTTTGGATATTAAGGTGATATTTAGCGGCAGCAGTGCTATTGTTTTTGAGCATAAAAAAGCCGATTTGAGCCGAAGAGCGATGATATATAGACTCAAAGGGCTCAGCTTTAGAGAGTTTTTAGCATTCAAACTTGGTAAAGCATTTTCATCCTATTCCCTTCAGGAAATTTTAGATAATCATGTTTCAATTGCTAAAGAGATTGTAAGAGAGATCAAACCTCTTGAACATTTTAAAGAGTATTTGCGTGTAGGGTATTACCCGTTTTATTTTGAGGCAAAAGAGAACTACTGCATCAAACTTGAAGAGACGATCAATACTGTCATAGAGAGTGACCTGCCTATAATTTTCAATATTGAGCCCTCAAATATTCATAAACTTAAACAGTTGGCTGCCTATATCTGTGCCTCTAAACCCTATGAGCTGAATCTTACATCATTGGCACAAAAGATAGGCATCAACCGAAAAACACTCTATCAGTATATACATTACCTGACGTTGGGAAATATCTTTAGCCGGCTTGAGGCAAAAAGCAAAGGTGATACCATATTCTCAAAACCTGCAAAGCTCTATTTGAACAATCCAAACCTAAACAACTGCTACTGTCAAGAAAGCGAAATAGGTACTATAAGAGAAGAGTTTTTTTTGAATATGCTATCAGTAGGTCATACACTGAGTTATCCTAAAAAAGGAGATTTTGTGGTGGATGGACAATATACATTCGAGATTGGGGGAAAGGATAAAGGGTTCAAACAGATAAAAGATTTGAACAACGCTTTTGTGGTCTCAGATGGTATTGAAGTAGGATTTCAACATAAAATACCGCTGTGGTTGTTTGGGTTTCTGTATTAGAAGTACCCTTTGTAAATCGATGTATATGTTACGGAGCTGTTGTGCCACGCTTTTCGTAAAATCTTTTTCTAAACGCCTCAAACCGCTCTTCGAGGATCGCCTCTCTCATCTGTTTCATCAAATCAAGATAGTAGTAGAGGTTGTGGATGGTCGCCAGACGGAAGTAGGTGATCTCACGGGCTCTGAAGAGATGGCGAAGGTAGGCGCGTGAGTAGGTTTGGCACACCATACAGTTACACTCTGGGTCGATGGGTGACTCATCGGTGGTAAAGCAGGCTTTTTTGATGTTGATTTTGCCAAAAGAGGTAAAGAGCGTTCCGTTACGGGCGTTGCGTGTGGGCATGACACAGTCGAACATATCTACCCCGCGATAAACGTTTTCTACCAGATCTTCCGGAGTACCCACACCCATAAGATAGCGCGGCTTCTCTTTGGGCATGAATGGGGTGATCCATGCAACCGTCTCGTACATATCTTTGTTCGACTCTCCAACGCTCAGTCCGCCGATGGCAAAACCGTCAAAATCCATTGCACACAGCTCTTTGGCAGACTTCTCTCTAAAGGCTTTATCGGTACCGCCCTGTATGATGGCGAAGATATTCTGATCTACCCCGATACCCTCCTTTTGTTTGGCACGGAAGTAGTCGATGCTCTCTTGTGCCCAGCGTGTCGTACGCTCAATACTCTCAGCGATGCGTTCCTGTGTGGCAGGCAGGGCGACAAGGTCATCAAGGATCATCATAATGTCCGAGCCGAGGTTGTGCTGGATGTCTATGACCTTTTTGGGCGTAAAGTAGTGTTTGCTCCCGTCAAGATGGCTGCGAAAGGTGATGCCTCCTTCGTCTATCTTGACATTGTCACTCAGTGAAAAGGCTTGAAATCCGCCGCTGTCGGTCAAAAAGCTTTTGGGAAATTTGGTAAAGCCGTGCAGTTTTCCCATCTTGGCAACCACATCATCCCCCGGGCGAATGTACATATGATAGGTATTGGCAAGAATGATCTGCGGTTTGATGAAGGTTTCAAGATCGGTTGCATCGAGTGCTTTGACGGCACCGACGGTACCTACAGGCATAAATACCGGTGTCTGTATGGTAGAGTGTGCGGTTTTGATGGTGCAGGCTCTGGCGTTGCCGTCGGTTTTATCTATCTGAAATTGCATTGTGTTATAATATCCTCTTAAATCAAGTGAGAGATTATATCGCATTAGGGCATAAATGAAGAACATACTGATACTTGCCGATGGCAGCATTGCCAAACATTTTGTAGAATGGATAGGGCGTAAACGGGTCGCGGAGAATCGCTACTATGTGACCTGCTTTCGTGAAGGGGTTACACCTGAGAAGATGGGAAAAAACATTACGCTCTTCAAAGCCGATCCGACAAGTTATGCAAGAATCCGGCATATCATGGACGAAGTGACGTTCAGCCATGTTTTCATTGTGATGGAAAACCGCGAAGATGCCCTGTACACCCTTAAGAACGTGCGTTTGGTAGCAGAGAGAATACGAGTGGTCTTTGTCAATCAGTGGGATGATCCCCAAGCGGGACGTGATGAAGAGAATGTAACTGTGATCAACAGCGATGAGCTCATTGCGTCACACCTGTACGATCAGCTTCCCAATGTTCCTGTGATTGCCCAGAACGTCGGACTTGGGCGCGGTGAGATCATGGAGATACATGTACCTTTCGGTAGCACCTATGCTTACAGACATGTCGGTTCCATTTTGCAGCGTAAGTGGAAAATAGCCGCGATCTATCGCAAAGAGAAACAGATACTGCCTACCAGCGCCACGACTATTCTTCCCAATGACATACTGCTTGTCATGGGAAAACCAATGGTTTTGGAGGGAATATACCGCACCATCAACAAGCGTATCGGACTCTTCCCTGAGCCTTTTGGTAAAGACCTCTACCTTCTTATAGATTTTAGGAATGACCAGAAAGATGCGCTGCTTTATCTGCAAGAGAGCATTTACATGCTTGAGCAGCTTGAAGAGAAACAGCTTTTTGTGCGTTTGCTCTATCCGAACAATTTTGCACTGATTGATGAGATCAAAAGCTATGAATCGGACAGGGTGACTATATCGGTCTGTTACGATGATGCTGAGATCACCCATCTGATCGAGTATGATGTGCAAGAGTACGATATTGGGCTTGTACTATGCAGCAGGGACGCTTTCGTGGATGAGAAGATCATGCAGACGCTCTATGTGCTTCGGAAAGTGGTCTATCTCTTCGGTGACAGACTGCTTTACAATATCCAACGGGCAGTGATATTGTTGGAAAACGATGACAGAAAAATGGAGTCCATCTCCTCCACTGCATTCGATGTTGCCGAGACACTGGGGTTGGAGATGTGTCTGTGTGATTACGATCCGGAAGGGGATTTCCAAAGCAAACAGATGATTGTAGAACATTATGAGACCTTGTCGCATATTTTCAATATGACCATACATATCGAACAGCAGGTAGCAAACCCTGTCAGAGAATTGGGGTCTATGGAAAATGTGCTGCAGATCGCACCGTTTGACAAGACAATGCATACAGGTGGACTTTGGAAATTCATTTCAACGCGAGTTCGCGATTTTCTGCTTACCTCCAAAAAACATCCTAAACTGCTTGTGCCGTATGCTGCCAGTGAGGAGGCATCAGCCCCAGCGGGCTGTTCTTAAGGGCATATAAGATAAAATAAAGCACATTATTATCTTATATATTTCAAGGTTTTCCCGATGATCGTCCCAATTGAACTGCAGCCGTCCAAACCGGTAAAATATGATATTACCATCGATGCACTTCCCAAACTTGTTTACCATACCAAAGTCGTTGTCGTGACCAACCCGACCGTTGCCGGACTGCATCTTGATACGCTTTTGTCTCACATAGAAGCACCACAGCTGCATGTGGTGACAGTTCCTGACGGAGAACAGTACAAGACGCTTGAGACGGTGGAGCATATCCTCAATGAATGTTTTGAACAGAAACTTGACAGAAAATCGCTCCTTATCGCTTTTGGGGGCGGTGTGATCGGTGATATGAGCGGATTTACGGCGAGTCTTTATCAGAGAGGAATCGATTTTGTGCAGATCCCTACGACACTGCTGAGCCAGGTCGATGCAAGTGTGGGCGGCAAAACCGGGGTGAACAACAAGTACGGCAAGAATCTGATAGGGGCATTCTATCAGCCCAAAGCAGTTTACATCGACCCTGCGTTCTTAGATACACTTCCCGAACGTGAGTTTGCTGCCGGCTTTGCCGAGATCGTCAAGATGGCGGTGATGTTCGACAAAGACTACTTCAACTTTCTCCAATTTGCCGATCTGAAAGATACGGAGCAGCTAAAAGAGGCGATTCGGCGCAGTGTAGAGCTTAAGGCTTGGGTTGTCAATCAGGATGAAAAGGAAGCAGGTATCAGGGCTGTGCTGAACTACGGGCATACCTTTGGACACGTGGTAGAGAATGAAACGAACTACACTACCTACCTGCATGGTGAAGCGGTTGCCATAGGCATGGTTATGGCAAATGCATTGGCAGTTGAGCTTGGCATGATGAAACCCTCTGAAGCCGATGAGGTCAAAGCGCTGCTGGAGCGTGCAGGGTTACCGACCAGCTATAGCATACAAGATATCGATGATTTTTACGAACACTTTTTCCTTGACAAAAAGAGTGCGCATAACAGTATCAAGTTTATTCTCCCTGTGGGTATCGGCTCACACCGTATTGTCGAGGGGCTTGAAAGTGATGTAGTAAAATCAGTGTTGCGCCGTTTTGGAGTGCAATGATGCATTTGCGTTATCTGCGTATACTGCTTGTCGCCGTTCTTTCCTTGGTTGCAACAGCGCGTTTGGCGGCAGCCCCTGCTGCTTTGGACCATGGCAAAAATGCAACCGTACCTGTGGAAAAACGTATCACCATGAATGGCGAGGGGATGAGTATACGTGAACTGGTCAGTGAAGAGAAACGGCTTGACAAAGCACTGCTCGATAACAACATCTGGTCAAAGATATACAGCAACTACCACATTTACAAAGAATTGAAGATTCAAGAAGCCGCACTTGACAAGAAGATCGACGAGCTTAAAGCCTTCAGCCAAAAACGGCTTTTGAACAAAGAGCAGAGAAAAATATTTGAAAAACTGAAGAATGAGAAAAAGATACTGGAAGGCAAACTGCAGCTGCTCAAAGAGTATGAGAAAGACCCTTTTAAAAAGTTTCTAAAACCGCCGGATATCGGTGAAGTACCACATGTGAGCAACCCTTTTTCCATCATCGCCGCACTCTCTTATCAGGAGAAACTGAAGAATGACCAGAAAGAGTATAATGAGCGTTACCATTCAATACGCTCTGTGATGAAAGAGCTGAAAGAAAAAGCACTTATCTTACGGGCACTGCTTCAGAAAGATCCTGCCAATCCGACATATGTCAAAGCGCTTAAAGCGACGGAAGATCAGATTGAGACCTTTACTCCGGTTGTAGAGATATTTAAGACAACACAGAGTGTCTATACCAAAAAGATCGATGAGATCAAGCTCAACCTTCAGGCTGAGATCAAAAAAGAGATACAGAAAGCAACGACGATCGGGATCGTCATTCTTGTTTTCCTGATTTTGCTTTTCCTGATCAAGTTCCTTGTCAAAAAGTACATGTCAGACAACGAACGTTTCTATACGATCAACAAATTTCTCAACATTACCTTTGTTACACTGCTGTTATTGACACTGCTTTTTGCCTATATTGAGAATGTCAGTTATCTGGTGACCATTCTCGGGTTTGCCTCGGCGGGTATCGCCATTGCGCTCAAGGACTGGTTTATGTCGCTGATGGGGTGGTTCGTGATCATTGTCGGCGGTGCGATCCATGTGGGTGACAGGGTGAAGTTCGTCCGAAACGGTATGGAGTATGTGGGGGATGTGGTCGATATTTCACTGCTTCGTATGACCATCCAGGAAGATATCACTCTAACAACCTATATGCACAACCGAAGGGCAGGGCGTATCATCTTTGTGCCCAACAACTACATCTTTACCGACATGATTGCCAATTATTCTCATGCCGGGCTTAAAACCGTTTGGGATGGGATAGACTTTACCGTGACGTTCGATTCCAATGCATCCAAAGCGGTCAACATCGCAAAAGAGGTAACGAAAAAGTATGCCAAGGGATATACTGAAATCACACGTAAGCAGCTCAATAAGCTCAGAAGCCAGTACAGTATGAAAAATACCAATGTCGAACCGCGTATTTACAGCTTTATCGAACCCTATGGTATTAAAATATCGGCATGGTACCATACCAATGCCTATGCGACCCTGACCCTGCGCAGTACCATCTCTATGGAGATCATCGAGCGTATACAGGCGGAAGAGGATATTACATTGGCATTCCCGACACAGTCTATCTACATCGATAAAGATGTACGCAAACCCGCGGCACAGCAGCCGACACTATTTGATGGAGATGAGGTATGAAAAAGGTTTTTTTCAAAACGTTCGGCTGCCGTACCAACCAGTTCGATACGCAGGTGATGATGTCCAAACTTGAAGCGTTTGAACTGACACAGGATGAGAGCAATTCAGACATTATTGTGGTCAACTCCTGTACGGTGACAAATGGTGCTGACTCGTCGGTGCGTAATTACATCTCCTCGATGAAACGTAAAAATCCGGATGTGAAGATCATTCTTGCCGGATGCGGGGCACACTCCAAGGGAGAGTCGCTCTTTGAGGACGGCAAGGTGTTCGGTGTGATGGGACACTCGGAAAAAGAGAAGATCAATGAAATACTCAAGCATGAAACGCGTTTTTATCAGATCGGCGACCTTGCACATATCGATGAGACGATCGTAGAGGAGTTCGTGGGCAAGAGCCGTGCATTTATCAAGATACAGGAGGGATGTGACTTCCGCTGCTCATACTGTATCATCCCTGCTGTGCGTGGTGATGCCCGTTCGCACAGGGAAGAAACAGTACTTGAACAGGTACGCAAACTGGCTGCCAACGGTTTTGGGGAGTTCATCCTTACGGGCACCAATGTCGGAAGCTACGGCAAAGACCACGGTACGAGTATGGCAGAACTGCTGCAAAAGATGAGCATGATACGAGGGGTGCGCCGCATCCGCATTGGCAGTCTGGAACCCATACAGATAGATGATGCCTTTATGGAGCTTCTGGATGAGCCGTGGATGGCGAAGCATCTGCATATCGCTCTTCAGCATACCTCGGACAAGATGTTGAAGCTGATGAACCGTCGTAACCGTTTTGAGAGTGATATTGTACTCTTTAACAAGATTGCTGAACGCGGGTATGCATTGGGTACGGACTTCATCGTAGGACATCCCGGCGAGGGGGAGAAGGAGTGGCAGGAGGCTGTGGAACGTGTCAAGGAACTGCCGCTGACCCATGTACATGCCTTCTCCTACTCCAAGCGTGACAATACCCCGTCTGCAATTATGAAACCGGAGATCAGAGGCAATATTGCCAAGGAGAGACACCGGGAACTGACAGCACTTATCCATGCAAAAAACTATGCATTCAGGCGTACGCATACAGAGAACCTTGAAGTATTGCTTGAATCAGGGAAAGAGGGTGTCTTTCATGGGTTCGATCAGTATTTCAACAAGGTAGAAGTGGCAAGCAGTGAAGATCTCAGCAGCAATTGGGTGCTGTTAAATGACGTGGAGGTGACCCCCGATGGCAACCGTGCGAAACTATAGTATCAAAACGCTTAACAAAAAAAATCTCCGTATTATTGTCGGACTGATCCTGCTGCTTGTACTGCTGCTCAGTTTTGCTGTCTTGCGCGATACCGATACTCTGATCAGCCATAAACAGGCAAATACACTTTATGTGAAGAATAAGATAGAAAAACTGATCGTTGACGGGGAGTATATACGTATCGTTACACCGCAAGGACACTATAAGGTCTATAAGGATGCCATTAACAAAAAAGCATTTTTCAGCAAATATCCCGTAGAGGTCAAAACAGACACTTCCCACTTGTACGATCTTCTCTCACTTTTGGTACTAGTGGGGGCATTTTTGTATCTGTTCAAATTTCTTAAAGAGAACCGTCTCCAGCAGATTCGGCAGATAGAACGTGCTTCGGCAGGTTCTGAACGTGAAGAGGGGCATATTCAACCTATGACATCTCATGTGACCTTCAAAGATGTCGCCGGCATCAAAGATGTCAAAGAGGAGTTGGAGGAGATCATCGATTTTTTGCGAGAACCGCAAAAGTACAGAGAACTTGATATCCGTCTTCCCAAGGGGGTGCTGCTGGTAGGACCCCCGGGTGTAGGGAAGACCCTTATTGCCAAAGCGGTTGCCGGAGAGGCGGGTGTGCCTTTCTTCTATCAAAGCGGTGCTTCCTTTGTGCACATCTATGTCGGTATGGGTGCCAAGCGGGTGAGTGAGCTTTTTCAAAAAGCCAAGCAGCATGCGCCAAGCATTGTCTTCATTGATGAGATCGATGCGGTAGGCAAGAGCAGGGGTGAGCTGCGCAACGATGAGCGCGAAGCGACGCTGAACCAACTGCTGACAGAGATGGACGGATTTGAAGAGAGTTCCGGGGTCATCGTTATCGGTGCGACCAACAAGATCGATGTGCTCGATGAGGCGCTGCTGCGTGCGGGACGTTTTGACCGACGCATTCACATTTCACTGCCAGATCTTGAAGACAGAAAGAAGACACTTGAACTCTACCTTGCACACAAACCCAACAATGTCGATGTGGAGCATGTCGCGCGCATGACGGTAGGGTTCAGCTCTGCAGCCCTCGATACACTGACCAACGAAGCGGCGATCTTTGCCATGCGTGAGGGGCGCAGTGTGGTGGAGACCTCCGATTTTGAAGCAGTGAAAGAGAAAGTGCTGCTTGGCAAGCGCAAGATCCTCAGTTTTACCGATGAAGAACGCCACATACAGGCGGTCTATCAAGGTGCCAAGGCGCTCATTGCCACATGGCTGGATGTGGAGTTTGAGAAGATCGGCATTGTCAATACACGGCTTGCCATTCAGGAGCACGAGATACTCTCTCGTTCGGCACTGCTTAACCGCATCAAAGTCTATCTTGCCGGAAGCATTGCGACACAGATGCGCTACAATGAGCAGTTTACCAATGCCAGCCACGATATCCATCAGGCAAAAGAGCTGGTACGCAAAGTGGTGTATGAGTATGCAATGGGGGAGAATTTTATTGTCACACCGACAGAGGAGGAGACACTGCTTAAAGATGTGGTCTCTGAGCTCAAAGCCCTTCTGAAAACACTTGAGAGGGCACTTGATGAAGTCTCTGCCTATCTGCTTGAACACGAGAACATCACCCATGAAGCGTGCAGGAAGATACTCCTTGAAATATTTTAACGGTTTTTCCCTCAAGGGAGAGGAGGGCTTTTTCAAAGAGTGGCTCATCGAGAGTGAGATGTGTGTGGCAGGTTTCAGCTACGGTGCACAACAGGCACTGGAGTATGTGCTGCAGACAGATACAAGGGTAGACCGACTCATTTTGCTCTCTCCTGCATTTTTCCAAAACCAAAAACCGGCATTTGCCCGGGCACAACTGCGCTACTTTGAGGCAGACAAAGACGCCTATGTGTCACAGTTTCTGAAAAATGTGGTGTACCCATCAAACGAAGAAATGACGCCTTTTTTAAACGTTGGCAGCCGCAGTGAACTTGAATCGCTGCTTGGCTATGTGTGGGATGCGGACAAGATACGGATGATACAGCAGCGAGGTACCGTCATCGAGGTCTTTCTTGGGGGAAAAGACAAGATCATCGATGCCAAAGCGGCATTTGATTTCTTCGCACCTCTGACAATCACCTACTACCTCAAAAATGCCGGACACCTCCTAAAGGAGCGTTAAAATGGCACACTTCACTCCTCAAACACCTTATTTGACTACCGACGGTATCATTGAACTCTATGACGGTGATATCTTTCGTGGTATTGTTCTTATAGCACGCAAAAATCCGCCTGTCGGGCTGGCGCTTCCGGGAGGTTTTGTAGATGTGGGTGAACGGGTTGAAGATGCGCTGGTACGTGAGATGAAAGAGGAGACGGGCTTGGATGTGCAGATTATTTGGCTGCTTGGTATTTTCTCCGACCCAAAGCGTGACCCGCGTTTTCACACGGCAAGTGCGGTCTTTGTTGCCCGTGCCGAAGGGGAACCAAAAGCGGGAGACGATGCGAAAGAGGCATTTGTCTATGCACTGGATGCTGTTCCATTGAAGAAACTGGTTTTCGACCATGCAGAAATACTTAAAGTGTATATGCGAGAGCGTACGGATAGAGAAATGAAAGAGGGTAAAAAACAATGAAATACACAGCGGTACTCCTGATGACTGTGATGCTGATGGTATCTGGGTGCGGTAAATCAGAAGCAAAGAAACCTGCGCAAAAACCCGTACCCAAAGTGAAAGTAAAAATACTCAAACCCGAACCCCACACCATATGGGTGGAGTACAACAGCAAAGCTGAAGCATATGAGACCGCAACCGTAACATCGAGGGTTGAGGGGGAGCTTCTCAAGCAGATGTTCAAAGCAGGAGCGTATGTACATGACGGTCAGGTCCTTTTCGAGATCGACAAGCGTGACTACAAGGCAGATTATAATCGTGCATTGGCACAGTTGGAAAAAGACGAGGCAAGTCTGGAGTTTGCACAAGCAGATGTTCGCCGTTATGCACCGCTGGTCAAGGAGAAGCTTGCACCCAAACAGAAACTCGAACAGTTGGAAGCGGCACGTAAAGAGCTTGAAGCAACGGTCAAATCTGACAAAGTGCTCATAGAAGATGCCAAGCTTAAACTCTCCTACTGTGATGTTGAAGCACCGATAGATGGTAAAATAGGAAAGGAATTTGTCAAGCCAGGCAATATGGTCACACCGGGAAAATCACTGGCATCTATCGTAGATGGGCGTGCTCTGCAGGTGAACTTCTTCCCTACAACACGTGAAGTGGCAGAGATACAGAAGTATAAATCCAAACCATTCCCCGATGTCGAGATCTATCTGAGAGACAATCCTGCCATCGTATTGAAAGGGGAAGTAGAGTTTATCGCAAGCCGTGCGGATGAGACGACCGATACCGTAGCTATGCGTGCCAAGGTTGCCAACAAAGAAGAGGTGATACTGCCCGGCAGTTTTGTGACGGTTCGTCTGATCATCCATAGAAATATGCCGGTCATTGCTATCTCACCAGACTGGGTTTTCCAAGATCAGGAGGGAGAGTTTATCTATACGGTAGATAATAACAATACACTTCAAAAGGTGCACTTTCTTTCACCTTTCTCCAATACACAAATTGTCATTCTTCCTGATTCGCTTGCCAATAAAAAGGTATTGGTGCAGCCTGCAGGAAACTTGGTAGAAGGCAGCCATGTCGAACCTATTTTGATGCAGCCAAAGACGGAGAAGGGAGCGTAGCCTGTGTTTTCGCTTTTTTTTATTGACCGTCCTGTTGTAGCCAAGGTCATTTCTATTCTTGTTGTGATCGTGGGGCTTATCGCAATGAAGATACTCCCGGTTGCACAGTTCCCGGAGATTGTACCGCCTACGGTGAAAGTGGTTGCCAGCTATACCGGAGCATCGGCTGATGTGGTAGAGGAGACAGTGACCCGTCCGATTGAAGAGAGTCTCAACGGTATTGAAGGGGCGATCTATACAGAGTCTATCTCTGTATCGGATGGCACCTCTGTCATTACGGTCTACTTCAAACCCGGTTACGATCTAGATACAGCGGCGGTGGATGTACAAAACCGTGTTGCACTGGCAATGCCTCGTCTGCCGGATATGGTAAAGAGAACAGGTGTCAGTACACAAAAAACGGCGAGTAATATTGTCCAAATCGTTACGGTACGCTCTAAAAACCCGCGACATACCCTGCTGTACCTTTCCAACTTCGCTACACTTAATCTGCTTGAGGAGCTAAAGCGTATTCCCGGTGTAGGCGAGGTCAAGAATCTTGGCGAAAGAAAATATGCACTGCGTGTCTGGATAGACCCAGACAAACTCAGTTCACTGGGGCTTACGGTCAACGATATTGCTGCGGCACTGAAAAGCCAAAGTCTTCAAAGCGCACTTGGAAAAGTGGGAGATACGACACTGACCAGCCAAGGGCGTTTCCAATATACGTTGGTTTCGAAAACGAGGCTGTCAGCTGTAAGTGATTTTGGCAAAGTAATACTGCGCAGCCGTTCGGACGGATCGAAGATACGACTACGTGATGTTGCACGCATTGAACTTGGAGCAGAGAACTATCTTGCCTCTGCATACTACAATGGCAAACCCTCTGCACAGCTTGCCATCTATCAGCTTCCCGGTGCCAATGCCCTCGATGTCGCTAAACGTGTGAAAGCCAAACTCGATGCATTGAAAAAACGTTTCCCCAAAGATATCATTGTCCAACCGACGTACGACACCACCCGTTTTGTGGAGGTATCCATAGAGGAGGTGGTACAGACACTTATTGAAGCGCTCATATTGGTACTGGCTGTGGTGTATCTCTTTTTACAGTCGCTGCGTGCCACGATCATCCCCGCTGTGGCGATCCCAGTTTCGCTCATCGGTACCTTTGCCGCACTGCTTGCTGTCGGTTTTTCCATTAATACCCTGACACTCTTTGGACTGATACTTGCCATAGGAATTGTCGTGGACGATGCCATTTTGGTTGTGGAGAATGTAGAAGCCAATCTGGAGAAAAATCCTGACCTCAGTGTCAAAGAGGCAACCCGTACTGCGATGAAGGAGATCTCTGCACCGATCATCTCGACAACACTTGTATTGCTTGCTGTATTTGTGCCGGTAACATTCATACCGGGCATCTCTGGAGCACTGTACAAACAGTTTGCGATGACCATTGCCTTTTCGGTGCTGCTCTCTTCACTGGTAGCTTTGACCCTCTCACCTGCGATGGCGGCAACGGTGCTCAAACGCCGCATAAGAGGCAAAAACATTTTTTTCAGAACCTTTGATGCAGGACTTGAACGTGTTAAAGAACGCTATGAGAGCGTGATACGTTTTCTGATCGAACACTGGCATATTGCCATTGGAGGATTTGTACTGTTATTGATTGCGACATGGTTTCTGTTTAGAACACTGCCTGCTGGATTTTTGCCGGAAGAAGATCAGGGGACGCTCATTGCTTCGGTGACGCTGGAACCGGGTGTGAGGCTGCACGATACTGAAGATGTATCCAAACGTGTGGCTAAGATCATAAGAGAAGACCCTGGCGTAGCCGCAGCAACGACGATCAACGGATTTAATGCTATTATGGGGACATTGGACTCTTCTACAGCAACGATTTTCATTGTGCTCAAGGATTGGAATGAGAGAAACACACCGCAGTTGAGCGTCCCAAATATCATTGCCCGCATCGAAAAAAAACTGCATGGGACACTTTCGGATGTTACAGTAAGACTCTTCAACCCGCCTTCCATTCCGGGACTCTCTGCTACCGGAGGGTTTGAGTTTAAACTTGAAAATCTCGAAGGTATACCGCTTCGGGAGTTTGAAAGCAGGGCACGGAAGTTTATTGCATCGCTAAACAAAGACCCGCGCATCGCCAACGCCTATACGATGTTCAATACCAACTATCCGCAACTGCGTATCGACATTGACCGTGACAAGGTTGCGAACGCCCAAGTTGATCTGAGCGATCTTCTAGGGGTTTTGGGAAGCTATTTGGGTTCACTCTATGTCGATGACTTCAACAAGTTCTCGAAAACCTACCGTATTTTTGTGCAGGTTGACGAGAAGTACCGAACCCATGCAGGAAAACTGGAGCACTATTTTGTCAGAAACAAAGACGGCGTGCTGATCCCGCTTTCCAGTTTCGTCCACATAGAAAGAACGGCCGGAGCCAATACCATTACCCATTTCAACGGTTATCAGAGTATTGCCGTTAACGGTATGCATAATGCTTCTGGAGGGTTTAGCTCTGCTGATGCCATCGCTGCTATTGAGGAGCATGCCCAAAAAGAGCTGCCTCCGGGTATAGGTATTGATTATTCTGGTGTGACACTGCAGGAGAAAGAGGCGGGCAATGCTGCCATGTACATTTTTATGCTTTCGCTGCTGATGGTCTTTCTCTTCCTCTCTGCACAGTATGAGAGCTGGATTATACCGCTAACCATTATGCTTCCCATTCCTGCGGTCATGGCAGGGGCACTGGGAGCCAACATGGTTGCAGGGCTGTTAAACGATATCTATACGCAGATCGGGCTTGTGCTGCTGATCGGTATGGCATCGAAGAATGCCATTTTGGTAGTGGAGTTTGCCAAAGAGCTCAGAGAAAAGGGGACAGAACTTGTTGAAAGCGCGGTTATGGCTGCCAAACTGCGTATGCGGGCTATTTTGATGACAGCTTTTGCCTTTTTGCTTGGAATCTGGCCACTTGTGACGGCAACAGGTGCGGGTGCGGCATCGAGACAGTCACTGGGAACCGCTGTCTTTGGCGGTATGCTGCTCTCGACCATCTTGACATTCCTTCTGACTCCGGTGCTTTTTGTACTGTTTGAACGGATGCGTGAACGATTTGTAGGGGAGAAATGATGAAGCGTAAGATAGCGGTTTGGATAGTGGCAGCATCAGTACAGCTGTGTGCAGCCACACTGAACGTAGACGATCTTGTGAGCATTGCCCTGCGTCACAGCCCAGACATTGCCATTGGGCACTACAATGTGCAGAGTGCACACCAGAACAGCCGCTCGGTCGAAAGTGAGCGCTTGCCGCAGTTGGGACTTTCGTTACATGCAGACAGCGAAGAAGACAACTACCGACACAGCAGCAGTCAACGTCTCGATACACTGGAGGGTACACTGAGCGCCAGTCAGCTGCTGTATGATTTTGGGAAGAGCGCAGGTGAGATTGAAGCGGCACATGAGAGTGAAGCTGCAAGCCGTGCGGAGCTGCAGCAACTTGTGTCGGACAAGATATTTGAAGTCAAACAGCGTTACTACGATGCCTTGAAGGCAAAGACGCTCATCTGGGTCTATGAGAAGAACTACCGATTGCAAAAAAAGCATCTCTACCGTGCCCAAAAATATCTCAAAGCAGGTATCAAAACGATCATCGATGTGACTGATGCGAAGCTTCAGATGGAACAGGCACGCAGATCGCTGACCGATGCAAGCTATCTTTTCAGAGTGCGTCGTACCCTGCTTGAAGAGAGTCTGGGAACGGTTCCCGAGCATGGGCAGTACACACTCTACATGGCACAGAGCGACCCGACAAAATGGCAGCTTCCCAAACATGAGGCAAAACTTGACACACTGCTTGCGTATGCACAAAAACACCGTCCTGTACTGCTTCAGAGCGAACATGACATTTTGGGCTCAAGAGCGTATGCCAGAAGCAAGTCTCTGCACTACACGCCAAGACTTGAACTCTACGGCGAGGCAGGCGCAAAAGCACTCGACCCTGCCGGTGACGACCTGATGTGGCGTCATGAAAAGGCGGGTGTACGTATGAGCTGGAGCCTCTTTAGCGGATACCGAGAGTCTGCCGAAGCCGAGGCTGCCCGCATCGATGTGATGAAAGCCTATGCATACAAAGAGCAGACCTCCCTTGCCATCAGAAGAGAGGTGACAGAGGCATATCTGAACCTACAGCATATGCGTGAGAACTTTTTTCTCAACAAAGAGATCGTCAAACAGGCACGCAGCAAGTTCCATCAGGCACAAAAACGCTACACCAACGACCTTTCAGACTATGTAGAACTGCAAGATGCCAGACAGGATTTCATCCAGTCACTGGCAGGGCTGGTTAACAGCTATTATGAGTATTTTACCGCACGTGCGGATCTTAAGAGGGCGGTTGGGGAGTAGGTTGAGGCAACGAGTTGATCCAACAAGAATCCCTGTAGGATTTTTATTGGATCCAAAGTTTTGTTAGTTCTTTTTTTAATTTTCCATCGATTATTCTAATAAAAATAAAAAATAACTTTATGTAATTTTCAATGTGTTCTTTAGTTGGTGGAGGATTACGAGTTAAGCTTAAGCTTTCAGGATGAACTATATTATTTCTTAATTCAAAAAAGTTATTTAATTCTGTAAAATTATCAAAACTCTCTTCAACTTTTATACCCATTCTTTTGAAAACTTTTTTAACTTCTATTTCACCATGTTTTCCAAAAGAAAATTTATTAATATTATCTAGTTCATCATCAATTATAAATCCATCATCACTTAATGATAAAATAAATTTTTTAAACATTGTTTCTGCTTGCCCAAAGTGCATTTCTTTAAAATTCTGTTTGTGATATTTTCTTAATAAATTTTTACATATATAACTTTGTGTATCACTCGGTATTGTGTGGAATTTTATTTTTTTTGTATTAACTCCTTTAGTTATTTCATCAGCATACTCAAGCAAAATATTTTCAATAAAACTTTCAAATAATGTACCTAAAATAATTATATTTCCATTTGAAAATGTATTATACAAATCATCACTCATTGAAGCACGATTCTCTGATAAAAATTTTAATCCCCTTTTCAGCGAAAAAAGCTCTTTTCTACACTCTAAATATGCATCAAAAGCCATATTTAATCCATAATTGAATTTAAATTATTTTTCCAAAGCTCTAGTCTATCTTTCAAAATATTTTTACTCGATGTCCATTTTGTTACTGTATCTTTAAATGACATACCTGTAAGAGTACCTATATATTTTGATGATGTATCATTAAGCATTTCATCCATTTTCAGAACAATTTTTTCTTTCTTATCTAATAATTCCTTCAATTCATAATCCACAAAGCTACTCATAACACAATCAATTATTGAACGGTTAATTGTTTTTTCGATATCGTTATTATGGTATCTTTTGAATAATTTACTCTCAAAAACCTGATGTGCCTTATCAATTGTATCTTCAAATAAATTTTTAATATATTCTAATCTCTCTTCATCTGCATATATATTATCCTTCATGTAATCATTAATTAATAACTTCATTGAGTTTTTATATTTTTCATCAATGTTATTTCTGTATTCAATAATTGCTAATATTCTAATTACTAATTCAGCGTCTAAATATCTTTGATGTAACTCCGTTAAGTTCATTGCTTCTTGGAGTATTTTATTTGCTCTTAATCCATCATTTTCATATTTTTGTTCTTCTTGATTATAAGTCCCCATAATTAATGTATTTAGTTTTCCATGAAAAATACAATTTCTAATTTCTTGATCATTTAATTTAACAGACCCTGAATTCAACCGTTCAAAAATATCATATTTTATATCAGGATCAGAATCTTTGCTTACTGTTATTGTTCTGATATTGCCTCTATCAAGTATTCTTTTTGCTTTTGGATATTCTTTTTTCAATCTCGAATATGTTAATTTATTTAGATTGTCTAAACCTTCACCTTCTAATTTTCTTAATGGAAATTTATCTTCATAGTAGTCTAAAAATGTATGTAGTCTTTGTAAACCATCAATTACGCTTAAAGTTCCATCTTCTTCTTGTGCTAAATATACAGGTGGTAAAGGGATATTTAATAAAACAGATTCTATTAGCAATGAAGATTTTGTTCTATCCCAAATAAATCCTCTTTGGTAATGGGGTCTTAATATTATATCTCCATCTTGTATCATTTCGACAATTACCTTGATTGGATAATCATGTGTTTCAATATTTAATCTTCTTATCTCTTTCGGTATTTCTACAACTTCATCTTCTTTAATTTCATCTTTATCTTCAAATAACTCATTTTCTTCTTCTGTCATAAAATTACTCCTTATAAATTTTTCCCCGTATTATATCTTGCTTTATTGAACTAAATTATATACACACATTTTACATAAAACAGCTAAAAAATCCAGTATTAACATGATAAAAATTTCTCTCGATCCCATGCTCTGCATGGGAGTGTATATGCATGATTGTATGGAATGGCAAGCTTTGCACCCGGAACTCATGTATGTATTCCCACGCGGGAGCGTGGGAATAAGTTAATATCTCACTCATAATGTTGCCACATTCGATAAATTTTTATTATTTTCTCTTCTTCAAAAACTTCGTAAACCAATCTGTGCTGCTTGTTAATTCTTCTACTTATTAAACCTTTCATATCACCTTTTAGATATTCAAATGCGGGTGGATACTGGAGAGGATCATTTTCTATGATTTTAAGCAGTTTCATCGCTTTTGGTTTTAGTCCGCTTGAGGCTAAATGTTTTGCGTCTTTTTGGGCTTGGGTCATAAAAACAAGTTGATACATTCTACCACTCTAATTTATCTAATGTAACACCTTTTTCAATGGGTTCGTTTCTTGCTTCAAGTATGCTTTCAACCATACCGTCAATACTTCTTAAGTATTCGTCATCACTCACATATTCATCTTTGTCAATGATACTGATTTCACCCTTGTCAAAATGGCTTAAAAGCCACAAAAATTTATCGCTTACCTTATCTTCAAGCTTCAATGTAATTGTTTGCATCACAGAATCCTTTATTACTAAAATTATTTAGCAAGCTATCCAATTATACCCAAAAAAATTGTTATAGCAAAAAACACGTTATGCCGCACAAAATGTACTAATTCCCCAAAAGCGTTGCAATCCAACGTGTATCCTCTTTCGCATCGAGGACGATCTTGACCATGATCGTCAGCGGTACGGAGAGCAGCATGCCTACAGGTCCCAGCAGCCATCCCCAGAAGATCAGGGAGAGGAAGACCACAAGGGTTGAGAGTCCAAGTCCCTGACCCATGATGCGCGGTTCAAGTATGGAGCCGATGAGGATGTTGACAAAGAGGTACACACCGGCAACCATGAGTGCCGTGCCTATGTCAAACTGTACCAGTGCCATCAGTACGGCTGGTACGGCGGCGAGGATGGAGCCGATATTGGGGATGTAGTTGAGCAAAAAAGCGACCACACCCCAGAGTATGGCATAGTCTATGCCAATGAATTTGAGTGCTATGGTGATTGTAAGACCGGTTGCTGCGGAGGTTAGGGACTTAAGCAGGATAAAGTGCTTGATGTCATCGCTCACCTTCAGCAGTGACTGAAGTCCAAGGCTGCCGGAGTTTTGGAGTTTTTTGCTAAAATTTCCGATCTCCATCAGCATGAACAGAACGGTCAAAATGATCATAAACGAATTGGTCAGCAGACCGCCGAGAGATTTGAGTGTATGGGCAATGTACTCCATAATGCTGTCGGTAGCGAACATGGAAAGAATGTCCTCTTTGGGGATCTGCATATTGTAGCGCTCAAGAAGACCCAGAAAATGGCGGAAATCGGTACGCAGTTTGGCTTCGTATGCGGGGACATTGTGAGTGAAGTCTTGTACCGAACTGCCAATGAGCATCACAAGCGTGCCCACAGAGAGGAAGAGCAGCAGCACGATCAGCAGCAGAGCAATGCCCTGTGGTACCTTTTTGGACTTGAGCCACAGGAAAAGCGGCGAGAGGATGATGGCAAGAAAAAGGGCAAGCAAAAAGGGCACGACAATCACCGAAGCGGTCTTGACACCGGCAAGCACGATCACCACCGCCGCCATGACAAGCATGCCGTAACCGACACTCTTTTGGGTACTTTCCTGCATTTCTCTCCTTTACTTTTTGTACCATTATACCTATTTACCATAACAAAACTGCTATAACCCAAATCTTGAAATAGGGTTCTTTGAATTTGCGTTATGCTCATATTTACGGGGTTTGCAGAAAATTTAAGTCGCACCCGTAGGTTCGGCGATGATTTTATGCGAAGTCCGTGAATACGATGATGATGCAAAGTCATGAATTTCTATTTCGAGATTTGGGTATAATTTCTTATCATATTAAGGAGTAGTATCATGGCAAATATTGTCATTACCGGATGCAGCAGCGGCATAGGGCTGGAGAGTGCCCGGTATCTCAAGGAGCGGATGGTAACGGTTTACCCCAGCGCACGAAAAGAGGAAGATGTGGCGATGCTGAAGTCACTTGGCTTTGAAAATGCCATGCAGCTTGATGTGACCAAGCCTGAGCAGATCAGGAGAGTCATTGAAACTGTGCTTGAGAAAGAGGGCAGCATCGATGTCTGGTTTAACAATGCCGGCTACGGACAGCCCGGTGCCATTGAGGACATCCGTACCGATGTACTTAGAGAGCAGTTTGAGACCAATGTATTTGGTCTGCATGAGTGTACCAGACAGATCATCCCCGTGATGCGAAAACAGGGGTATGGCAAGATCATTCAGCACTCATCGGTGCTTGGACTTGTGTCACTCTTTGGTCGTGGTGCCTACAATGCCAGCAAATATGCCATCGAGGGGCTGACCGATACGCTGCGTCTTGAGCTTGCGGGCACGAACATCTATCCGGTACTGCTCAACACCGGTCCCATCACCAGCAACTTCCGCAAAAATGCCATGCAGAAACTGCGGGAGAATGTAGACATAGAACACTCCGTGTTCGCCCAAAAGTACGCCAAAAGCCTTGCTGCCAAAAAGAGTGAAGTGCCGTTTAACGAAGAGGCGGTCTCCGTGGCACAGGTAGTACACCGCATCATCCTTGCCGATGTACCCAAACCGCGTTACTACATTACTAAAGCGACGGTGATTTTAGGCTTTTTAAAGAGAGTTTTGAGTACAACTTTACTTGACAAAATCTTATTGAAGACAGGATAACAGATGGATACGATACGAATCGGTGTAGTGACAACGAGTGACAGGGCATCACAGGGGATTTACGAAGATATCTCCGGTGTGGCGATCATGGATACAATGAAGGAGTATCTGCTTAACGAGTGCGAATATGAGTACCGCTGTATTCCCGATGAACAGAGTGTCATTGAGACGACTCTTATAGAGCTTTCACGGGACAAAAAGTGTGACCTTATCGTCACTACAGGCGGTACGGGACCAGCCCCAAGAGATGTGACGACCGAAGCGACAGAGAATGTCTGCCAGAAACTGCTGCCGGGCTTTGGTGAGCAGATGCGTGCGGTGAGCCTTCAGTATGTGCCTACAGCCATCCTCTCCCGTCAGACAGCAGGTATCTGCAACGGGTCGCTCATTATCAATCTTCCGGGAAAACCCAAGTCTATCCGTGAGTGTCTCGATGCCGTTTTCCCTGCAGTACCTTACTGCATCGACCTCATAGGCGGACACTACATGGAGGCCAATGAAGAGGTTATCAAGGTCTTCCGTCCAAAGGCAAAATGATGGATATGTCACTCATTGAAAAGAACATCAATGAAATCGTCGCGTCTCTTGAAAAAGAGGTGATGGATTTGGTAACAGATGAGACGATCGACAAGCAGATGACCAATATTCACATGAAGCCGCTCGCATCAACCAAAAAGATACTCCTCAATGCGCTTGAGAGCATCCAGATGGTCGACAGACTCTACAAAGAGGAGCTGGAGAAACTGGATGAATAACCTGACGCTCATCGTGATCTTTCTGGTGACGCTTGTGCTGTTTTTCTGGGGTGTCTACAAGGCACTCAGAACACAGAAAGTGGTCTATATGACAGCCATGATCCCCTTTTTTGCGTTGATGATCGGCATCTTTTTCCTGTAATGAGAGGAGTAACCCTATGTTTCTAGAACTGCTGCTTGTCGGTACCTTTATCGGTGCGATGTCCGGATTTTTCGGTATCGGCGGGGGGATGATCCTTGTGCCGATATTGATCGCGATCGGTTTTGGGATCAAAGATGCCATCGGTATCTCCATTGTGCAGATGGTCTTCAGTTCAGTCTTTGGCTCCTACCTGAACTGGAAAAAGGGTTCACTGATCATTGGTGAGGGGATCTTTGTCGGGATCGGCGGATTTATCGGCGGCTATCTTGGCGGCTATGTGACCCACTTTGTCTCTGACAGAGTGCTACAGGTACTCTTTTTGGGCATACTCATCTTTGCGCTTTGGCGCCTGATCTTCTCCAAAAACCATGCCGATGATTCGCACAGCAAAACGCTCAACAAATGGATACTCTTTGGTATCGGGTTGATTATCGGTATCTTCTCTATCACACTGGGAATCGGCGGCTCGGTGATTCTGACTCCGATTTTGGTAGGACTATTGCACTATCCGCTCAAAAAAGCCATCAGTGCAGGACTCTTCTTTGTCGTATTCTCTTCCATTGCCGGATTTACAAGCCGAATGATGATCGGTACGATCGATTTTGCAAACGGTCTGATTGTCGCAGGCGCATCGCTTGTTGGTGTGTTCCTTGGCATCTGGCTTAAAGACCATGTCCATGATAGACATCATAAAGCGGCACTGGTCGTACTTTATCTTGCTTCATTGGTGATTTTGGTCAGAAAAATGTTTTTTGTTTGATCTTTTCTGTTTGAAATATGCTATAATCGCGGATTGATTTTATGCCGTATCGGCAGTGACAGGAAAGACATTGAAACAGAAGCGATCGATGATACAGGTCTATGGTGCCAAAGAGAACAATCTTAAAAATATTGACATTGAGATTCCCAAAAATGAACTGGTGGTCATTACCGGTATTTCAGGCTCAGGGAAGTCTACCTTGGCATTTTCCACACTCTATGCCGAAGGGCAGCGTCGTTACATTGAGTCACTTTCAAGCTATGCACGGCAGTTCCTCGGACGTGTGGGAAAGCCTGATGTGGATAAGATAGAGGGGCTTACACCCGCCATTGCCATCGATCAGAAGACCACTTCCAAAAACCCGCGTTCTACAGTGGGAACCATTACCGAAATCTATGACTATTTGCGTCTGCTCTTTGCCCGTGTGGGAAGACAGTACTGTCACCAGTGCGGCAAGCCCATCTCCTCTATGAGTGCAGCAGATATCATCGAAGAGGTGCTGAAGTTTCCGGAGGGTGCCAAACTTGTCATTATGGCGCCACTGGTCAAGGAGAAGAAGGGCACCTTTGCCGATATGCTTGAATCACTGCGCCACAAAGGATACGTACGTGCGATGATTGATGGGGTAATGGTGCGACTGGATGATGAGATAGAACTCTCTAAAACAAAGAAGCATACCATCAAAGTGGTCATTGACCGTGTGGTAGTCAAAGAGCAGAGCCGTGACAGGATAGGGCAGGATGTCGAAAAGGCGCTTAAAGAGAGTTACGGCCAGATGGAGATAGAGGTACTCAACCACGAAGCGCTTGGTTTGGATCGTAAAGACTACCACTACTCCGAGCACCTTGCCTGTTTTGACTGTAAGATCAGTTTTGAGCCGCTTGAGCCGGTGAGTTTTTCTTTCAACTCTCCCAAAGGGGCGTGTCCCGCCTGTGACGGGCTTGGTATCCGCTATACGATCGATCTTAAGAAGGTGATCGACCCGGATTTGAGCATCGACAAGGGTGCGGTGAAGATCATGTATGGCTTTAACAAGAGCTACTACACCAAGTTCCTTAACGCCTTTTGTGAGCAAAATGGCATTGATATTCATAAACCCTATGGAGAGCTTGAGAAGCATGAGCAGAAGGCGATTTTGTACGGCAACGGTTCAACGGTCGACTTTACATGGAAACGCCACAAGCTCAAGCGCGAGTGGCCCGGAGTCGTGAAGTTTGCTCAGGATATGTTCAAAGATGAAAAGGATATGAGCGAATATATGACCGAAAAGGTGTGTGACAAGTGTCAGGGACACCGCCTGCGTCCTCGCTCACTGGCAGTGAAGATCGAGGGGCACAATATCGCCGATATTATCGATATGCCAATAGAGGAGAGTTACGCCTATTTTGCTGAAGATGCCAACTTCTCACACCTGAGCGAACAGCAGCAAATGATCGCAGAATCTATCCTCAAGGAGATCAAAGAGCGTCTTTACTTCCTTTATGATGTGGGGCTTGGGTACATTACCCTCAGCCGTGATGCACGTACCATCTCCGGAGGGGAGGCACAGCGTATCCGTATTGCTTCGCAGATCGGTTCGGGACTAACAGGAGTGATGTATGTGCTCGATGAGCCAAGCATTGGTCTGCATGAGCGCGATACCATGAAGCTGATCCGTACCCTTAACTCACTCAAAGAGAAGGGCAACTCTGTCATCGTCGTTGAGCATGACAAAGAGACGATCATGGCTGCAGACTACATTGTAGACATTGGTCCAGGGGCTGGTGCGTTTGGTGGTGAGGTGGTCTTTGCCGGAGAGCAGAAGAAGCTTCTGAAAGCCAAAACCCTTACAGCACAGTATCTCAACGGCAAAAAAGAGATCAGCTATCCGCACGATAGAGAGCAGAAAGACTGGATAGAGATCAAAAACGTCACACTCAACAATATCCAAAACCTCTCAGCACGCATCCCGCTGCACAACTTCGTCTGTGTGACAGGGGTAAGCGGAAGTGGTAAAAGCTCATTGATTCTTCAGACGCTGCTTCCCGTAGCACGTGAACTGCTCAATCATGCAAAAAAGGTCAACAAAGTTGACGGTGTGGAGATCAACGGACTAGATAAGCTTGATAAAGTCATCTACCTTGACCAAAGCCCCATTGGACGTACGCCACGCTCCAACCCGGCAACCTATACAGGTATCATGGATGAGATACGAAAACTCTTTGCCCAGACCAAAGAGGCAGAACTGCGCGGTTACAAAGTAGGGCGTTTTTCGTTCAATGTCAAAGGCGGACGCTGTGAGAAGTGCCAAGGAGACGGGCAGATCAAGATCGAGATGCACTTCCTGCCTGATGTGCTGGTAGAGTGCGATGCCTGTCATGGTACGCGCTACAATGCCCAGACACTCGAAGTACTCTACAAGGGCAAATCGATCGCTGATGTACTGGCGATGAGTGTAGGGGAGGCGCTGGCGTTCTTCAAAGCTATTCCTGCCATTGCTGCCAAACTCAAGACACTCAAGGATGTGGGACTTGACTACATCACACTGGGGCAGAATGCCACGACACTCTCAGGCGGAGAAGCGCAGCGTATCAAGCTGAGCAAAGAGCTTAGCCGCAAAGATACAGGACGTACCCTCTACATCCTTGATGAGCCGACTACCGGACTGCACTTTGCCGATGTGGACAGACTCACAGGTGTCCTGCACCATCTGGTCGATCTGAGTAACTCAGTAGTGGTGATCGAGCACAACCTCGATATGGTCAAAAATGCGGACTATATCATCGATATGGGACCTGAGGGTGGTAACAAAGGCGGGCAGATCATTGCAGCAGGAAGTCCGGAGAAACTGGCTGAGGAGTATGAGCAGACAGGTTCATATACAGGAGAGTATCTTGCTAACGAGCTATTCAACAACCCGAATGTTTGATTTTCTCACAGGGCATACAAGCATAAGCGCAGGACTTGCCAAAGCGAATTCAAGTAATAAGTTAAGTTAGGGACGGTGAAACTTTTTGGGCCGCCCACTGCGGCGTTTCTGACTGTTCCGGATGCTGAACATGATCGCCCCTTTCACGATCATGAGCAGGATGAATACTGCAAGAATTTCGTAGCCAATGGTCCAGACAAGAAAAAAAGAAGCATCCTTTCCAATACTGCCAAATACTGATGCTTTTCCGTCAGAGACAAAGAAAAAGAGAAATATCAAACCAGTGATATAGGGGAGTGTAACGAAGTAGATGCCCAAAAAGAGCATCTCTTTGCCAGGAGGGAAAAACAGAAACGGTGTCTTTTGAAAATCTACCTCTTGCTGCGTATAACTTGTACTGTTTCGTACAGTGCGTTTTTTCTTTTTCTGTTTGGCTATCGGTTTGCCATAGTCAATCTGTTTTGCGGTTTCTTCAATTGCATCCATTGGTATCGTATCCTGTTACTGTCTGTTTTTTATGGTAAACACAATAGCGTTTTTGATGATCAACAAGAGCACAAATGCAGCGATGATCTCATACCCAACTGTCCAAATCAAGAGGAGCGAAGAGCTGTTTCCTACTGCACGAAAGACAGAGACATCAAACTGTGCAATATAGGCAAAAAGGAAAAGAATGCCGACAATATAGGGAACCGTGATAAAATAGATGCCTAAAAAAAGCATCTCCTTGCCTTCAGGAAAAAGTAAAAACGGTGTCTTATACAGTTCCACTTCCTGATGAATGTAATTGCGTTGTGTTTCAGAACGTGTTTTTAACCGTAGCGGTGTTACCGGTGTACCGTATTGTGATGTCATAGCTGTTGTGACTGAAGATGCCATTTCCCTTATCCCCTCTTTTTTCGCACTTATCTAAATGATGTTTATTTTATTGTACATATATCATAGGGTAAACCAACTTAATCTTTCGTAAAACCAAAGTTTAAATATAGAAAGAGCGAATGTTCACCCAGTAACACTTAGTCTGTTTGACAGTGATAGGAAAATCGTTCTCTTGCACTAAAATGTCCTCACTGTAACACACAATAGGCTAAAATACGAAAAAAACAGGTGCTATCTTGAAAACAATCACTATCATTGACACATTCGGATTTTTTTTCCGTGCCTACTATGCATTGCCGCCGCTGCGAAACTCTGAAGGGTTTCCAACTGGGCTCTTGACAGGTTTCATCAACCTTGTCGATTCCCTTCGCAGAGACCATGCAACTGACTATCTTGTCTTTGCGCTTGACAGTAAAGGACCTACTTTTAGAAACGAGATCTATCCGGAGTACAAAGCCAACCGTGAAGCACCTCCCGAAGAGCTTACCAAACAGCTGCCTGTGGCTATTAAGTGGATCGAGCAGATGGGATTTGCCAATCTCTCCAAAGAGGGATTTGAAGCCGATGATATCATCACAACTGTCACGAAGTTTGCCAAGGCACAAGAGATGAAAGTAACCATCGTCTCACATGACAAAGACCTCTACCAGCTTATCGATGACAGCAGGGTGGTGCTCTACGATGCGGTCAAACGCAAAGAGGTCGATGAGGAGGCATGTGTCGCAAAGTTTGGCGTACAGCCGGAGGATTTTGTCGATTTTCAGGCTATTGTGGGGGATAGTTCAGACAATGTACCCGGTGTCAAAGGCATCGGCGTCAAGGGAGCAGCAAAGCTCATCAACACCTTTCATACGCTTGAGAACATCTATACACACATTGAAGAGGCGGGTACACCGCGTATCCAAAAGCTGCTTCTAGAAGGCAAAGAGAGTGCCTTTCTCTCCCGCAAACTGGTACGGATGCGAGATGATGTCTATGACGATCTCGATCTGAGCCGTTTTGTGTTTGAGGACAAGAACTACCTTGCCTGTCTGTTAGAGGAGTTTGAAAAGTATGAGATGAAACAGGCGATCAAAAAGGCGCAGAGTGCCAATGTGCCTGTACCGGAGTGCGGTATGCCAAGCTCTTCTGCCAAGGAGAGTGAACCCAAGAAGCCGACACTGACATTTGAAGCGGTGACGCTTGATACGAAAGCGAAGCTGGATGTTGTACTCGAAGGCGTTACCAAAGAGACACTGGTAGCGTTCGATACAGAGACAACTGGGCTTGATACAAAAACAGCAGAGATGGTCGGCTTCTCTTTCTGTCTTGACGAAAAGCAAGCCTATTATGTGCCCATAGCGCACAATTACCTTGGTGTGGGAGAGCAGGTTACAGCAGAGGATGCCAAAGCAGCACTTTCAAAGCTGATGGCATGCCGTGTGATCGGGCAGAACCTCAAGTTCGATCTGGCACTGCTCTACAACCGTTTTGCCCTGCCTGAAGTGATCCCATATGCCGATACGATGATCATGGCATGGCTGAGTGATCCGGGCAGTAAAGTCGGGCTGGATGCGTTGGCGAAGAAGTACTTCAACTATGAGATGAAGGCATTTAAGGAGATGGTCAAAAAAGGGGAGAACTTCTCTGCTGTAGCAATAGAGGAGGCGACCTTTTATGCCGCAGAGGATGCATGGATGACTTTCTTGCTTTACGGAGCAATCAAAAAGCGTATGGAGCTTGGCTCGCTGACACATCTGCTCAAAGAGGCAAAAACAGTGGAATACCCCTTTATCAATGTACTCATACGTATGGAAAATTTGGGTATCAAGGTTGATCAGGAACGGCTAACGGCGCTCAAAGGCGAGCTGAGCGGAGCACTTCAGGCGCTGACAGAGGAGATCTACGTACTCGCAGGAACGGAGTTCAACATTCGCTCTACCCAGCAGCTTGGTGTCGTACTCTTCCAGCATCTTGGACTCAAAGGCGGTAAGAAGACCAAGACCGGATACAGTACTAACGAAGCAGTACTTAACGGGCTTAAAGGGGAGCACCCCATCATAGAGAAGATTCTCAGCTACCGGGAGTACCAGAAGATGCTTTCAACCTACGTTGAGCCGCTGCTCAAACTGGCAAAAGCAGATGAAAAAAGCCGTATCTACACTTCGTTCCTGCAGACGGGTACGGCTACCGGGCGGTTGAGTTCCAAAGACCCCAATCTTCAGAACATCCCTGTACGTTCTGAGCTTGGCAGACGGGTGCGCAGTGCCTTTGTTGCCAAAGAGGGCTACAAGCTTGTGAGCATCGACTATTCCCAGATCGAACTGCGGCTTTTGGCACATTTTTCTCAGGATACTGCATTGCTTGAAGCGTTCCAAAATGGCGTAGACATCCACATGGCTACCGCTGTTAAGCTTTTTGGTGAGGAGGAAGCCAAAGCCAAACGTAACTTCGCAAAATCTGTTAACTTCGGACTGCTCTACGGTATGGGACCCAAAAAGCTCTCTGACGAACTTGGTATTGCTCAGAGTGAAGCCAAAGAGATCATCGCCAACTATTTTGCCTCTTTCCCAACGGTCAAACAGTTCCTTGAAGGGATACAGGAGCAGGTGAAGATAGACGGTTTTGTCGAGACAATACTGGGCAGACGGCGCTTTTTTGACTACGAAAATGCCAACGGCATGCAAAAGGCTGCTTTTATGCGCGAGTCGGTCAATACCGTCTTTCAGGGCAGTGCCGCTGACCTTATCAAACTCTCCATGCTTCAGATCGATACGATGATAGAGGATGAGAAGCTTGATGCCTGTATGCTGCTGCAGATCCACGATGAACTGATCTTCGAGATTGCCGAATCGGAGGTGGAGCGTATCGGCAGCAGGTTTGTCAAAACTATGGAAGAGATCTACCCGCTCAATGTACCGCTTGAATGCTCCATGAGTGTGGGTGAAAACTGGGGAAAACTGAAGTAGTGCTTACATGACAAAGGAGGCAAATGCTCATGTATGGCAATAGTGCACAGATGCGTTTTTTGACAGCATGCTGCCAATATACTTTGGGGCAAAGCGCTGAAGATGAGATCGTCCGCTATGTTGAGGATGCCTCTTTTGATAGAGAATCAACCCTCTCTTTGGCATTTTATCATGGAGTATTGCCGCTTGTCTATACGACACTGCATCGAATGGTACATGAGAACAAACTACCTGATAATACAACTATACAGCAGTTTTTTTCCAAAGCTAAATCAGTTTATGGGATGATTGTACGAAGAAATATGCAGATGACATCTGAGTTGCTCCGCATTGAAAGTCTACTCACCAAAGAAGGCATTGATATGTTGGCACTTAAAGGGCCGGCACTGGCACAGTCTGCATATGGTGACATTACACTTAGAAGCTATATTGACCTTGATATTCTCATTGCTCCAGAGATGCTTGAACGCACGATTTCTCTTTTGAAACAGGAAGGGTACGATGAGGTTTACACGCTCAACAGTGCCCAGTTCGCTTCCTATCGAAGTATTGCACACGATGTTGTGCTTATGCATAGGGAGAAGTTAATATCTTTGGAGGTACATTGGCAGCTTTTCAGCGGAGAATTTATGGCAGAATTGGGGAATATGGCACTTTTTAAGAATGCCCAAGAGGTGATGATACATCATACATCTTTGAGGAGTCCTGCACCTGAGGAGATGCTTGTCTATTTATGTGTACATGGTGCCAAGCATCGGTGGGAACGGCTTGAGTGGGTCGTCGATATCGACCGAATTACTGCAATGTCCCAACCTGACTGGGATAAGGTGCTTGTACTTGCAGAACGTACCCGAAGCAGTAAAATGGTCTTGGGAACGCTGGCACTTAGCAATACACTGTTAGGTACACCATTGCCGAATGTGATCCTCGAGAAACTTAGGGAAAAATATATGGTTAAACTATCACAGCAGATCAATACTTATTTCAAGATGCATTTTGGGGATCCTCTACAAACAAAGGTACGTACCAAGAAAATCTCTCTTTTACAGCTTAAACTTTTAGACGGTTATAAGAATAGGTGGCGTTTTTTAAGTGCACTGTTCAAGCCAACGCCGCTAGATTTTGAAGCTTTTAACTTCCCAGAGAAACTGACATTTCTATATTATGTGGTGCGTCCTTACAATATTGTGAAGCGGTGGCACAAAAAATATATTTAAGCCGTACAATAGTGTATATGGGGTTGACAGTGTGTTGTTTTAGGTGGAGAAGAATTGAGGTATTTTAGATAGGTTTTTTATAAATAGACTGCCAATGTGTCCTATGCCGTTTTTTTTCATAGCCTTGAGATCTTCTCTGCTTTTTTGCACGATATTGCCAAGACTTTTGTTGCTTGCCCCGCCAATACGCATTTTTACAAGTACTTTCGGGATGTAGTGGGTTGATATTTTTTCTCTTCCCAAAAAACGCAGGATAGTGTCATAGTCGGCAGATATCTTGAAATCTGTATCGAATGTGCCATACTTTTCATACACTTCACGTTTTACATAAAAAGTCGGGTGCGGCGGCATCCAGCCCCACTTTAGTTTGACGGGTGTAAAGATACCGCTTTTCCAAAAACGGACGATATGGCGTGTGTCCTCTTGTCTGACATAGATCAGATCCCCGTAAATACTCTCCACATGCCTCTTTTTAAAAGTGTCGGCTATTTTCCCAACCACATGTGCATCTTCAAACAGATCGTCCGAATGCAGAAATCCGACAATATCACCGGTAGCAAGTGCTATGCCTTTGTTGAGACCATCGTAAATGCCTTTGTCTGGTTCAGAGACAAAAACAGTAATCTTGTCTTCATACTGCTTTATGATATCTATCGTACCATCATCGGAAGCGCCGTCTACCACAATATATTCTATATTGTCATAGGTTTGCGACAGGACGGACTCTATGGTTTGGGCAATCGTCTCTTGATTGTTGTAGACTGAGGTGATGACCGATATTTTCATTTGTTCTTCTTTGTTATTGATCGTAATACAAAAACTTAGCACGTAGCGTGGATGATACGTTTACGCTTCATCACCGCCGGATTTCCTTGATATACACTATAGGCTTCAAGATCTTTTGTCGCAACAGAACCTGCAGTAAGTACAGAGTGGCTTTGGCATGTCACTCCGGGACAGACAATAGCCTTCGCCCCTATCCAGACGCCTTCTTTGAGTACAATCTTCTTTAGCATGAGATCGAATGAAATTTTTTTGTAGTTATGGCTGCCCGTTAAAAGATATACTCCCTGCGATAGTATCACATTAGAGTATATTGTTACCATAGTAAGATTGTCGATCCAGACTCCTTCACCAATCCAGCAGTTATCCCCGATTTTGAGGAACCAAGGATATTTGATATTTACATTTGGCTTGATAACCACATCTGTACCTATTTTTGCACCAAAAAGTGTCAAAAGTTTTGTTTTGAAAGAAGAGGGAAAGGGTAACATCGTTTTGAAGAAAAAAATATTGGTAAAGTACCATAGCGTTTTCCTGATACTGCTGCCAGGCTTATACCAGTCATTGTTATATTGATTAAGTTTGACTTTGTGCATCAGTCACATATTTTTCTCTGATTAATGTTGATGTTTTCATAAAAAAACTCCAAAAAAAAGCCCATGGGCTAGCTCCACCTGCATTTTACTGGGGTGTAGCGTATTGCCATGGGCGCTAAGCTATTATAATGGTTTTCTTGTTAAATGTCAAACTTCTAAAACTCCCTAAAATCGAAATAGAAAAAATGTAAATAAGCGGGAGTGTCGTAAAATACGAAGAAACCAGAGAAAAAAGTGCACTTGATTCTTTCACCCATCGGGTGCACTCTTTCCCCAAGGAGTGAAAGTATGACACAGGGAGTGTTAAATTTTACTGTAGAGAGTACCGATGAGCGCCTGACACCAAGAGCGGGTGAAGCGGTGTTGGCGGAATATTTCAAAGCGATCGGTATTGATAAACTTTGTAACGATCATTTTCCTGCACCTAAAAGTAATTATGCCTATCAGCCCTTTGAGATAATCCAACCTCTGCTGCTGATGCTGCACGCAGGAGGCAGAGTCCTTGAAGATGTACGAACCATCGCTTCGGATCAAGGGCTTCGTGCACTACTGGGTATCAAACGTATGCCAACAGCCGATACTGTAGGGAAGTGGCTAAAACGCACAGGACTGCAAGGTGTCTATGCTCTGGAAAGCGTGAACCGTACCTTGCTGAAACGCTATTTGAAATCGATTGATGAACCACTCACCCTGGATATGGATGCTACGGTCATAGAGAGCCATAAGTCCATAGCAATGACAACATACAAAGAGTTTCCGGGATTTACCCCGATGACGGGGCATATCAACGGTGGCTATATGATCCACAGTGAATTCAGACCGGGGAATATGGCACCGGCAGATAACAACCTGACTTTCCTCAAACGCTGCCAAGCCCAACTGCCCAAAGACAGAAGCTTCACCTATGTCCGTGCAGACAGTGCTTCCTATCAAGCTGAACTCTTTAACTACTGCAACCAAAACGATATCACCTATCTTATCGGTGCACATCTGGATGCACCGACACTCCAGAATATCAAACAGATCACCAAGTGGGAAATACTTGAGGGTTATGACGGAAAGTATCATCATGTAAAAGAAGAGGTAGGAGAGTTTCTTCATACAATGAACCATACCGACCATGCCTTTCGTATCGTTGTCGTTAAACGACAAGTAACTCCGATACTGCCAACCATGGAAAAGTTTCTTGATAACGATGAATTGCTTGCACTTGCCAATGAACGATACAGCGTCATTGCAACCAATGCAGAGGATAAAGATCTGACAGCACAGGAAGTCGTCAGACTCTACAGACAACGTGGAGAAACAAGCGAGAACCGTATCAAGGCACTCAAGAATGGATTCAACCTGAACTATTTGCCTACTTCTGACTTTATCGCAAATGCTCTATACTTCCAGATCGGTGCACTAGCCTATAACCTTTTTATCCTATTCAGACAAACAATGCAACAAAGCTGGCAGAGACATACCGTACAGACGATTCGCTACAAACTTTACAACATTGCAGGAAAAGTGATCA